>NZ_JCAPEU010000008.1:0-269599 GCF_059735265.1 Mangrovimonas sp. sgz306409
CTTCATCGTTAAATCTTAAATATTATTCAGACTTTCGAAACGGAATTTTCTGGTTCTCAAAATGGCTTGTTCTTTGTTCGACCAGATCTTAAATTAAGATCGGTCTTACGCTGTCAATTCAATATGTTAATGAACTTGTCTTCTTTGTTCTTCCTAAGCTCAGCGCTTAAGCGGGTGCAAATATAGAACCCTTTTTTGAAGCTCGCAACAGTTTCGGTTATTTTTTTGAAAGTTTTTTTTCGTGGCGCGATCGCCTCTCAAAATACTTGTAACCGACTCTCTCAATGAACTCCTCTCGCCTTCGCAGCACTCGCTGTTTTTGCGGCTGCAAATATACCGCCTTTTTGGATATCTGCAAGCCTTTTTTTGGGTTTTTGGAAAATATTTTGAAACAAGGAATTTAGAACGTTGGAATTGAAGTGTTTGGGCCTGGAAATATTTTATGACTTATAGGAAGTGGAGTATTGAGCTTTCCTTAAAGCCTCTTTTGAATACATACTATATATGTTGTGTAAAGTCTACATGAATCCCGATTAATACTTTGTCATATATATAGAAAGGATGGGCTAAACAAAAAAGACATGCCATATGCATGTCTTTTAAATATTTAATAAATTGATTTTTCTTATAAAAAGAAGTTCCAGACCAGACCAAAGCGAACAATAAAATCACGATATGGATAATTGGGAGCGGAATAGAACTTATACCCAGTCCATGCTGAGTTGAAATGTTCTGCCTTCAAATATATCCTCATTGTTCTCACTTTTGCATTCACGAAAAAGTCAAGCATTGGAAAGTTTCCAATTTTAGTATCATTTTGAACATAGAATTCGGCAAGTAATGGATCGTAACCATTCATATTATATTCAGTAAAATACTTAAAGGTAATTCCGGTTTGTAAAAAGAGGGCTTTCTTTTTAAAGAAATGGTTGGAATAGTAAAAGGTATTTCTTGTGATAAATTGGGGTACGTTAAAAATATTATCACCATTCAATACATTTTGGTACATAAAGGTGTTGTCCAAGGCAAATTTTCCAAATCGAATTTCCCTATTCAGCTTCAATCTCAAATAATTTACCGTATTGTCAGTCTGAAATGGTTTAACGCCTTCAGTTACTTCATCCTTTGCGAAATAAGTGTAATTAGTAATATTTGAATAATCAAACGAAATATTAGCCAACTTTTGCCACTGTAATTCCAATGCTAATTGCTGTGTTTGCACATTGTCGAATGTACCTGAATTATCCCAATTGTAATTGAGGTAGTCACTGTGATATAGCACATAATTATAGTTAGGCGCCTTGGAACTAGAATTAAAAGTGGTACTAAATTTGATATCATCTGTAAAACTATAGTTTGCGGAACCCTTAAAGAAATTGCCATCTAAATCTCCTGAAACATTTATACCAAATTCCCCTAACACATTAAATTTACCAAAACTATTAGCGTAACTTCCTCCTGCCTCTAAAACATCTCCCTTTAAACGATTGGTAATTGTATTGCCTTCCAAAATTACTAAAGCATCATATCCGTAATTATAATTGTAATAATCTACATTTACCTTAATATTACCCAATGTTTTCTCTTTGAAATCAACATAAAACCGATTTCTAAAATCTTCCAAGGTCACTTTGTCATTTATTTTGCTAGTCAAAAATGCTTCGCCAAAAAAATCGTTTCTGGAGCTTTGCACAAATTGGTAATACTTATCCTCAAAGGAAATTACATGACCAACATTAAAGTTTGGCTTTTGAAGTGAATCATGGGCTTTCGTAACTCGATATTGGTGCTCTAGATGAAAACGCTTTCCTTCCAAAATATTTTCGGCATTTTCAAAAACGGGATCAAATACGGACCTGTCCTTAAATTCCTTATTCCCCGATTCAAAATTAACCAAATCTATATCCTTTAAACCACCGTTTTCCTCATTCATTAAATCCTGCATCACAATATGCCCTCTCATTTTATAACGATTATTCTTGGTGGAATAATTGGTGACAAACCTAAAATTTCCTGTACTGGTAAGTTGGTGCTGGTATTTCCCCAAAGAACGTAAACCTTTATAGGCTATTGTGAAGTTAAGCTGTTTAGAAGTGTTCACACTGAATAAGGCGTCCAACAAATGGCCTTGCTCAAAGACCGTTTTATAACATAACTCAGTAAATGGTGTGGCAACTTCGTAATAATAAATATCTTCAATTTCCATATAATTGAAATGTCTTGCCCTAGCTCCAAATACAGGCATCACATCTGTATTGGAAACATTAAAACTTAGAGAATTGAATGTTTGCCCCGTATTTAAAAAATTGATACGTTCAAAATTATCCTTTCTTAGGTAATTAAACTTGTAGTCTTTTTTAATGGTTAGTGAGGTATCTACAAAAGTGGTATCATTTTTATAGGACACCATTTTGTACATATTGATGGTTGCTGATTTTTCTTTTGCCTTACTTTTCCTGTCTTTGTTTACATTGGTATTTGTAGTATCCAAGGATGTGCTTACATCTCTGGATAATGGTTTCTCAAATTTCCTGACTTGAGCACTCATTAACGAAGTCACCAAAATAAAAACACTTAAAAGCAATTTCCTCATACCTGTAGTAAAATATGGAGCAAAAGTAAGTATTTAAAACGAAAATAAAGTTAGAATATTATGAGCAAAACCGAGTGAATGCTATACTATATAATACACTATAAGTTGGACGGAATAGACCAGTATAAAAAAAACCGCAATAAGGAATTCCCTATTGCGGTCATTTTAATTAATACTTAACCTAATATTAAGTTCAATTACAACTAAAATTATTCAATAACAATTTTCTTGTTAAAGGTTTGTGTTCCGTTTTCAACATTTAAGAAATATACTCCTGCTGAGAATTCCTTAACATTAATTGAATGTAACAAACTAGAAGATTTTAAAGCGCCTTGATAAACCAAACGTCCGTGAATATCATATAAACTAACTTTAGAATTGTTTTCCACGGAAGTTAGTTTCAAATTAATAACATCCTTTGCAGGGTTTGGCCAAACTGCAACATTTTGAATTTCGTTATCCTCAACACCAAGAGTTGCATTAATTCCGGTAATTACAATTGAAAAATCTTGAATATCGTTTTCCAATGTCCCTTTATGACTAACGGTTACAGTATATTCTCCAGAAGGATTTGCAATTTCAATTTTCTCAATGTTATCTACGGTATTGTCTGCCTTAGTTGCGCCACCACTAGGAAATGCCGGATCCAACTTCCAAGGATAATAAGTAGTAGAAGCATTGGTTACACGAACATCTAAATCATTAACTAGAATAGCTATAGGATTATCTAATAAATCTGTAGTTGAAGAAGAAACATATACTGTTCCTTCTGGATCTGTCCAACTTATGGTTACCACTAAAGGTTCATCTCCCAAAGCAGTAACTGTTGTAGAAAAAGTATCTCCGTTGGCAAGTGAAGTTTCATTGATAATAGATGAAACACCATTATTAGTAATACAATTAGCAGCATCCTTAGCGTTTAACAATCCCCAGCCATATCTGTAATCAGGTCCATCATTAAAACCAGCCTCCAAAGCCGTATGAGCCATTAAACCTTTTACAGTTGCCGCTTTCATATATATATCATTCACATTATTATAATGTTCTTGTAACAATGCTAACGTCCCAGTAACACTTGGTGTAGCCATCGATGTTCCTTGCATTGTTGCATAAGCAGTATTTGAAGTCGCTACGGACGATTTAACACTTACTCCTTTAGCAGAAATATCTGGCTTAATTCTTCCATCATCGGTTGGCCCATAATTACTAAAATTACTCATAGTCACACTGAATTCATTAGTATAATTGGAAACTTCATTCACTGCAGCAACAGTAATTGCATTCTTTGCATTAGAAAATCCTTGAAGCATATCATAACCATTCTTATTGGTTGCAAAGGCACTTTTCTGTCTATCATTTCCAGCCGCCAACACAGACACATAGTACGGAGCCTCGTACAATAATTCGTCTAAAGCTCTTGACTTATTATCATACTTTCCAAACCAATAAACAGGAATTAATAGCGTATTTCCATCGAAAACATCCAATCCATAAGAGTGATTGGATAACAACATTCCTGAAGCAGCTTCGATAGCCATTTCTTCCAAATCGCCATCCCAATCATAAGCCACAATTGACGCTTCGTAAGCCATCCCCTTGGCATCTGTATCAACCCCAGAAGCAATCATAGTACCTGCGACGTGAGTTGCATGGTTTGATTCATCATTTGCTCCAAAAAAAATCAAGAAATCCTGTTGATCTATTCTCCCTGTTAATTCCTGATGGGTATTTCTAACTGCATCACCTTCCCATAATCCCAATGTTAAACCAGCACCTGAAAGATCCAATCCAAGCTCACCTCCTTCGTATAACTCATCTGCTTGAACAGTTTCAGCACATCCGGCATTAAAACTTGTAATATAAATTGGAGATCCATCCATTCTCAATCCCTGAAGGTAACCTACTTTACCGTCATGTTCTATTATCCTAGGATATTTTTCCAATGCAGCTTTAAGGGATTCATCTGAATCTCTTTTAAATCGAGCTGACAAATCCAATAATTTAGATTTATCTTCGTTATTAATATACTTAGAAACTTGTTCTTCCGTCTGTCCCAAAGCATTAATACTCAGACATAGTAATACAAATGATATAATTTTTTTCATTCTAGCTAGGCTTTTTAATCGCGGCCAAATATAGCATTATAGATATTATAAAACAAAAAAGCAAAAGCATTTAACTCTTCCTTTTTTGTTTTATAATATCTATTTAATTTAAAATTATACAAAGTTCATACTATTTTCTGTAGAATAACTTGCTTAAACCTTAATTAAAAAATCCCTTCTCTTAGATTTTTGTAATGAAAAAAGGCCGGAAAATAAATAGATTTTCCGGCCTTTTTTATTATTAATTAAAATGTATAATTAAAATAGAGCTAACTCTACTTCTACATTAAATGGTTCTGTAAACAACCCTTGTGTTAAACTTAAACTGATGATACCAGAAGCTTCGTTATACGTTCCCGTTCCTCCTGCTCCAGGAATTCCATTTGTGTTTGAAGGAGTTACATCAACACTTCCATCACATCCTATTTGGATAATAACAGGGTAATAATATTGACCTAGATAGCCATCGTCACCAGTTGCAGCTGCAACAAACTCTCCCCAAGCATTATTAATAACATACTCGTTCAATTCTCCCGTTGCGTTTAATGAACCTTGAAAGGTATTTACTAACGAAGTACCGATATAGGCAGAACCATTATACGATGTACCAGGTAATTCGATTGGACAATATTGATTTAGTCCCAAAAGAAACGTAGTATCAAAGTTAGCAACCTCTGCATTTTGAATATCAACTAATTCGATAGCTAAAGTAGATCCAGCTGTAGATATTGCATCAAAATTTCCAAATACTTCAATATAACCAAGATATTCGTTAGCAGGAATTGTAAACGTATATGTCATAAACTCATACTGATCTGGTGTCGCAGTGGTCAACTCTTCGTTTACCGCTACAGTAAATGTTCTATCTGATGAAGAAGCCTTGGTTACTCCCACAACTATCTGCGTACTAGATTCAGGTGCATCCTCCACAAAAAACTTACCTGAGGTACCATCTGTAAAATATATTAAACTAGTGCCGTCATATATTTCCGGTTCTTGCTCATCACATGATGACAAAAAGAGCGCAAATATTGACAGTATAAATAAATACTTTTTCATTTTTTTTCTATTAAAAATTAATACTGATTGTTTTGTTGAATCACATCATTGGCAAAAATTTCCGTAGAAGGAATTGGCAATGCCATTCTGTAATCATCCCCATCTAAAGAACAAGGATCAGCAGGGTCGGTACAGTCATCTGCTCCTCTATTAACCCCTAATCCAAATCTCTTAAGGTCAAAGAATCTATGTCCTTCATATGCCAATTCAAAACGTCTTTCCGCTAAAATATCATTCAAAGCATTACTAACGCTTCCATATGTTAAAGGAGCAACTGGTCCTCCTTGGTACACACGAGCATTTTGCAAATCTTCAACGTCCTGAGCAGCCAAGTCCAAAGAACCAGTTCTAGCATAAGCTTCTGCTCTAATCAAGTATTGCTCTCCTGTTCTAAACACTTTAATATCGTTCAAACCAAAATTAGCTTCACTTCCTAGATATTTTCCAACTCTTAGATCATCTACATCAAAGTTTTCAGTATCGATGGTGATGAATGTTCTAATATCGTTGGTCCATCCATTATTTGCCATATAGTCAAATAAACTATAGGAAATATTAAAAAATCGATCATCATTGGTATCTGTAAAAAGTGTTCCTACAGCTCCGTCACCAGAAGTTCTAGCCAATTTAAACACTACTTCAGTCTCAACTTCATCAGTCCATACTCCAAAAAATTCAGTACCTACAGCCAAAGGAGCCGCATTGATAACCTGAGTTGAATAACTAATTGCTGAAGCATAATCCTTTTGGTATAACGCTACCCTTGCTCTTAAAGCATTGATGGCAGTTTTAGTTAAACGAGTGTTCTCAGTATAAGACGAACTTAATAGATTATAGGCTTCCGTTAAATCAGCGTTAATAAATGTAAACACTTCACCTACAGTATTACGCGGGAATTGTTCAAACACATATACCCCATCAATGATTGGCACACCTAAAGACGTACTTTCATAATCTTGGGCATATAATCTTAATAAATCAAAATGTTCCATGGCTCTTACTGCCAAACATTCTGCTTTAATACGTTGCATAGTAGCTTCCTCATCTTCGTTAATTGGCGTAATGTTCTCCATTGCGTCCAAAAGCCTATTGGTTCTAGCAATTACATTATACATATTTCCCCATAAACCAGCTACTTCATCAGTACCTGGGTTAATCGACCATCTATGTACTTGAATTCCTTGACCTCTGTTCGTTGCCGCTATCCTTAAATCATCAGTAAATCTAGATGACCATTGAATAATATTTGAACCAGAAATACCAGCGTACACACCATAGATACCTCTTTCTAAATCATCAACATTGGTATAGGCATTCTCTTCTAAAATCTCATCATCTGGCGCTACATCAATGGCATTATCGCATGAATACATACCACCCATTAATAGAGCTATGCATAGATATTTTGATATTTTTTTCATATTCATCATTTTTTAAAATTTAACATCCAAACCAATAGTAAATGTTCTTGGTGTTGGATACTCATATTGAGCAATATTATTATCATCTTCAGGATCGAAACCTGTAAACTTAGTCCAAGTATATAAGTTTTGTCCTTGTGCATATAATCTTAATCCTGAAATATAGCCAATGCTGTCAATATATCTTTGAGGTAAATTATACGCTATTGTCAAGTTTCTCCATTTCGTGAAAGAAGCATCTTCGATATCTTTAGAAGAAAACTCTCTGTTATATCTATAGCTTTGAACCTCAGTAATATCACCTGGTTGTTGCCACATATCCAACATTGCCGTAGATAAGTTGTACTGGGCAAAGTTAGGGTTTTCTTGGAAGAATGTCTGGTTGTTAAATCTGTAATAATCAGCAGCAAAAGTAAATAACGTAGACAATTCAAAAGCCTTATAAGTTACTCTAGCTCCAAAACCTCCTGTCCAAACTGGGTTATAACTTCCGTAGTTAGCTACAGAATTAGTCTCACTATATACATTTGTTACATTTCCATCAAGGTCATAGTACAACGGCTGTCCGTTTGCAGGGTTAACTCCAGCCCAACCAACAACATAGTGACTTCCTAATGGCAAGCCCTCTCTAATAATAGAAGTACCTTGTTCAAATTCGTTTACTTGTCCTAAATCTAAAATCTCATTTTTGTTATAGTTGAAATTTCCATTTAATTCAAATTGAAAATCCTCATTTCTAACCAATACACCTGTTAAGCTTACATCAAAACCAGCGTTTCTCATAGACCCAGCATTTGCTTCAATAACAGAAGTACCTGAAGCCGAAGGTGATAAATTATAATCAACAAACAAGTCAGTTGTTTTGTTGTTGTAATATTCTACAGATCCAGACAATCTATAGTTAAACAAATCATAATCAATACCAACGTTTAATTGATTTGAAGTCTCCCATTTCAACTCTGGGTTACCAATTCTACCAAATGCGATACCTGTATTACCATTATAGGATACTTGCCCATATTCAGTTTTATCAGAAAAATCATTAATAGCATCTTGGTTACCAGAGGTTCCATAACTAGCTCTTAGTTTCAAGTTGTTGATAGTTTTGTTTCCTGCTAGGAATTCCTCATTGGAAATATTCCATCTACCAGCAACAGAGTAAAAAGTAGCCCATTTATTTTCATCAGCAAATTTAGATGACGCATCACGTCTTAAAGATGCATCCAAACCAAAACGGCCGTCAAAATCATAGTTAACCAATCCAAAGTAAGAGAACAAACCTCTTTCTGTAACGCCACCAGAAACAGTTGGAATCAACTCATTCTCAGGAGTCCCTTCACTTATACCTCCAGGCACACCTGGTAAAGTTGGGTTAATTCCATATCCAGTAAAACCACTAGATCTTACGTGTAATTTAACGTACTCCATATAAACACCTGCGGTTAAGTTGTGCTTCTCGGCAAACACATTGTCATACACCAATCTTGTGGTAGAGGTAATATTTGCAAAGTAACTATTGGATTCCGTGTAAAAACCGGCATTACCTGGCGTAGTAGTACCTCCATAGTAACTACTAGGATCTGCATATCTAAAGTTATTATCTTGAGTAAAATCAACCCCTAAATCAGTTCTAGCACTAATATTCTTAAACAACTCACGCTCAGCATAAACAGAACCTGTAAACCTGATTTGTTTACCTTCTCTACCATTAACATAAAGATTTTCCAAAGCATTCGCTCCTACTTTACCATTTCCAGTTGCAAAGCTTCCATCAGCATTATAAGGAGCATCATATGGAGATCCTAAATACACCGCAGCATACGGGTTTTGCAAAGTAACAGACCCCTCTGAATCCACACCGTGATCAATTGAGTAAGCAACTAAAGAGTTAAAACCTATTTTGGTCTTATCATTAGGTCTTGACTCGAAGTTATTTCTAAATGTAAAACGCTTAAAATCTGATCTCACAGAAATACCTTCTTGATCAAAATAACTTAAACTACTGTAGTATCTAGACTTTTCAGAACCTCCTGTCATAGACATTTCATGAGAAACAGTTTGTGCTGTTCTAAAGAAATAATCTTCCCAATTAGTATTTACCTGAGCTAACTCAGCAATCTCAGCATCTGTTTTACCATCACCTAAACCACTACCAATTAACCTTTGGAAATTCAACAATTGCTCTGAATTCATCATTGAAAAACGAGAGTTACCTACTTTTGAAATACCATACTGAGTTCTATATTTAAACTCTGTTTTCTCTCCAAAAGCACCTTTTTTGGTAGTCACCAAAATAACACCATTCGCACCTCTAGAACCATATTGAGCTGTAGCACTAGCATCCTTAAGCACAGAGATATTTTCAAAATCGTTTGGGTTAAGTGCAGCAAAATCTCCAGCACCAACCTGAATTCCGTCCACTATATACAAAGGAGTATTACTACCATTAATAGACCCATTACCTCTAATTCTTACTCTTGCTGAACGACCTGGTTGCCCAGACCCAGCAGAAACTTGCACCCCTGGAGCTTGACCTTGAAGAATTTGATCAAATGATGCAATTGGCACTTGCTCTATAGTTTCAGCTTTAACTACAGAAATAGCTCCCGCGACCTTTGTTTCGTCTCTTGAAGAGTACCCCACAACTACTACTTCTTCCAATGCTGCAATATCTTCTTGCATTGAAACGTTTATAGAATTACTAGTACCCACTGCAATTTCTACACTTTTCATACTTACAAATGAAAACACCAAAGTTTCTCCTGTACTTACAGTGATGGTATAGTTTCCATCAAAGTCAGTTTGAACACCTCTGGTTGTTCCTTTTACAATTACATTTACACCAGGCAGAGGCAAGCCGTCTGATTCTGATATAACTGTTCCTGTGACCGTTTTTTCCTGCGCATAGGAAAACTGCATCACTAACGCCATAAACAGCGTCATTAACCATGTTAACTTTAATTTCATAAAACAATTATTTGAGTTAGTCTTGCGCAAACATCTTAATAATATATTAAATAAACAAGTTATTTTATTAAAAAAGTGTTAACGCTGAACCTGTTAAAAAACTAAGCTATTACTGGTGTTTTGACGGCATTTAACACTCAAAAGATGCATTAAATTCAAATAGGTTGCGTTAAAATTTTAACTTTGCTGAAATTTTAACACTTTGAACCTAAAATCCAATTTTTCAGAATTCTCAATAGAATGCGGTACAGACGAAGCAGGCCGTGGTTGTTTGGCCGGACCTGTAACTGCTGCTGCTGTTATTTTACCAGCTAGCTTAAAAAGCGATTTGATAAATGATTCAAAAGCACTTACAGAGCATAAACGACTGCTTCTAAAACCTGTGATTGAGGAAAAAGCAGAAGCTTTCGCCTTTTCCCATATTTGGCCCGACCAGATAGACATCATCAATATTCTCAACGCCTCCATACTCGCCATGCACAAAGCCATTGAGCAATTGCATACTCAACCAGAATTCATAATAGTGGATGGCAACAGATTCAAACCTTTTAAGGATATTCCTTTTGAAACAATTATCAAGGGAGATGGCAAATACCTCAGTATCGCAGCTGCTTCTATTATTGCCAAAACGGAACGCGACGCCTATATGGATAAAATCCATGAAGAATTCCCAATGTACAATTGGAAAAAGAACAAAGGCTACCCTACTAAAGAGCATCGAGAAGCCATTAGAAAATATGGTATTACCAAATACCACCGGAAATCTTTTAGGCTACTGCCTGAACAATTAAAATTTGAACTATAACTCAAAAAAAATAACCTTACCTAAATATAATGATATACACCTAAAACAGTGAATCATTTTTTTTGATTCTGTTTCAGTATATTTGCCTTGAAAAGTCCATTTTCTCAAAACCCCTCTTAATGAAATACGTTTTTGCAAGTCTCCTGATCCTGCTTTTTCTTAGCTGCGATTCAAACTATACCAAGCAGACCAAATTAAGCCACCTAATTCCCGAAAATACCAGTGTTGTTCTAAAAACATCAAATCTTGGCAACCTGAGAAGCAATTTTAAAAACAACGATTTAATTGAAGCGCTTTCAGAAAACAAAAATACCAAGAGCTCTTTCAAACACCTTGAATTTTTAAAACACCTCAACACAGACAACCCTGTATTAATTTGTTTCAGCTCCAATCCTAAAGACAGTTTAGGCGTTACGTTAATCACCAAAAACACCCCTACCTTAATAAAATTCGATTCTCTTACAAAACATAAAGACGAGGTTCTCAAAACCAAAAATAGAACCATCCATAAAACCACGGTAGAAGATCAGATATTTTACAGCACCATTATTGACAGCATATTGTTTGCTTCCAATTCTAAAGAAACCGTTGAATTGGCCACCCCAAAACCAATCACCGATTTAGAATTTCAAAAAGCGTTAAACGCTTCATCAAATGACAAAACGGTTTCTGCTATTTTCACATGCAACAAGCAATTCCCTACTATTTTTCAATCGGAAGAATTGTCTAAAGTAAAACTCTCAGACTACCTCATGGTAGACCTAACCATGTCTCAAGACGACGTTAACTTAAACGGAATCACCAAAGCTCTGGATTCTACCAAAAGTTTGATTAACATTTTCAAAAATACTATTCCCCAAGAAAACAAAATAAGCCACGTATGCCCGCCTGGAACAGAAGCTTTTTTGAGTTTCACCTTCAATAACTATAAAACTTTTCACGAACAACTAGAGTTGTTTTCTAAAAGAGATTCCATAACAATACAAAATCCTCTTTTTGAAAACATCAATGAAGTTGGTACTATTGACGAAAATGGCTCTAAAGCAATATTCTTAAACTCTATAGACCCAACTTCCACTTTGGAACATTTAAAAGAAAATCCCTTAATGGAAACCTATAGAAACATTTCCATTTACACATTTGGGCAACCGGAACTATTCAAAAAAGAATTTTACCCTCTTATTACTTTTGACACAGCAAGCAACTTCATCAATTTGGATGACTATTTTGTGTTTAGCGACAGCATCGAATTACTAAAAGAGTTTATTGCCAATTACCAAAACGACCATACGCTAGCTTCTGAAAGTTATTACCAAAACCTCACAACACAACTAAGCGATGAATCATCCTTACTATTATATGGTAACAACAAAGCATTGCTTTCAGTTTTAAAACAAAACTTTTCCGAAGATTTAGCTATAGATGCAGACAACTATAAGGCCTCTGCCCTACAATTTATTTATGACACGGATTTTGCCCACGTAAATGCTGTCATAAAAAAGCACAAAGCCAAACAAAGCTCTAACGACATTTCAGAGGAGTTCACCATTACCTTAGACAACGACCTTTTAACCACACCACAATTTGTAACCAACCACATTACCAAACAAAAGGACATTGTAGTTCAAGATGTAAAGAACAATCTATACCTCATTTCCAACGAAGGAAAGATCTATTGGAAGAAACAACTTCAGGGTAAGATCCTAGGTAAAATAGAACAGATTGACATGTACAAAAATGGGCGTCTTCAACTGGCGTTTGCCACACCAAATAGAGTTTATGTAATAGCTAGAAACGGTAAGGATGTTTCGCCATTTCCATTAAATTTTAAAGACAAAATCACCCAACCTCTATCCGTTTTTGATTACGACAAAAAGAAAAATTACCGATTGATGGTCACTCAAGGCAAAGAGCTATTGATGTACGACCAAAAGGGAAAAACTGTTAACGGCTTTACATTCAACAAGGCCAAGAATACCATCTCTACGCAACCACAACACTTTAGAATAGGAAGAAAAGACTATATTGTGTTTGCTGAAGGAACTACGCTTAAAATTTTGGACCGTGTTGGAAAAACCAGAATTAAAGTGAACGATGCCATCAATTTTTCCGATAACAGCATTTACATATACGAAGATAAATTCACCACAACAACTTCAAACGGAGCTCTGCTACAAGTAAATCAAAGCGGAAAAATAAACAGCGCCAACCTCAACCTGAATGAGTCGCACAAAATTGACGCCACCAGCAAAACCTTTGTGACACTTTCCGAAAACAAACTGAACATCAAATCACATCCTATTGAATTGGATTACGGCGAATATACGGCCCCAAAAATCTTTTATGTAAATGACAAGATTTACGTCTCCGTAACCGATTTGCAGTCCAAAAAAGTATACCTATTTGACAGCCAAGGAAAATCGATCCCTAACTTCCCAATTTATGGAAATTCAGCAATAGATTTAGACAGCATCGACAAGGACAAAAATGTTGAAATAGTCACCAAAGGAGACGCCAACAGTTTGATTATCTATAAAATAAATTAAAAACATTAAGGATTATATAATAAAACAAGTAAAGGTTCTATTTGCAATCACGGCCAAAATTTTGTATATTTCACTTTATTACAATTAGTTATACAAACACCAAAAGTATAATCTTATACGCCAAGACAGCCGAATTATAGTCCCCTCGGATTAAACGCCAAAGTTTTCTTTGGCGTTTTTTATGATCTAATCTCTTCAATTTTTAGTAGTATTGCAGCTTGAAAATTCAGAGTCCCAAATCATGATCAAACGCACAAAAGCTTCTATATCAAAATGCATCATCCACAAGGTGGGCAACAAATTCAACAGCACCAAAAATGCTTTTTCAGAAAACCTTTTAGACTTTGACGAAGTTAGCTACGAACTACTGCTCCCCTATTTACTTCGCCCTTTTGGATCTATTGCAGAGACCTATCGTTTCAATCACCATTCCAATATAGAATTGAATGAAATAAACAGTTACGCTTCACAACTTTTGGCAGACGACACAGATTTTATTGACGTTTCAAAACATGTAGTCAACCATTTGTTTGAGCAATCCAATTCGGCACAAATAAAAACTGGAGATGTCATTGTTTGCATGTTTCACGACATTCAGTACGAAGACTATACAACAGACGCCGTGGGGATTTTCAAAATTGAAAACAAAACCAACTTTTTCCAGACCTATATGGAAAATGGCAGCTACGACATTTATGTACAATCTGGGATTCAAACCAAAAAAGTAGACAAAGGTTGTTTGATCCTGAACGCTGCAGACGCTGAAGGTAAAATTGTATTGAGTGTAGACCATAACAACTACGACACCCAATATTGGATCAAGAGTTTTTTAAATGTAAAATACCCTGATGATTCCAATGAACACACCAAAAACTACATCGAGATGTGCCGCGAATTTTCAAAGGAGGTGGTACAGCCTAATTTTGGCGGTCAAGAACACAGTAATTTCTTGGCCAAAACAGTAGATTTCTTTAAGGAACGTGAAATTGTAAATGTTGAAAATTTTAAGGAAGAAGTCTTTGAAGAAGAAAAACACAGAACTTTGTTTGACGACTTTAAAAAGGACTACGAATCCGATCACAACATCGTAATCCGCAACCAATTCGACATTTCCGAAGTTGTCCTTAAAAAGCAAAAGCAAAAAATTAAAAGCGAAATCAAACTAGATACCAACATTCAAATTAAACTGGATATTGATGCGCCCGATGCTTCTGAGGATTATTTGGAACGCGGTTATGACGAAGCCAAAAAAATGCACTATTACAAGGTATTTTTTAACAAAGAATTCTGATTTAAATCTCTAAATATTCTGTAAATTTGCACCCGATTTTAATACTATAATTATGAAAAATGCAGTTTACATCTTAATTTTTGCGTTATTTTTAAATTTTAACAGTTTTAGCGCAACGTCTAACATTCAAGATTCAGTAGTAATAGGAGATGTTCTAACCATCAACACTCCCGAAAGTCAAACTTTTAAAGATATTGATTTTCCAAAACTTAATCTCGTTGTCAAACGTGGTGGAGTTGCCTCTTACAATAGTGTAGATAACGTTCCCGTAGTAGTGTCTGAAATTAAGGCAGATAAAAACGGAAACACCATTGTGGTACTGAAAAGACAAGATGGCAAAAAATTCTTCAACCAATACAAAGAAGTATCGGCCAATTTACAAGATGCTTTGGCCTCTGGAGAATTGAGCGTAATTAAATAAGCTTATAATTTAGGCCCCTTATCTATAAAAAACCCCAAAGGACTCTTAAGGACTTTGGGGTTTTCTATTTTAAAAATATATTATTAAGATTTACAACGTAAAGGGCATCGTACTCAATTCCGCCTCAAAAAGCTGTTGAAAATGTTTCAGAAGCTTTTCCTTGACTTCATTTTCATCGACTTCTTTAAGGCCTAATTCAACATTTAATGAGGTTACTGCTTTCCCTTTGATACCGCAAGGGATGATATTATCAAAATACCCCAAATCTACATTCACATTCAAAGCAAATCCATGCATAGTCACCCAACGGCTAGCCCTTACGCCCATAGCACAAATCTTTCTAGCAAACGGAGTTCCAACATCCAACCAAACACCTGTTTCGCCTTCGCTTCGTTCCGCCTTTAAACCATATTCATCTAAGGTAAGGATCACCATCTCTTCAAGGAATCTAAGATACTTATGGATATCTGTAAAGAAATTGTCCAAATCCAAAATAGGGTATCCTACAATTTGTCCTGGTCCATGGTAGGTAATATCGCCTCCTCTATTGATTTTATAAAATGTAGCTCCTTTGGCCCTTAACTGCTCCTCATTTAAAAGAAGATTGGCCAAGTCACCACTTTTCCCCAAAGTATACACATGCGGATGCTCTACTAATAGTAAATAATTGGGAGTAGACTCATTGCTTGCCTCCCGCCTATTTTTAATTTTTAAATCGAGAATACTTTTAAAAAGTGACTCTTGATAATCCCAAGTGTCATTATAATCCTTTAACCCTAAATCCTGTATTTGTACTACTTTGTTCAAACTCATTTCTCTAATATCACTTCTAGATTCAACGCTTCTGGGTTCTTTAGATATTCCATAAATCCAAACTCTACCGTTACGGTTTTCCGGTCGTCGCTAAACAAGGCCGCTTCATTGGAAACAGATTTGATGGGACGTGGAAAATGATAGTTCAACTTATAGGTCGAAGACTCATACACCATGGCCATTTCACTCAAGCTATCCACCATTTGTTGATGCAATTCTTGATTGATAATCTTGGATTTCCTAGTAAATTTTCTACCATTATAACTGTATTTCAACTCCGAAGTTCCTTGTTCTAAAGAAGAAAACTTATTGTTTCCTCCAGCGCCCTTTTCGTCTCCCATTGCCTGCATTTTGGTCATGGCTGCAAACATGTCCTGTAATTCGTCTACATCCTTAAAATTGGTAAACAGATCGAACTTCATGGTTTTTGAAGAGGGATCCATAAGCATGTGCATAGAATAGTTTTCCAAACCCTTCAACACCTCTTGCTGTTCCTTGGACAATTTAGAAATGCTGTCCTTCCTCTCTTCCAAAAGCTCTTTAAACGTAAAGGTAGAATCTACTTTTTCCTCGCTTTCTTTGGCCAATTCATCCCCTGTCATTTTCATCATTTCAGAAGCATCAAAGGTAAATTCCATTTTTCCAGAACCATTTTCGTAGATATAGATGTTCTCGGAAAATTCGCAACTCGTTGCAGTAGTCAAAAGAATCCCAAAAAGGACCCAAATAATTTTGTTCATTGGTAAAAGTTTAGATTGCCCTACAAAGATACATTATAAAAGGCACAAACCTTTACATCAAAGCCCTACAATCTACTCCTACCTTTTTGGATTGTTAACAATTACCAAGGCGGCAATCACTCCAGGGACCCAACCGCACAACCACAATAAAAACACGATTAAAACAGAACCACAGCCTTTATCCAAAACAGCCAAAGGCGGGCAAATTATGGATATCAAAACTCTCCAAATACTCATTTAAAAAAATTATAATTATTACACCCTATCTGTCTTGCAAGACTACGCAATTGTTACACGTCCTTTTCCTTTTATTTCTTAATATTTCGCTAAATTTTTCTTTCAAAAAATTCAAACTGAAAGTTGTATGCTAATTTTGGCAAATAATGTAATTTTGCAGTTCAAAATTTATTAGCATGCAACTTTCAGAACAAGAACTCGTAAGAAGAGAGAAATTAACCAAACTTCGTGAATTGGGAATCAATCCCTATCCTGCCAACCTCTACCCTGTAGACCACACGTCTAAACAGGTGAAGGAGAATTTTGAAGAAGGCAAAAAAGTGGTGGTAGCTGGTCGATTAATGTCCATGAGAGTTCAAGGAAAAGCTTCCTTTGCACAGCTACAGGATTCTGAAGGAAAAATACAAGTGTACTTCAACAGAGATGAAATTTGTCCAGGTGAAGACAAAACCAAATACAACGAAGTCTTCAAAAAACTTTTGGATTTTGGAGATTTTATAGGAATTGAAGGTGAATTGTTCCTTACACAAGTAGGCGAAAAAACCATTATGGTAAAGGATTTCACCGTATTGAGCAAGTCCTTAAAACCACTACCTCTTCCTAAAGAAAAGGACGGTGTGGTATACGATGCCTTTACAGATCCGGAACAACGTTACAGACAACGTTACGCCGATTTGGTGGTAAACCCACAAGTAAAAGAAGTGTTTGTAAAGCGTACAAAACTCTTCAATGCCATGCGTCAGTTTTTTAACGACTCTGGTTATTTTGAAGTAGAAACCCCTGTATTGCAACCTATTCCGGGAGGTGCAGCAGCAAGACCGTTTATCACGCACCACAACTCTTTGGACATTCCATTGTACATGCGAATTGCCAACGAGCTTTACCTAAAACGTCTCATTGTTGGAGGTTTTGATGGCGTATATGAATTCTCCAAAAACTTCCGTAACGAAGGAATGGACAGAACCCACAACCCAGAGTTTACGGCTATGGAAATTTATGTAGCCTATAAAGATTACAACTGGATGATGGATTTCTGCGAGCAATTGCTGGAGCACTGCGCCATCGCCGTTAACGGCACTACAGAAGCTACTTTTGGAGAACACAAAATAAACTTCAAGGCTCCTTACAAACGTGTAACCATGGCCGATTCCATCAAGGAATTTACAGGCTTTGACATTACAGGAAAATCTGAAGATGAAATACGAGCTGCCGCTAAAGGCATGGGTATTGAAGTAGATGATACCATGGGTAAAGGAAAATTGATTGACGAGATTTTTGGAGAGAAATGTGAAGGCAACTACATCCAGCCAACCTTCATTACAGACTACCCAAAAGAGATGAGCCCATTGTGCAAAGAGCACAGAGAAAATCCTGAGTTGACAGAGCGTTTTGAATTGATGGTTTGTGGTAAGGAAATTGCCAATGCCTATTCAGAGTTGAACGACCCTATAGACCAAAGAGAACGTTTCGAACACCAATTGAAATTGGCCGCAAAAGGAGACGACGAAGCTACACAGTTTATTGACTTCGACTTCCTTAGAGCTTTGGAATACGGAATGCCTCCTACATCTGGAATGGGAATTGGAATGGACCGTTTGATCATGTTCTTGACGAACAACCAATCCATCCAAGAAGTACTGTTCTTCCCGCAAATGAAACCGGAAAGAAAAGGACCAGAAATGAACGAGGAGGAAAAAGCCCTGTTTGAACTTTTAAAAGCAGAATCTCCTATAGACTTAAACACCTTAAAAGTGAAGTCTGGATTGAGCAATAAAAAATGGGACAAAACCATTAAAGGTCTTACCAAACATGGTGTAGCCAAAGTAAACAAAACTGAAGAAGGACTTTTTGTAGAAGCCGTTAGCTAACATCCGGCCTCTACATCAAATTGTCCACGAAAAAGAACCGTTCCCCAATGCGGTTCTTTTTTTATACCCATAAGTCAAGAATTCCCATTGAGATCTAGTCCATTTCAATACATTACCCCACTTCCATATATAGTAAAAAAACGACTACACATCGATAAGTTCACCTCCCAAAAAACATTTTCACTACATTAGTAACAGCTATTAATCAGTAATTTAAAAACCAAATCCATGAATAAGCTTACTCTTTTGATGGTATTTGTCATGTTTTGTGTGGCCTGTAGTAAAGATGATGATACCCCAACTGTGGCAGAATGCTTAAAACCAACCAACCTATCTCAAACCAACCTTACCCATAACAGTGTCACCCTGCAATGGAGTAACCCCAACGAAAATACATCTGTTAAAATAGAATATGGCCCTACCGGTTTTGCAATAGGCGCAGGAACTACCATCACTTCCGAAACAACCTCCATAGATATTTCCAATCTGGACGCCAACACTTCCTACGATTATTATTTGGAAGCACTTTGCTCAGAAAACAATACAAGTGTAAAAACCAGTGTAAAAACTTTCTCCACATTACCCCCTCTTGTGGTTGCAGAGTTTAAACCTACCCTATCCGAATTACATCTTTATTCAGGATCTTTACAAGATTTAGAGCCTAGCATATATACTTTTGAATACCACCTGAATACCCCGCTTTACACCGACTATGCACACAAACAACGTCTAATCGCACTGCCCGAAGGCGAAAGCATGGCTTATGATGGGGATGGTCTTCCCATATTCCCGGATAACACGCTAATTGCAAAAACATTCTATTATTTCAATAACGAAATGAACGAATCCGAAGGAAAACAAATCGTCGAGACAAGAATACTCATCAAGACAAACAGCGAATGGTTAACCGGCAATTACGTTTGGAATGAAAATCAAACAGACGCTAGCCTCGATGCAAACGGACTAGAACTCCCAATTACTTGGATAGACCAAAACGGAGCCACTCAAAACATCAATTACAAAATACCAGCAGGAACAGATTGTGTGATGTGCCATAAAACCTATGAAGACATTACCCCTATTGGTCCCAAATTACGCAGTATGAATTTTGATGTAGAAGGAAACAACCAATTACAGAACATGATTTCCCAGGGCTTATTAACAGGAGCGCCTTCCACCTCGGAAATAGGCCAGCTTATCGATTGGACCGACACCAACCATACCACCGAAGATCGTGTTCGAGCCTATTTCGATATGAATTGTGCGCATTGCCATTCACCTGGTACATATCACAATGTCAACTTTTTTGCAGCCATGGATCTCCGGTACGAAACCCCTTTTGATGATTCTGGAATTTACGATTCTCGTTATAGTATAATGACGAGATTGCCTTCTTCCATTCCTGAATACAGCATGCCATATATTGGCGTATCACTACCGCATCAGGAAGCTTTGGACCTTATTATCCCATATTTGGAATCAATGGAGTAATTTTTGAATTCAATTAGACTAAAACCTTATAAAAAAACCAAAATTTTCGACCGTTAAAATAATATTAAAACCCAATTGGTATTTAACACTTTATGCGCTTATCCTTATTTTCACGCAATCAATTTAAAACAGCTATATTTTGAGAAATTTTTACCTTAAACTACTTCCAGTGGTGTCGGCCTTTATGGTCATGACATGTTCCTCCACAAAAGAAGCTAGCAAATCTAAGACCACAGTATCTGCTGGGCCAGTATCGTCTCCAGAGAAATCTAATGGAGACATGAAACCTTATGATAAAGTAATTACAAACAGTGCAAAAACTGACGAAGGTCTTTTTACCGTCCATAAAATAGACGAAAGCTATTTTTATGAAATCCCAGATTCCCTTTTCGAACGCGAAATGCTTATGGTGACACGTATTGCAAAAACCGCCAGCGGATTAGGCTTTGGTGGTGGCAAGCAAAATGAGCAGGTGTTACGTTGGCAAAAAAAGGACAAAAAAGTATTGCTCCGCGTGGTTTCCTATAACGTGGTAGCAGCAGATTCGTTACCAGTACACGAAGCGGTAGTAAATTCCAATTTCGAACCGGTTCTTTACACCTTTCCTATAAAAACGATCGGTAAGGATTCTACCTCAACCGTGATTGATGTTACTGATCTATTTGAAAAAGATGTAAAAGCCATTGGACTTCCTGAAGGCACTAGAAAACGTTATAAGGTCACAAGATTGGAAAGCGACAAATCCTTTATTGAAAGCGTTAAAAGTTACCCTCAAAACGTGGAGGTAAGACATGTAAAAACCTATAACGCCGGAAACCCTCCTTCCAACTCAAGTACAGGAACCATTTCTATTGAATTGAGCAATTCGATGATTTTGTTACCTGAAATCCCAATGAAACGTCGCTATTTCGACGAGCGCGTTGGTTGGTTTACCACCTCGCAAACCGATTACGGTTTGGAAGCCCAAAGAAGTAAAGATGTGGAGTTTTTGGACCGTTGGAGATTGGAAGTAAAAGATGAAGACATCGAAAAATTCAACCGTGGTGAATTAGTGGAGCCTAAAAAGCAAATTGTATACTATATAGATCGTGCCACTCCAGAAAAATGGAGAAAATACATCAAGCAAGGGATTGAAGATTGGCAAGTAGCCTTCGAAGCCGCCGGTTTTAAAAATGCCATCATTGCCAAAGATCCTCCAACGCCAGAAGAAGACCCAGAGTGGAGCCCTGAGGACGTTCGTTATTCTGTAGTGCGTTACTTGGCCTCCCCTATTCCAAACGCCAACGGACCACACGTAAGCGATCCTAGAACTGGTGAAATTTTGGAAAGCGATATTAACTGGTACCACAACGTGATGTCCCTGTTGAGAGGTTGGTTTTTTGTACAAACGGCAGCCATCAATCCAGATGCCCAATCTCCTGAGTTTAAAGATGAAGTCATGGGGCGCTTGATCCGTTTTGTGTCTTCCCACGAAGTTGGGCACACCTTAGGATTGCCTCACAACTGGGCCAGCAGCGTTGCCTACCCGGTTGAAAAACTGAGAGATCCAGAATTCACAAAAAAATACAGTACTGCTCCTTCCATTATGGATTATGCGCGTTTCAATTATGTAGCACAACCTGAAGATGGAGACGTGGCCTTGATGCCTAATATTGGGATCTATGACAAATATGCTATTTCTTGGGGGTATCGCCCAATCTTAGGTAAAACCGCCGAGGAAGAAAAAGCAACCCTAGACCAATGGATTTTAAAGCACGCAGGCGATCCTTTATACCGTTTCGGCCACCAACAAGTGGGTGACATTGTAGACCCAAGTTCCCAAAAAGAAGATTTGGGAGACGATGCTATTTTGGCCAGTGAATACGGAATTAAAAACTTAAAAAGAATTGTTCCTAACTTAATTAAATGGACTTCAGAACCAGGCGAGGATTATTCCGATTTGGATGAAATGTACGGTCATGTGGTATCGCAGTTTAAGCGCTACATGGGCCATGTGTCTGTTAATATTGGAGGTGTTTATGAATACTACAAAACTTCAGAACAAGAAGGTCCCGTGTACATTCCAGTTCCTAAGGAACACCAAAAGAACGCCCTTAAATTTGTAAACGAGCAATTGTTTGCAACCCCTGAGTGGCTAATTGATACCGATATCTTTGGAAGAATAGAATATTCTGGAGCTGTAGAGCGTATCAGAAAACTGCAATCTGATATCTTGGACGACATTTTAAGTTTGGGAAGAATGCAACGCTTAATTGAAACTCAAACCCTATATGGAAATTCGGCTTACGCCTTAACCGATATGATGAAAGACCTTAGAAATGGTGTTTGGAGCGAATTGAAAAGCGGAAAGTCCATTGAAACCTACCGACGTAACTTACAACGAGCCCACATTGATAGATTGGCTTATTTAATGACGGCCGATAGTCAAAAGAAAGCACCAACCTTTGGAGGCTATCAAAAATCGACGGCTGTCACTACAAGTCAATCGGATATTAGAGCGGTTGTAAGAGCTGAATTAAAGTCTTTGGAAAGTGCCATTAAATCTGGTTTAAACAGAACCAACGACCAATTGAGCAGAATTCATTTGCAAGATGCCCTAGAGCGTATCGATGCTATTTTGAATCCTAAATCGTAAACAAAGAACATATTCAAAACAAAAAAGCTTCAGTAATTACTCTGAAGCTTTTTTTGTGTTTATATAAATTGTATGCTACAATCCTAAAACCTCTGTTCCTTGCTCGTAAATAACATCCACAGGAATATTGGAAGCACTCAATCTATCCAAATCACTTTGAAGCTCATTTGAAATAGCAGCCTTTTCAGCCACCAATGCTTCTACTCCAGCATAATCACCGTCACCTTGAAGTTTCAAAATCAGACCTGACAAATCTTTCATGGCTACAATCATGTTATCGTAGTTCACTTTATAAGTTCCATCTTCAGATCGAGAGAAAGCTCCTTTTTCCTTAAAGAAATTGAAACGGATCATGTTTGCTTTTCCATGGGCAGAAGACGCACCAAAACGCACCGAACGGAAAATACTCGCCATAAACGTGGTCATATAATCTTTCATATCCCCATCAATTTCACCTTTCTCATGCAATTGCTGAACCATATACAATCCTAAAACATCAGCCTTTCCTTCTTCCAAAGCACTAGACAATTCCTTAAGCGACTCTCTTACGGTTCCTTTTCCATTAATCGTGTTTTTAACACCTAGACCATGAGCCACTTCATGGAACATGGTATTGGCAAAAAAGGCATCGAAAGTGATGTGGCCACGTTGACTTTCGTCAATCAAAACTTCTGAAATAGGTACTAAAATCTTATCAAATTTGGCTCGCATAGCATTTTTCAACTGCAAGCGTCTTGTTCCCTTTTTCAATTGCACTTCTTCATCATTTGGCAAGTTGATGGCAATAGTTTTACTACCGGCATTACAATCTCCAGCATAATAAACCACATCATAAGCATTCAGGTCACTATCGGTTCCTGGAGTTTCTGTTTTATAAGCTTCTTCCACCGGCAAGTTCTTTTGAAGTTCTGGCAAAAAGCTTGCAAAACGTGCCAATTTAGCACTCCAATCTTGATCTTTAATCAATACATAAGCTTCGTGAGATGCCTTGTTTCCAAACATCTGGTCTTCATAAGTTTCAATTGGACCAATCACAATATCCAAAGTATTTGATTTCATATCCATCCAAGCCAAATCACTTGGTTGGTAGTTATCCGTTAAAAGGGCATTTGATCTCAACTCTAAATAAGCCTTCAAACCGGCATCTTCCGCCAAAGTAGAGGCTTCCATCAATAAAGCGGCCACTTCCTTAACTTCCGTTTCAAATTGTTGGTGGTAAGGAATGGAATATAGTTTTCCGTTCTCATCACGACGCACAAAATTGTAAATACTGTTTTTATCTTCAATCTCAGCAGCTTTAAACTCTTCTGCCGTCATATCCTTAGGATAATAATTAGCGCCTAAAGGCTTCTCTCCAATACCTTCTACAAATGGCTTGTTACCATCCAAGCGGTCCCATGGTCCATAATTGATAATAGTAAAGGTTTTAGTATCTGGATCTGAAATGGAATTCAGTAAAGCGTCCTTGTCTCCATAAGCTTCATACCAAAACAAATCGTTCATCTTTTCAGCCGCCTGAATTAAAATAGGCAACATTTTACGTTCGTTTTCGGTAAGCTTGGAAATATCCGAAGTAAGTTTTACCGAAACATATTTGTTCAACTTCTTAGTCATGTCTACCTGAGAGGTTTCCTGAGGTTCTTCTGAGACTACCTCTTCTTTAGTTTTTTCATTTTTACATGAGGTTGCCAACACCATTAGTGCCAACATTGCAACAATGTTTTTCATATAGTTTAGAGAATTTATTTACTGCCAAAGTTAGCCATTTACACATTAGTTTTCAACATAATTGGCAATTGGCTCTTCATTGATAATAACATTGTCCAAAACAGCTTTCCCTTCCTTTATGTACACTAGAGCATAAGTATTACAAACCATCGTGTCTCTTTGAGCTAAATTATAGGCCGCTTCAGCTTTTGGCGCTTTGCTTTCTTCCATATAAAATCTGTCGCACCCAAAATCCAGATGCAATTCACTGTTATATTTATTAAAATAAACCGCTTTAGCTTTTAAAATCCCATCTAGAGATTTGGGTGTTTCCATACTCACTTTTTCAATGAATGCATAGCCCAAACTATCCCTTTGCAAGCTCACAAAAACATCATCATTGCGTTGCCAAGATGTGTCTTTGACTTGAAAAGAGTTGATATCATATCTCAATGTGATATACTTACCCCTGAATGGATCTGTTGGGTCTACAGGTTGTGTTCTAAGCTTATAAACTTCACCATGACTCAAGATTGTATTTTGATCCCAAATCATTTTGGCTGGGACGAACAACTGTGCTATGATTACAAAGAGAAACAGTCCAAAAATATATAGTGTTTTCATTTTACATTTAGTTTTTATATTTATTAAGCAACCCAAAATCAAAAGGCGTCCAGTAACAACTTTTCAGCCCACTAATCTTAAATCCAGTATTCACCCATGAATTACAGGTTTTAAAACAGGAATAACTTCCGTGCGCTTTGTAAAAATCATCAAACCTTCCATACCCTTTATTTTCCAAAAGCATTTTGGACCCATCTGGATTTACCTTAAAAGCAGCTTGTATGTACTCATTGATTTGATCTAATTGTTGGGTATCCAAAGCTACTTTTACCCAATTTTCGCCCTGTTTAAAATGTCTAGTGAGATGTACTAGCGAAGTGCTTTCAAGAAACATGGCTCCCACTGCATTTTTGAATGTCAAGTCCCCCCAAGTAGGCGTATTCAAATAAAAGTTTTCATCACCCCAGCCAAAGGACAGGTACTTGACTCCCTCAACCTGCAAACCATCCTTCAATTTTCAAAAGGAATGACAATATCCAAATGCACACCATTAGAACTTAAATAGATTTCCTTCTTATCAATGTTATTGAATTCCTTTCCTCCCACGGTTATCGCAGACAACAATAGGGCAATTAAAACATACAAGACAGGAATGGACAATACCCAGAATATGGTTTTCAGTGTTTTTTTGAACAATCTCATGGTTTTGAATTAAGGAGTTGCTGTCTTTTTAACATGATGTAATTTGCCAAAAAGAAACCGCTTCCTAAAATAAGAAACAAGCTTCCTCTGACAATATAGCTCATTTGGGTATCAAAGAAACGACAGCCCACTAAAAAGGCAATGATGATTAATCCATAATTTAACCTTCCAAAATGCAAAGTGGCCACTCCCTTTTTAATGATTTCTAAAGCCATCAATAAAACAAACACATTTATAATAGCCATTGGTATGAGATCATTTCCATTACCAAAAACATAAAGCCCTAAAAACAGTACAAACGCCAATTGCATCAAGTCGACTCCGTAATAAACTTTCCTTTTATCCAATGTATAAACCAAACTATAAACAGCCAATCCAGCCAACACGAACAACTTATAAAGTGCCACATTAGGCAATTCATACAATACTACCATGTCTTCCCAAAACCATCTAAAACTCAATACCAAAAACAAGACAACTGTTCCTAGAGAGCCAATAACCAAGTAGCCATTGGCCAAAGACGACGTATTTCTAAACATAGAGCTTCTCCCTAAACTATACAACCCTCCAAACAAAAGCATATACATGGGCAATATCAGCTTATATAAATCGCCAAGAAAAGCTGGCAATACAACAACTAAACTGACGGGGACAACCCAATTAAGAACAATCCTTATGCCACTAAATCTTGGCGACTTAAAGTAGTACGGCATAATCCAAAGCAACATAACCAAATACCACCAAGGCATTTGAAGCTGAAATGAAAACCCGTAACCCACTTCAATAGCATAGTAGGTCGTAAAACACAAATGCAACACTACCAAGGATTTTGTCTTGAGAAGATAAATTAGAGGAGCACTCAAACATATCCAAGTAAACAGATATGAACCAAGCTCTCCGGGAATGTTATAAATTTGGGAAATGAGGGCCATACAAGCCCCCAGCCCAAAAAACAACAGTACGCCGGAAGCTTCCTTCCATATAGCATTTTTATTCCTCAATATGGAATATCCTACCAAAGCCTGACCTATTAAGAGGGGCAAAAAGGCAATCACGCTTTTTATCGCTCTTGAAAAATGTTCCCAATTATGAGCCATCATTAAAATAACTCCCAAGCCCACAAATAGCGCTCCCAAAATTCCAAAAATGGTATACAATCGCTTCGGCGAACCTTTAGACTTTGCCAAATAAAATGCTTCTATTTTGGTTGCCACATCGGAAGTGATTACCTCATTGGCCACTAGCTCCGGCAACTCTTTGATTAGTTTCGATCCCATTTCTATTCAGTTTTAAGTTAAAGGTGTTAATCTTCTTCTGTTTCCATTCTTTGTATGTACTGAATATCCCTTGTGTTTTTTTGAACCGCAATGGCCGCAAACAAACTCAACATAAACGACATGGCATAAAAGCCCTTTTCACTCAAAAGCAAATCCGCATTCCACAAACCTATTACCAACAAGGTTATGGAAGCAACAGTTGTAAACCAACTTATACTATAATAGATCTCGGTTACAGGAATCCCCTCCAATTTATCCCTTACAGCCTTTTGCACCGATATCACAGAAAATAATCCGAAAAGTAAAATGGTAAAATAATACCCCTTTTCATTGAGTTGCATTTCTGCATTCCAAAGTCCTATACAATAAGAAGTCATCCCAACCAATAAAGCAGACCATGAGGCTCCTATGAATGCGGCCGTTGGTTTTTGGTCAAATACTTTAACCTCTTTTCCCCCTTTTTCTTTCTTCGATTCTTCTTTTACTGATACTGTTGTTTGATAGTTCATAATAATTGTTTTTTGGTGATTAATTACATGACAAATCTCTTAAGGCTAAGAAAATTCTCAAACACAGTTTCAGAACAAAACCAACGATATAATTTATATAAAAATTGAAATTTACTAGTTAAATTAGTATTTACAAAAAACTAAACTAACGACTTAATGAGAGATTTGAATACTATAATACGTACACTTTCTAATGAGGAACAACATAAATTTATGACCTATCTGGAAAAGAAAAACAAGCGTAAAGATGCCAAAAACATAGAGCTATTCAATTTACTCAACTCGGGAGAATCTTCTTCTGAAGTACTTTCAAAAAAACTTTATGGCAACAACAATAAAACAGCTTATCACGCCCTTAGACAACGCTTATTTGAATCTTTAATTGACTTTATAGCTAACCGCAGTCTTGCAGAAGAGAACTCTATGGACATGCAGGTCATTAAATATATTTTGGCCGCCAGAACCTTTTTTTTGCACAAACACCCCAAAATTGGCTATAACATTTTAAATAAAGCGGAAAGCATCGCCACAGAAAGACATATGTTTTCGATGCTAAATGAAATTTACCACACTCAAATACAATATGCCTATACCTGGCCCAATATTGACCTTGAAAAAACCATTAAAAAATTCAAAATCAATCAAAAGAACCTGTACCTGGAGGATCAACTAAATATTGTGTATGCACAAATGAGGACGACTTTGAACAATATTACCCAAAAAGGTCATATAATAGATTTCAAACATCTTGTGAATAGCACCCTTGAACAGCATAACATCAGTTTAAACGACTCATTGTCTTTTAAATCTCTGTACCAGCTCATGTCCCTTATAAACCTCTCTGCTTTTGTTAGCAATAACTATCTAGACACAGAAACCTTCTTGTTGGACAGCTATCAAATCTTAACAAGACACAAAACAAAAAGCAACCAACCCTTTTACCATATTGAGGTAACTTACATGATAGCAAACACTCTTTTTAGAAATAAAAAATTCGAGCCTTCTTTACAATACCTTGAAGACATGCATAACATTATGCTTGAAAACAAAAACAAATATTACAATGCATTTAAGCTGAAACATGACCTATTATTAGCTCTTAACCTAAACTATTCTGAACAGCCAGAGCAAGCCATTCTTTTATTGGAAAAGACTATCACAATAAAACATCCTGATTTGGAATCCCTTCTCGATGTATACCTTACACTAACCATGTGCTATTTTCAACAAAACAAGCTAAAAAAAGCACAGCGCATTTTTTCAAAATTCTATCATACGGATCAATGGTATACAGAAAAAGCAGGAAAAGAATGGACCATAAAAAAGAACCTTATGGAAATCTTGATTCACATTGAACTACACCACATAGACTTCGCAGAATCTAGAATCCTTAGCTTTAAAAGAAAATACAGTTCTTACCTAAACAAAATAAAACAGTCCCGAGTACTTACCTACCTAAGTTTTGTAGAGCAGTATTACAAAACCCCAGAACAGGTCACAACCAAGAAATTTCAGGAATCAGTTGAACAATCTTTTGAATGGATAGGGGCAAATAAAGAAGATATATTCGTAATGAGTTACTACGCCTGGCTTAAGAGCAAAATGGAAAACACCCCGCTTTACACAACAACACTAGACCTGATAGCACAGGCGCAAAATGTTAACAACTAGTTAAAATTCAAACCTTTATTAAACCATTTCTCAAATGGACAGTCTTAGAAGCAGAGTAACGTAAAATCAAAATACCATGAAAAAAATAATTTTAATGATGGCCTTAGCACTAATTGCTTTTCAGGCCAACGCACAACAAGGCCCTAGAGACTTCCAAAAAGGAAATCGAGGAGACCGCATGGGAATGCTACAAGATTTAACGCCCGAGCAAGCTTCAGAAATACACACCAAAAGAATGACGTTGAATCTAGATTTAACAGAGGCCCAACAAAAACAAATACAGGTTATCAACCTTGAAGAAGCCACATATAGAAAGGCTCAAATGGAGGCTAGACAAAACATGACCCAGAAGCCTACCAGTGATGAAATGGCCGCTAGAATGAATGCTAGATTGGACCATCAAATTGCGTATAAGAAAAAAGTAAAAAACATTTTGACTGAGGAGCAATTCCAAAAATGGGAAGAAACAAGGGCTCAGTATCAAAAACAAATGAAAGGACAAAAAGGGAAATCCCCTAGAAATAGATAGATTTTTGGTTGGTTAGTTAGTTTTAGTTAGTGAAAAAGCATTGATTTTAAAGTCAATGCTTTTTGTTTGCTTTTAATTTTTAATTTTTATTACTTTAGGCTTTGAATTTTTGAACTAACACAACTTACTTATGAAAAAAATAATTACACTTTGCCTCTTTGTAGGAGCCCTATTTTTTGGAGCTGAAAACTTAACCGCTCAAAACACTATTGAAATTAATAAAGTAGCTTCTGAAAAAGCTGAAAACCTAAGAAAGGTCATCAAATTCGACACGAATACTCTTGAAGAAGTATATGAAGCTTACAAAGCTTACGAAACAAAATATCAAGTTATCAGTAAGGATCTAAATGCCAATTGGGAGTCTAAGGTAAAACTTGATAAAGAATTGGATCAATCTATGAAAAGCATTTTAACTGAAGATCAGTATTTCCAATACAAGAACCTTTCGGCCAATTAATTTTCAGAAAAAATAAAGTATAAAAAAAGCGATTCTAACTGAATCGCTTTTTTTATACTTTATTTTAATGTTGCGGCCACTTTGTCCACAGCCTTTATAGTGGCACCCAAATCTTCATAAGAAAGTGCATCACTTATAAACCATGTTTCAAAGGCACTAGGGGCAATATACACCCCTTCATTAAGCATTCCATGGAAAAAGGCCTTAAACGTATCGTTATTTCCCCTAGCAGAGGATTCAAAATCCACCACAGCATCTTCCGCAAAATGCACCGAAATCATAGACCCCACTCTATTGATGGTATGCACGATTTCGTGTTGTTCCAACACTTCGGCTATTCCTATATGTAAATAGGCCGTTTTTTCTTCTAATCTAGTGAATATTTCTGGGGTATCGTTCAATTCCGATAGCATAGCCAGACCAGCAGCCATTGCCAGCGGGTTTCCGCTCAAGGTCCCTGCCTGATAGACGGCTCCCAACGGTGCCAAGTAATTCATGATTTCGTTTCTCGCTGCAAAAGCTCCTACAGGCAAACCACCTCCAATTACTTTACCAAAACATACAATATCGGCATCTACATTGAAGAGTTCCTGAGCTCCTCCTTTGGCCAATCTAAAACCAGTCATGACCTCATCAAAAATCAACAGAATTCCATGGTCATCACAAAGTGCTCTCAACTTATGAAGGAAATTATCCCTTGGTGGTACACAGCCCATATTTCCAGCCACAGGCTCCAAAATAATACAGGCTATTTCTCCTGCATTGGCCTCAATAAGGGCTTTTACATTCTCAATGTCATTATATTTGGCCAGCAAAGTGTCTTTTGCCGTTCCTTGCGTTACTCCTGGACTGTTAGGACTCCCAAAAGTGACTGCGCCACTTCCTGCTTGAATCAAGAATGAATCACTATGTCCGTGGTAGCACCCGGCAAATTTTATAATCTTATCTTTTCCTGTAAACCCTCTCGCCAAACGCACAGCACTCATACAAGCTTCGGTTCCAGAATTCACAAAACGAATTTTATCAATATTAGGCACCATAGAAACTGCCAATTCAGCAATCGTAGTTTCTATCTCTGTTGGCATCCCAAAAGAAGTCCCTTTTTTAGCCTTTTCAATAACCGCCTCAACTACCGGTGGGTGTGCATGCCCTAAAATCATAGGTCCCCATGAGTTGATATAATCTATATAGCGATTGTCATCTTCATCATATACATAAGCACCTTTGGCCGATTTGGCAAAAATTGGCGTTCCTCCTACTGCTTTAAATGCCCGTACTGGGGAATTCACCCCACCAGGAATCACTTCCTCTGCCAACTTGAACAGTGCACTGCTTCGTTGATATAACATCTTTAGTTATTTTTTATAATTAACATTTGACCAATACTTAAATCGTTCCCTCTCACACCATTCAATTCCCTGATCGATTCCACCGTTGTATTATAACGCTTGGAAATTGAATACAAGGTATCTCCTTTTACCACTTCATGAGTAGTAACATTATCATTGCTTGCAACAACATCTTTGGTTGGAGGGGTGTAACTTTCCCTTTTCCCCAGAACTTGTTCATCATATTTGTACAATTGGTACCGCTCAATCAAACTGATCAATTTCTCTGGATATTTTTTATCTGTAGCATAGCCTGCTGCTCTCAATCCTCTTGCCCAAGATTTATAATCGTCCTGCTTGTGATCGAACAATTTGGCATAGCGGCTTCTAGACGTCAAAAACGCCGAATGGTCTTCAAAAGAAGATTCCGCATGTGTATACTTTCTAAAACATTCCTGTGAAGCATCGTCATCATGATAAATTTTCGGCCCCGTCCATCCGTGGCATTTGATACCGAAATGGTTATTGGCCTCCACTGCCAATCGTGCTTGACCGGAACCAGATTCCAAAATACCTTGTGCCAAGGTGATACTTGCCGGAATTTTATACTTACGCATTTCTTCCATAGCAATGGCATTAAAATTAGCTATGTAAGCTTCGGTAGCACTGGCATAGGTTTTCGGCGGAGTCGTGGTACTGGTTTCTTGAGTACTTTTAGGCTCTTCAGGTTTCACATCCACCTGAACGGAAACGGTTCTTCGGGGTACATCTTTCTTTTTGGTAACCACAGTCCTTTTGGACCCACATCCTACTAAAAACATTCCTGTCAAGGCTACTAAAACTATGCGCTTCATATGCTATTTAATCTATTATCGGTAATTGCTTTCGCTTTAAATTAATGTTCATTCCTGCAATGCCCTGTAAGCCGCCCGTATGGATGGCCAATATTTTGGATTGCTTTGGGAAATACCCTTTTTTGATCAAATCCAAAATACCATACATCATTTTACCTGTGTAAACAGGATCTAAAGGAATTTGATATTGTTTCTTAAACTGATTAATAAAACTGATTAAATCTTCATTTATTTTGGCGTATCCTCCAAAATGGTAATCCTCAATCAACGACCAGTTTGTATTTCTTGCAAACTTACTAATATCCTTGGACAAAAAACCACCTTTCAAGGCGGGAAATCCCAGAATCTTTTGGACTGAAGTACTGCCATTGATCAGCCCCGAAATAGTGCCTCCTGTGCCCACGGCACAACAGATATAATCAAAATTCTCTTGGACGTCCTTTAAAATTTCTTCGCAGCCTTTCACCGCCAATTCATTGGTACCTCCCTCTGGAACCAAATAGAACGATCCAAATCTGGTTTCTAATTGCTGAATAAACTCAGGGGAAGTTTTGTATCGATAATCCTCTCTGGTGACAAACTGAAATTGCATGCCACATTCCTTGGCAAATTTTAAGGTGGGATTATCGGCAACTTTATAGGTCAGTTCTTCTCCCCTGATTACCCCTATGGTTTTAAATCCTTGTGCTTGTCCTGCAGCCGCAACTGCGGCAATATGGTTGGAAAAGGCTCCTCCAAAAGTGAGCAAGGTATCAAATCCCCCATCCTTGGCCGCTTTTAAGTTATATAGAAGCTTACGGTATTTATTGCCAGAAACATGCTCGTGAATTCTATCTTCACGCTTTACAAACAATTGAACAGAACCGTATTCGGGTGGCAACAGCACCTCTTGAATGACGGCATCTTCAAGTTTAAATTTCATGTTTGCAAAGGTACTTCAAAAAGGCGAAAAAAGGTCTTGTCTTTAGGTATTCCATATTGCTTTCCTGCAAAAAAGCTTCGCGTTCAAAAGAAATATTTCGGTAGGCTCTTCTGTGGTTTCTGTATTTCATCAAACCGAACACATACTCCAAAAAATACCACACATAAAAAGGCAAAATCAACAATTCTAATTGCTGTTTTAAATGAATGTATTCATGGTTGATCAAAACAACATCAGACTTCAACCCCTTCTCCTTCAAAAATACAAAAGGGTACATTGTCATCCCTGTGTAACCCTTCGGCACTAAATATTTGGAAATAAAAATCATAGAAATTACCCTTTCAAAAATCACTCCAAATTACATTATCTTTGCCACATGAAGAAAATAATTCCTATTGAAGAAGGAGATTACTACCTCACCCCCGAAGGATACCGTTGCTTTACAGAACAATACCATTTAAAACGCGGCTACTGCTGCCAAAGTGGCTGTAGACACTGCCCCTATGGCTACAATAAAAATACGGGAACCACTAAAAAATAAATCTTTTTATTTCGTAATTTTAGTTTTACCCTTAGCGAATCCTTCAATATTTGAGTAAAAAATATTGGTATGATTATTGATTGCTTTTATGTTGAACCAAAAATGGACTAACTTAATTTTTGGCACTTTCAACAAACCAAACACCAAATTAAAATTGAAAACACGATGAAAAGATTCTTAACTACCCTCACACTGGCCATTGTAGTATTAACAGCAACTTCCTGTAGTTCTGTACAGGTAGCTTCCGATTACGATAAAAAGGTGGATTTTAACCAATACAAAACCTTTGCCTTTTTCAAAACAGGGATTGATAAAGCCGAAATTAGTGATTTGGACAAAAAACGTATCCTAAGAGCCATTGAAGCAGAACTTTTGGCCAAAGGCTATACAAAATCTGAAAATCCAGATATGTTGGTAAGCATTTTTACCAAATCCAGAGAAAAGGTGAATGTCTATAACAATGGCTATGGTCCTTATGGCTATGGCTGGGGCTGGAGTCCTTACTACTGGAACAATTACAATACAGTTTCTGTAGATACCGAGGGGGTTTTATACATAGACCTTATCGATAATGCCAAAAAAGAATTGGTTTGGCAAGGACAAGGCACTGGTTACTTAAGTAAAAATATGGACAAGAAAGAAGAACGTATCAATGAGTTTGTTTCCAAAATCATGGAGAAATACCCTCCGGAAATGACCAAGTAAGATAACCTCACACTAAAACTCAAAGGCGCTGACATTTATAATCAGCGCCTATTTTATAACTTATAAATCAGGATTATCCTAGCTATTTTAGTCTTCGTTTATAAAACCCTATCTTTGCCGACTTTTAGTAGAAACAAATCAAGAAACTCGGTTTAAAGATGTTCAAGAACTTTACCCAAAACCCTAAAAACGACATTTTCGCTGGTATTACAGTATCATTGGCGATGATTCCGGAAGTGGTTGCCTTTGCCTTCGTGGCACAGATAGACCCCTTGGTAGCATTGTCCGGTGCCTTCATAATTGGATTGATCACCGCAATTTTTGGTGGAAGACCAGGATTGATCTCTGGCGCGGCGGGAGCTGTTGCCGTTATTTTTGTTCATCTTATTTCAGAAGGACATGCCAAAGGAATGTTATTTGATACGCCTGTTGAAAATATGGGCTATTTCTACCTGTTAGCGGCTGTTATTTTAATGGGAATTATTCAAATAGCTGCTGGTGTGTTTAAATTGGGGCGTTTTGTACGCTTGATACCGCACCCCGTAATGATGGGATTTGTAAATGGATTAGCCATCGTAATTTTTTTGGCACAAGTCCGTATGTTCTCCCACAAACAATTGGAAATTGGCGCCGATGGCCTAAAAAAATATATCGACATCCCTATGCAAGGTGTAGAACTTTACACCATGCTTGGCCTTGTTGGACTTACCATGGCCATTATTTGGTTGCTGCCTAAAGTGACCTCCAAAATCCCAGCGGCCCTAACAGCAATTCTTGTTACCACAGGTATTGTTGTGTTCTTTAACCTTGATGTGAGTACTGTTGGTTCATATATTGTAGAAGGAGGAGGAGAAGGCCTAAAAGGTGAATTCCCGACTCCAAATCTTGAACTTTGGCAACATCTACCTTTCAATTTAGATACTCTGAAATTCATTCTTCCATATGCTTTTTTAGCGGCATCTGTGGGGCTTATTGAATCATTGATGACCATGAACTTGGTGGATGAACTTACAGAAACTAGAGGAAACGGAAACCGTGAATGTGTAGCTCAAGGAGCAGGGAATATTGTAAGTGGTCTGTTTGGAGGTACTGGAGGTTGTGGTATGATTGGCCAAACGGTAATTAACATCAATGCAGGCGGTAGAGGACGCCTTTCTGGAATTATGATGGCCTTAACCTTGTTGACCTTCATCCTATTTACCGCGCAATATATTGAGCAAGTGCCAATTGCTGCTTTGGTAGGGGTTATGTTTATGATGGTTATTGAAACTTTTGCTTGGTCAAGTTTCAGAATTATCAGAAAAATCCCTATAGCAGATGCCGCTGTATTGATTATTGTATCGGCAGTAACCGTTATTTTTGATTTAGCAATTGCGGTATTTATTGGAGTTATTTTATCGGCTTTGGTATTTGCCTGGAAAAACGCCACCATGATTAGAGCTCGCAAACGCATGCAGCCTGACGGTACCAAAACCTATGAAATCTGGGGTCCTTTGTTCTTTGGATCTATTCAAAATTTCAACGAGAAGTTTGATGTAAAAAATGACCCTGATAAGGTAGAAATTGATTTTGTGGAATCTCGAGTAAGCGACCACTCTGCATTGGAAGCCATCACCAATTTGGTGAACAAATATGAAGCCGAAGGGAAATCCATCAAGCTAAAACACTTAAGCGAAGATTGTAAAACCTTGCTTTATAAAGCCAATCCTAAATTTAAAGATGTGGTGATTGAAGACATCGACGATCCTAGATATTATCTAGCCGCCGATCCTGAGAAATTTACTAAACCACTTTCTGAATACAACCTATAAAAGAAAAGCGACTCAATTGAGTCGCTTTTTTTATTTTAATATTCCAATAACTGAATAATTTTCTCTTTCACTTTTTCCGTAGACGGAATCATGGTCTGCTCTAAAGTACTGTTCAATGGAATGGCTGGCATGTTTTCACTACCAATGGTCATCACAGGTCCATCCAAAAATTTAAAACATTCCTCTTGAATTTTCCCTGATAAAGCCATAGCAAAACTATTATTGGAAGGCTCCTCAGTAACCACCAAACACTTACCGGTCTTCTTCACCGATTTCATGATGGTCTCTTCATCCAGAGGATATAGCGTACGTAAATCGATTACTTCAATTCGGTCTTGCATCCCCAATTCCTCCGAAGCATTCATCGCCCAATGCACTCCCATTCCATAGGACACAATCGTTAAGGTTTCAACCTCCTCCTGTTTCCATATTTCCTGAAGTACCCAAGCTTGCCCGAATGGCAATACATAATCCTCGGAAGGCTCCACCGAAGTAGCTCCTTGCGTTCCTTTAACCTTACTCCAATACAATCCTTTGTGCTCAAAAATAACTACTGGATTTGGATCGTGATAGGCTGCCTTCATCAACCCTTTCAAATCGGCACCATTACTTGGATAAGCAATTTTAATCCCACGGATATTGGTTACCACACTCTCTACAGAAGACGAGTGGTAAGGCCCTCCACTTCCATAAGCTCCAATAGGCACCCGTAAAATCATACTAACCGGCCATTTTCCATTGGATAGATAACAGCTTCTACTTACCTCCGTAAACAACTGATTCAATCCTGGCCAGATATAATCGGCAAACTGAACCTCAACAATAGGTTTTAAACCAACAGCGCTCATCCCAACCGTAGATCCTACAATAAAGGCCTCCTGAATAGGCGTATTGAATACGCGATCGTCCCCAAACTTTTGCGCCAAAGTAGCCGCTTCACGGAACACTCCTCCCAATCTTCCTCCAACATCCTGTCCGTACAACAAACACTCCTTATGCTGTTTCATCAATTCTTCCACTGCAAACAACGCACAGTCCACCATCACGACCTTTTCGGCCCCTTTTGGTGTACGCTCTCCTTTTTCTTCGGTGATTGGTGTGGCAGCAAAATCGTTTGTAAACAAGTCTTCCGGTTGCGGATCTTCGGCTTGTAGGGCTCTTTCATAATCGGCTTCAACTTTTGCTTTCGCAGAAGCTTCTATTTCCTCAATTTCTTCAGCTGAAAATCCATGATCCAACAATTGCTGCTTCAATACAGGGTATGGATCTCTTGTTTTGGCTTCTTCCAAATCATCGCGATACCATTCCATTCTCACCCCAGATGTGTGGTGATTCAACAATGGAACCTTAGCATGAACCAAGAAAGGTCTACGCTCCTTACGAATGGTAGCAATTACCTTTTCAATAGCCTCGTAACTCTCAATAAAATTGGCACCATCAATAGAAATGGCTTCCAAACCATTAAACCCTTGGGCATATTCAAAAGCACTTTGGGCACGGGTCTCCGCTTCATTGGCGGAAATATCCCAACCATTGTCCTGCACCAAATACAGAATTGGCATTTGCTTTAAAGCGGCCATTTGAAAGGCTTCGGCAATTTCTCCTTCGGTAACCGAGGCATCTCCCAAACTACATACCGAAATAGGTGCGTCATCTGTCAATTCCACATCGCCAAGAATTGGATTTTTCAACCCTTGCTTTTCCAAATATTGCATCCCCATGGCAACGCCTGTTGCAGGAATGGCCTGCATACCCGTTGCCGAAGACTGGTGAGGGATTTTAGGCTTATCCAAATCCTTTAAACTAGGGTGCGAATAGTAGGTTCTTCCTCCTGAAAACGGATCTTCCTTTTTGGCTAGTACCTGTAGCATTAAATCGTAAGGCTGTAATCCAAACGAAAGCAACATGGCATCATCTCGGTAATATGGAAAGGCATAATCCTGTGGTAACAATTGCATTCCCAAAGCCGTCTGTACTGCCTCATGCCCTCTTGAAGTGGCATGAACATATTTGGAAACGACCTTAAAATTGGCTTCATATAATTCGGCCATAGCTTTGGCCGTACATAAATTTGAAAATCCTCTTTCTAAAATGTCCTTCTTCATTAAACTAATTCCTTTTCAATTTTAATGATCCAGTTAAAAGGATCTTTAATCTTTCCTGTTTTGATGGCATTAAGCGTATCGTTCACATCCAAACCAACAGGGCTATCATCGGAAACGTGGATTACCTCATCTCCCATTCCAATTTCTTGGATATAGGCAATTCCTACAGCCGTTCCTGTTCCAAAAGCTTCCTCCAAAGTTCCCAATTTCTCAGCTTCCTTGATTTCATCTATCGTTATTGGACGCTCCACCACTTCAAAACCTTTGGCTTTTAAAACATCCATCACACTCATTCTGGTGATACCGTCCAAAATGGCTCCATCGCGTTTTGGTGTGATAAATTTCCCATCTATTTTGAAGAAGATGTTCATGGTACCCACCTCCTGAATGTATTTATGCTCCACAGCATCCAACCAAAGGACTTGATCGTAACCTTTGGCTTTGGCAAGTTCTGTTGGCCTGATGGCCGCCGCATAATTACCTGCGGCTTTAGCCTCTCCTGTACCTCCTTCAACCGCTCTTACGTACTTTTTCTCTGCCCACAACTTGATGCGTTTGCTAAAAAACGGACCAGATGGTGATGCCATGATAATGAACTTATAATGGGTTGCGGCACGCATTCCAATAAAAGGTTCATCGGCGTACATAAAAGGGCGCAAATACAAAGCGCTTCCTTCTGCTGGTGGAATCCAATTATGTTCCAAGGCTACCAACTGTTTCAAACCTTCAACAAATAAATCTTCAGGAAAATGAGGCATTCCCATTCTATCGGCACTGGTATTTAAACGTGCGGCATTCTTTTCGGCACGGAATAATCTAGGGCAACCATCGGCACCTACCGTTGCTTTCATCCCTTCAAAAATAGCCTGCCCATAATGCAAGGCCATGGCTGCTGGATGGGTTGCTATGGGAGCCAAAGGCTCAATCCTTGGTTTGACCCACTGTCCATTTTCATAATCACAAATAAACATATGATCGGTGAAGGTGGTTCCTAAAGGGATATTATTAAAGTCTACCGTATCAACTTTCGACTTTTCTACTGTTGTTATATGTATGTTATAAGACATGACTTATATTTTTCTATTCGTATCAAACTGTTCAAAATAATCGGCTACGCGACGCACAAAACTACCTCCCAGATAGCCATCAACCACGCGGTGGTCAAAAGACAGGGACAGGTACATCATGCTTCTAATAGCAATTTCATCGCCATTTTCGGTTTCGATAACTTCAGGGCGTTTTTTAATAATCCCTAAAGCTAAAATGGCCACTTCTGGTTGATTGATAATAGGCGTTCCCATAACGCTTCCAAAGGTTCCCACATTGGAAATGGTAAAGGTGCTTCCCTTAATATCGTCACCTCCCAGCTTATTTTCTCTTGCCTTGCCTGCCATTTCATTGACGTTTTTAGCCAGCTTTTTCAAATCCTTGGTATCCGCATTTTTCACTACGGGAACAATTAAATTCCCTGAAGGCAATGCAGTTGCCATCCCAATATTGATATCCTCCTTAATAATGATGTTTTTACCATCCACCGAAGCGTTGATATTAGGAAAATCCTTAACAGCCTTGGCAACAGCTTCCACAAACAAAGGTGTAAAGGTCAATCGCTCTCCGTACTTTTCCTCGAAGGCCTTTTTATTGTCATTGCGCCATTGCACCATATTAGTCAAATCGGCCTCCACGTAAGCAGTCACGTGTGGGGAAGTGTGCTTGGAATAGACCATATGGTCGGCAATCATTTGACGCATACGATCCATTTCAACAACCTTTCCTTTTCCTTTGTCAAAACTTAACTGCGGAATGCGATAAGCTGTTGGATCTTGAACTACAGGCTGCGCAAACTTATAAGGTCTGCCCTCTTGGATATAATTGAAGACATCGCTTTTTCGTAACCTGCCTTCATGCCCAGTAGCAGGAATTCTTGAGAGTTCCTCAAAACTGATATGGTGTTCCCTTGCAATTTTTTCTACCAAAGGCGAAAAAAATGTATTGGTGTTATTTACCGAAAAACTAGCCGTATCAATTACTGATGGCTGTGTATTCTTTACTTTTTTAGGTTGAGAATTCGTCTCCTTTTTGGATGTAACGGTCTTTGTCTTATCAGATGTATTCTTCCCATCTTCAGAAGAATTCAACGTTTCCGAAACTTCCAAAACAGCAATCACCTCTCCGACTGGCACCACATCTTTAGCTTGGAACATGGTTTTCACCAAAGTCCCCGAACTCGTTGCCGGCACTTCATTATCAACCTTATCTGTAGCAACTTCTAAAAGAATATCCCCTTCCTCAAAGCTATCTCCCTCATTCACCAACCAATTGATAATGGTTCCCTCTGTTATACTTTCGCCCATTTTGGGCATTTTAAGTTCCCACGTAAGTGGGAATCTATTTTCATCGCTCATTATTTCTAAACTTATTTAAGTTCAAATTCCAATTTATACTTAAATCCATCCTGCCTGGATTCATATCCACTATAACTTCTATTTTCCATTGTCGCTTCCACTTTTTAAATTGTCTTTCTCTAATTTCTGCTTTAGAAGCATCATCAAACTTTTCAAAATAGACAAGTTTATCACAATTATATTTCGCTGTAAATGACTTTGGATATACCTTTAACTTATGCTCTTTTACTCTTTCTAGAATATCATTCGTTACACCAATGTAAATCACACCATTTGGTTTGTTTGACATTATGTAAACGTACCATAAGTTCATTTTTCCTGATTTTGAGATTCCTGCTTGCGCAGGAAATAATCACGAAGCGTGTCATAGGCACCCTCCTGAACTTTCATGTTTTCCGGAATCTCCCTTAAAGGTTCAACCTCCTTCAAACTCTCGTGACAATCTGCAGGTAATTGCTGATACAATTGCGTCCCTTTAGTCTTCCATGCGATCATGTCATCGGAAACTTCCTTGACAACTTTGGCTGGGTTTCCAACAACAAGACTTCGGTTTGGAATGATGGTTTCTGCCTTTACAAAGGCCATAGCACCAACGATGCATTCATCCCCTATTTGGGCATCGTCCATAATGACACTGTTCATCCCAATCAAGCAATTTCTTCCCAAATTAGCACCATGAATCACGGCTCCATGACCAACATGGGCACTTTCTTTAAGCGTGATTGATTTCCCCGGAAACATGTGCACCGTACAGTTTTCCTGAACGTTCACTCCATCTTCCAAAATGATTTGTCCCCAATCGCCACGAATGGCAGCTCCAGGACCTATATAGCAGTTTTTCCCGATGATAACGTTTCCGGTTACGGCCGCCAAAGGGTGCACAAAACTACTTTCGTGTACCACTGGCGTATATCCTTTAAAACTGTAAATCATGGTTTACTTAAAACGTTTCAAGATTTCCTTTGTAAACTCTCCCAACACCAAACGTCCGCTAATAGCTGCACGTTCTGAAAGCAGTTCATCCCAATGCTCGGTTCCTTGCCAAAACATAGTTTTCATTTCCTTCATAGCCTCCGGATTGTAAGTACACAAATTTTCAGCCATAGCTTTTATGGCTTCATCCATGTCTTGAGTGGTATCAAAAACCTGAGTAAACAGACCTTTGTCCGTAGCCCATTCTGGAGAATAAAAACTATTGGCATCCATAGCGATTTGCGACATGGCACTCACGCCCATTTTACGCTCTATGGCAGGACCAACCACAAAAGGACCAATCCCAATATTAAGCTCGCTTAGTTTGATTTCGGCGAATTTGGTCGCCATACAATAATCAGTTGCTGCTGCCAGACCAACACCACCACCAACGGTTTTACCTTGAATACGCCCAATGACAAACTTTGGACATTTGCGCATAGCATTGATCACATTGGCAAACCCAGAAAAGAATACCTTTCCTGTAGCATCGTCATTGATATTGATCAATTCCTTAAAGCTAGCTCCAGCACAAAAGGTTCTATCGCCTCCACTTTTAAGAACGATGACCTTAACATCATCATTGTTTCCCGCATCTGTAATAGTTTGGGCTAAATCGGCCAATACATTCCCTGGCAAAGAATTATGTTCTGGGTGAAAAAACTCAACATACCCTACATGATTTTCTATGCTTAACTTTACGTATGGACTATTTTCCATCTTCAATTTCTTTTATAATTTATATCAATCCGAATTGCTCGAAATGATGATTTAGATGTTTTCTCTCCAATAAATACCACTCGTATCTATTCAACTCTCCAAAAACCACATTTTTGGTTTTAGCTTCTGGATGTTCTTTAAAATAGGCCAAATACGCCTCACGAGCTTCTTTCAATTTTTCTTTAGCCTCTTCTAAACTGGCATGTTTTAATTCGGTAATTCGAGATCTTTCTGCCAATGGAAAATCATAACCACTTGGCATTTTTTCATAGTTATATAGCGTGGCGTGCACTTTTTCCAAAATCTTTTCAGGCGTCGCTATATCAAAATCCTGAATTTCCCCAGAGGCAATTCTGTAGGTATATTCCAAATGCTCCAACATTAACTGAGGGGTTAGATTCCCCCACTTTGCTTTATCCTCTTCGGTAAGCTTGTTGATACATTCTGTAATTTTAGCTTCGGTCATTTCCACCAAAGTTTCTTGTTTCTTCTGAACCATGGTCAAAATGGTTGCAAAAGCTACCATTTCATCATTATTAGCATCAAATACCTCTACAAACCATTTTACAATCCCACTTGGATGCTCGGCTCCTGCCACATCCCGATCTACTTTTTGCTTACAAGTCAATCGTACGTATACCGTATCGTTATGATACAAAGGGCGTAGGAAGCGACATTCTTCCAAACCATAGTTTGCAGCCACAGGGCCTTTGTTTGGATATACAAACAATCCCGCTGCTGCGGAAATAATAAAGTATCCATGAGCCGTACGTTTTTCAAAAATGCTTCCATCGAGCGATGTGATGTCTGTATGGGCATAAAAATGGTCCCAAGTCAAGTTGGCAAAATTGATAATGTCGGTATCTGTAAAGGTTCGCTTATGGGTTTTAAGTGACATTCCTGGTTGAATATCTTCCCAATGGTATTTAAACGGATGCTGCTCTGCTTCCTTATAGGCCGCCTTTTGCTGATATACCCCAGTTATTTCAGTCAATGTAGTTGGTGAGCCCTGAATTGCAGTACGCTGCAGATAATGTTTGATACCTCGCATACCTCCCATTTCTTCACCTCCTCCCGCACGTCCTGGACCACCGTGAACCAAATAAGGCAATGGAGAACCGTGTCCAGTGCTTTGTTTAGCACTTTCACGATTCAACACTAAAATTCGGCCATGATGCGAAGCTGCATTTATCACATATTCCTTCGCAATATTATCATCATTAGTCGCTATGGAAGACACTAGAGACCCTTTTCCCATTTGGGCCAAAGTAACCGCTTCGTCCATAGTTTTATATGGCATTATGGTACTTACCGGACCAAAAGCTTCGCGTTCGTGAACCACCTTGTTTTGCAACGGATTATCCGTACGGAACAATACTGGGCTAATAAACGCTCCTTTCTGGGCATCGGCGCCAATGGTGTCCAATGTATCTAAATTCCCATATACCATTTCGGCTTCTTTGGCAATATCCGAAATGGAATTCTTCACGGCTTCCACCTGTTGTTTGCTTACCAAAGATCCCATTCTCACTTCTTTCAATCTCGGGTCTCCTATGGTAACTTTATCCAAAGCTTTTCCTAAGGCAATCTGCACATCCTCCACAATACCTTCAGGCACAATGATACGACGGATAGCCGTACACTTTTGTCCTGCTTTCACTGTCATTTCATTTCGAACTTCCTTTATGAACAGATCAAATTCTGGAGTCCCTGGCACAGCATCTTCCCCAAGAATAGAAGCATTCAAAGAATCTGCTTCCATAGTAAATGGCACAGCCTCCTGTATTAATCTAGGATGCGCTTTTAACAAACGTCCTGTTGCCGCAGACCCTGTAAACGTAACCACATCTTGAGACTCTACCGTATCCAATATGGATTTTACGGTTCCGTTAATAATTTGTAAGGCTCCCTCTGGCAAAATTCCTGAGGCTATGATTTCCCTTGCTACGGCTTCCGCCAAATAAGATGATGACGGGGCTGGCAATACCACTGCAGGAACCCCTGCCATCCAATTCACTGCGCACTTTTCCAACATTCCCCAAACTGGGAAATTAAAGGCATTGATATGTACCGCTACCCCTTTTTTAGGAACCATAATATGGTGTGCCATAAAACGGCCTCCACGAGATAAATCGATTGGGTCCCCTTCAACATGATAAGGTTGATTAGGAAACAATTTTCTTAAAGACGCATTAGCAAAAAGATTACCAAAACCTCCTTCAATGTCAATCCAACTATCTATTCTAGTCGCACCTGTACGGTAACTTAAATCGTAAAATTGCTCTTTGCGTTTGGTAAGATATAAGGCCAACTTTTTAAGCATGTTCCCACGCTCTTGAAACGTCATTTTCCTAAGAATCTCCCCTCCCTTGGTTCTTCCGTAGTTTAATATTTCTGGAATGTCCAAACCTTCAATGGCAACACTGGTAAAAGCTTCCCCTGTAATAGCATCTAAAACCGGAATTCCTTCTTCTTTACCTTCGGTCCATTGACCTTGGACGTAATGTTGTATTTTTTTCATATTACACTCTTTCAATAATTGCTGCGTAACCTTGCCCGACACCAATACACATGGTCACCAAAGCGTAACGTTTATTTTGTTCCTGTAATTCCAATGCTGCAGAATAAGCGATACGTGCGCCTGTCACTCCCAGTGGATGCCCAATAGCAATAGAACCTCCATTTGGGTTCAATCTAGAATCGTCATCCGCCAATCCCCAAGCACGTGTACATGCCAAGGCCTGAGCCGCAAACGCTTCATTAAGTTCAATAATATCCATGTCGTCCATGGTCAAACCTGCCTTTGCCAAAGCTTTATTGGAAGCCTCTACAGGGCCAATCCCCATAATGCGAGGCTCAACGCCAACCACTGCAGAACTTACAATTCTAGCCAATGGTTTTAAGTTATATTTTTCAACCGCTTCTGAAGACGCAATAATGGTTGCAGCTGCTCCATCATTCAATCCTGAGGAATTTCCTGCCGTTACGCTTCCATCTTTTTTAAAAGCCGGACGCAATTTCCCCAACACTTCCATAGTGGTTGTTGGTTTTACAAATTCATCTTTTGAAAACAAGATTGGGTCCTTTTTGCGTTGTGGAATTTCAACCGTCATTATTTCTTTTGCCAATCTCCCGTTTTCTTGGGCTTGGGTCGCCTTCATTTGGCTCCAGTTGGCAAACTTATCTTGATCTTCACGGGAAATATCGTGCAACTCTACCAAGTTTTCAGCGGTATTCCCCATACCATCTGTCCCATACATTTCGTGCATTTTTGGATTTACAAAACGCCATCCGAAACTGGAATCGTACATTTTGGAATCCGTTCCAAAACCTGATGACGGCTTTGAAACCACCAAAGGTCCACGTGTCATATTTTCAACACCGCCTGCAATAAAAATGTCGCCATCTCCAGCTTTTATCGCTCTATTGGCATGAATAATCGCCGACAATCCTGAACTGCACAAACGGTTCACCGTTTCTCCCGGCACCGTATATGGCAAGCCAGCCAACAACAAAGACATTCTCGCGACGTTGCGGTTGTCTTCCCCGGCTTGGTTAGCACAGCCCAAAATCACATCATCGTAAGCCTCTTTTGGAATATTTGGATTTCGTTTGACTATTTCTTCAATTACCAAAGCCCCTAAATCGTCCGTTCTCACAGCCGACAAAGTGCCTTTGTAACTTCCTATTGGAGTACGAACTCCATCTATGATATATGCTTCTTTCATATTTATGCCCACAAAAGTGGGTATCTTTTCAGTTTAATTCTGACTAAAGTGTGAATTCTATTTACTATTATATTTTTTCTCATTCCTAAACAATACTGTTCTGTTTAGGTTTCGATATTTCTTTTGAATTAAGAGATTCCTGCCTTTGCAGGAATTCATTCCCATTCTTTTTGAGTGCGATATACCACACCTTTGAACAGTGCTACTAATTCATCGCCTCGCTTTACTTCAACAATGTTGAAGCCAAATTTGTTATTTACTTTTTCTATCACGGACTCCGCTACCAAGTAATCGCCTTCATTTAGGGCCTCAATATGATTGATGCTGGTTTCAATGGAAACCGAAAATCTACCGTGGGTATTTGCTGCAAAACCAAAGGCTGTATCTGCAAGCGAATAACTAATGCCTCCATGTGCTTTGCCCATGCTGTTGAGCATTTCCTTTCTAACGGTCATCCCTACTTTGCAGCGACCAATTTCGCATTCCAAGATTTCTATGCCCAACCAAGTACTAAACGGATCTTGGTGCAACATTTTGTGCGGTATTTGTTCGCCCTGCATTAAAAAAAGCTTTTGTTTTCTTTGTTCATTTTACGCAATAATGGACTGCACCTGTAACGGTCTTCATGATACTCGTTATAAAGCTCATCCAACTTGGCCACACACCAAGCGATTCCTTTTTCATCGGCCCATGCCAACAGACCTTTAGGATAATTTACCCCTTTGGTCATGGCATTGTCAATATCTTCTGCAGAGGCTATGTTTAAAAACAAAGCATCCGCCGCTTCGTTGATCAGCATCACCAAGACACGGTCAAAAATCTGCTGGGCCAATGCTTTATCCTCTGTTGGAGCAGGCATTTCAACTCCTTCGGAATAATCGTAATAACCCTTCCCGGTTTTTCTACCTAAATACCCTGCTTCGCTCAAACGCTTTTGCGTAAAAGACGGTTTGTATCTAGGGTCGAAATAGAAAGATGTAAATACCGTTTCGGTTACGGTATAATTCACATCATTCCCTATGAAATCCATCAACTCAAAAGGTCCCATGCGGAAACCTCCAATGGTTTTTAAGCTCCAATCAATGGTTGCAAAATCGGCAATCCCTTCTTCATAAATTCGCAAGGCTTCCCCATAAAGTGGCCGGGCTACACGATTCACAATAAATCCTGGGGTATCTTTAGCAACCGCCACGGTTTTATTCCAATCGGAAATGGTTTTTACCGCCAAATCCAAAACGTTTTTGGAAGTCTGCACGGCTGGAATTACCTCTACCAACTTCATTAAAGGCGCTGGGTTAAAAAAGTGAATTCCAATGCAACGCTCTGGCTTTTGAAGCGAGGCCGCAATGGAAGCAATGGATAAGGAAGAGGTGTTTGAAGCGATGATACAGTCATCTGCCACATAGCTTTCCAATTCTGAAAAGACCTTTTTCTTGATATCCAAATTTTCAACAATAGCTTCAATGGTAAGGTTGGAATCTCCCAATTCCTTTAGGGTATCCACATATTGTATATTGCTTTGAATCCTCAGTTTTTCATGAGTATCAATGCGTCCCTTTTCAACCAATCTGGTCAATATTTTTTCCAATGACAATCTTGCCTTTTCCAAAGCTGCTTCATTGGTGTCATATAATTTAACCGTACATCCTGCGGTGGCTGCCACTTGTGCAATGCCACTCCCCATGGTACCACTTCCTATGATTCCTACGTTCATTTACTTTCCTTTAAAAGTTGGTTTTCTTTTCTCTACAAATGCAGAAACCCCTTCAGCATAATCCTCGGTTCCCGCAGCTTCAATTTGATATTTTGATTCCAAAGCCAACTGCTCTTGCAAGTTGTTGGTCAAGGATTGATTCAAACTTTTCTTGATCAATCCCAAAGCTTTGGTTGGCATGTTTGCCATTTTTAAGGCTAGTTTAGATACTTCTTCCTCAAAATTTTCCAATGGCAATACTTTATAAATCATCCCTAAACGCTCGGCTTCTTCAGCAGGCACTTTATCTCCCAACATGGCCAAAGCAGACGCTTTTTGGAAGCCAATCAATCTTGGCAAAAAGAAAGTCCCGGCACTATCAGGAATCAAACCAATCAAACTAAAAGCCTGAATAAAGCTAACCTGCTCATGGGCCACTACCACATCGCAGGCCAAAGCTATATTGGCACCTGCACCAGCAGCTACGCCATTTACTGCGCCTATGATTGGTTTTTCTATATGTCGAATTCGGGTGATGATTGGATTGTAGTGTTCTTCCAATATTTTCTTGAAACCAGGGTTCAATTCTGGTGAAGTAACTTCCTTTAAATCCTGTCCCGCACAAAATGCCTTTCCGTTTCCAGTCAACACAATGGCTCTTACCTCTTCATTTGTTTCACAATTATCCAGAGTCTCTTGAAGTTTCAAGGCCATTTCGCGATTGAAACTATTGAAAACTTCTGGACGGTTAAGCGTGATATAGGCTATATTATTTTCAATTTTCAATTCAATTGAACTCATATCTATTTTGGTAGTTTAAATTCTGGATTATAAATAATTCCAATGATATTTTTCCAAGGATCATACACGCTCGCTACGGCTATGTCACCTCCAACATTATTAGGTTCTTCATGCTTTGTGGCTCCCATTTCAATTAGGGAATCGTACACCTTTTGAATATCCTCAACACCCCAATAGGTTTGCACAGTACCATTATCGGTACCTTGTACCTTTTCTTTGGGATGCAAGCCCAATTCGTAACCAGCAATATTAAACCCCACATAATAAGGGGTATCGTAATATGGCTGCGCATTGAAGGCCTTCGCATACCATGCTTTAGCTTTTTCAAGGTCTTCCACCATGTATACAACCGTACGAAGACCCAACATTGGTGATTGTTTATTTTCCATTGTGTTTTATTATTTCAAGCATTTAAAATAATCGAAGGGTTCATGGCAATCATCACATTGAAACTGGGCCTTACAGGCCGTAGAACCAAATTGGCTTACCAAACGTGTATTGGTTGAACCACATTGAGGACACCTCACAATACGCTTGCCATGAAGAAGCACATCTTTATCGGCTTCAGCTTCCAAAGGAGCTGCAATGCCATAGGCTTCCAGCGCCTTTCTTCCTCTGGCTGTGATCCAATCGGTAGTCCAAGCTGGGGCCAAAATCAATTCTATTTCCGATTCGTAACCAGCCTTTTTTAATACGGCTTTGATATCGTCTCCAATAACATCCATGGCAGGGCAACCACTATAGGTAGGGGTGATTTTAACCTTGACAAGGTTATTTTCAATAATGGCAGAACGCACCACTCCCATATCCATAATGGACAACACTGGAATTTCAGGATCTGACACCTGCTCCAGAATTGGGATAAGAATTTCGTCTATATGTTGTTGTTCTTCTACCATTTTAAAACCTTTCAATTTCTCTAGAAACCACTGTAAATTTTAGATTCCTGCTTTCGCAGGAATTTTACCACTCCATATTTGGGTAGGTGCGTTGCATGTATTGCATATCGGCCAACAAATAGCCCATGTGCTCTGTGTGAATTCCTTGTTTTCCTCCTTTTTGGAAATACTTTGATTCTGGTATTTCTATTGTTGCTTCTTCCAACACTTCAGAAACCGTCTTGTAATAAGCTTCCTTAAGTGTCGTCACATCCACTCCAATGCCTTCTTCAACCATCGCCTTATCTGCATCCGTTAGATGAAACAACTCATCGGTATAAGTCCAAAGATCATTGATAGCGGTTTGAATGCGTGTATTGCTCTCTTCGGTTCCATCCCCCAAACGTTTGATCCAATCGGAAGAAAACCGTTGATGATAGCTCACTTCCTTGATGGATTTTGTCGCAATGGCCGACAGGGTTAAATCGCTACTTTTTTGTAATTCGGTTAGAAACAACAAATGATACACATCAAACAAAAATTGACGCGCCATAGTGTATCCAAAATCTGTATTAGGCTGCTCCACCAAGAGTGCATTGTAATAATCCCGTTCCTTTCGAAGGAATGCAATGCTATCTTCGGAAGCGCCTTCTCCTTTTATTTTTGCGGCATATTGATAATAACTGCGTACTTGCCCCAACAAATCCAAGGACATATTGGTACAGGCAATATCGGTTTCCAAATTTGGCCCGTGTCCACACAGTTCCCCCAACCTTTGACCCAAAATCAAAGAGTTATCGGCAATGCCTAGTATGTATCTATATAAATTGTCTTTCATATCTCTTTCCCACGAAAGTGGGAATCTGTTTAATTACTTCTCGATACAATTTGTTGCTATCGCACAAATTACTCGAAGTGACATTTGTTTTACTTACGAATTTCCCGTTTTCAGGAAACCACTACATATGTTTTACTTCGTCCGGCAAGTCATAAAAGGTAGGATGACGATACACCTTATCCTGCGCCGGCTCAAACATTTCACCATTATGTTCTGGGTTTGAAGCAGTGATATACTTTGATTCTACCACCCAAATGCTCACACCTTCATTTCTTCTTGTATAGACATCACGTGCATTTTCCAATGCCATTTCGGCATCGGCCGCATGTAAGCTACCAAAATGTCTGTGTTCCAATCCGTTTTTACTTCTTACAAAGACTTCCCAAAGAGGCCAGTTTTTTGTTGACATAATATTATTTTTAAACTGCTTGTTTTTCTTTTCTTTCTTGTTGCTTTTCGGCATGTGCCATGGCTGCATCACGCACCCATTCGCCGCGCTCCCATGCTCCCACACGAGCTTTCATACGCTCCTTGTTCATTGGTCCGTGGCCTTTTACCACTTGCCAAAACTCATCCCAATTGATTTCACCAAAGTCATAGCTTCCACGTTCTTCATTCCATTTTAAATCTGGATCTGGAATGGTTAAACCTAGAATTTCTGCCTGAGGCACTGTTTGATCAATAAACTGCTGACGCAATTCGTCATTCGTTTTACGCTTCAACTTCCATTTCATGGATTGTTCGGTGTGAGTTGACTCTGCATCGGTAGGACCAAACATCATCAAACTAGGCCACCACCAACGGTTTAAAGCATCCTGAGCCATTTCTTTTTGTTCCGGAGCTCCTTGACAAAGTTTCAACATGATTTCATATCCTTGACGCTGGTGGAAACTTTCTTCCTTACACACTCTCACCATAGCTCGGGCATATGGTCCAAATGAGGTATTGCACAAGGGCACTTGATTGATAATGGCAGCGCCATCTACCAACCAACCAATGGCTCCCATATCCGCCCAAGTAACGGTTGGATAATTGAATATCGAGGAATATTTAGCCTTACCGGAATGTAACTGCTCATACAATTCGTCACGAGAAATCCCTAAAGTTTCACATGCCGAATACAGATACAAACCATGGCCAGCCTCATCCTGAACCTTGGCCAACAACGCCACTTTTCTTCTTAACGAAGGGGCTCTGGTAATCCAATTCCCTTCTGGCAACATCCCCACAATCTCTGAATGGGCGTGTTGTGATATTTGCCTAATATGGGTCTGGCGGTATTTTTCCGGCATCCAATCTTTAGGCTCTATTTTCTCGTCACGTGCAATACGTGCCTCGAATTGTTCTTCTAAATTTTTAATTTGTTCTTCACTCATAATTTATGCCTGCCAAAACAGGTATGTTTAAATTAATTGTTTCAATAGTTTAAAGAATTCGCTCCTTAGGAATTCTTACACATCAAAGTCAACCACTACTTTATCTGTCGTTGGTACCGCTTGACAACTTAAAACATAGTTTTGCGCTACCTCTTTTTCTTCCAAAGCATAGTTGATTTTCATTTTAACCGAACCTTCCTTCACTTGACATTTACAAGTAGAGCAAACCCCACCTTTACAAGCAAAAGGTAAATCGGCTCCTGCGGCTAAAGCACCATCCAAAATGTTGTCGAAATCGTCATCCATGATGAAATGGAATTCTTTTCCACCATCGATAATGGTCACTTCAGTACCATCTACTTTCTCTTCCAAAACTTCAGCGATGTGCTTATTTTCTTCTTCGGAACTTCCGGAGAAAAACAATTCATAATGAATGTTCTCCTTAGGCAATCCAGCTGACTGAAGTTCATCACGAATCAAAAAGATCATGTCTTGGGGTCCGCAGATAAAGGCATGAGCCGTATCTGGAATATCAATAAAGGTCTTGGTTAAAATCTCTAGTTTTTCGTGGTCAAAACGTCCATTTAAAAATGGAATATCGCGTTGCTCTTTGGTTAAAAAGTAAAAGACCTGAAAGCGTCCAAAGAACTCATTTTTAAGCTGCTCTATTTCTTCCTTAAAGATAATGGATTTCACGGTGCGATTCAAGTAAAACAACTTGAATGCACTCTCCGGTTCCTTGTGCAAATGGGTCTTGATAATGGATAGCATTGGAGTAATTCCGCTACCTGCAGCAAAGGCGATATAATTTTTGGAACTTTCGGGCTCGCATTCCACGAAGAACTCCCCGTGTGGCGGCATTACCTCTAACTCATCGCCCGCCTTTAATTCGTTAAAAGCATAGTTGGAAAACAGCCCTCCTCTAATGGTCTTGATGGCCACTTTCCACTCATTGTCCAACGGACTGGAGCAAAGCGAATAATTTCTTCGCACGTCCTGCCCATTTATTTCTTTTCGCAAGGTTAAATGTTGTCCTTGCTTAAACTTGAATACCTCTTTTAAATCTTCGGGAATCTCAAAAGACACCACTACGGTATCCTTTGTTTCCTTATATATATCTGAAACTTTTATTCGATAAAACTCTGCCATATTTTGTTCGATGCATTTTAACTAACACTTGTTAGTTTGATAGCAAATTTACAAAATATTTCGAGATACAAATGTTAATTTCCAAAGCTTAACGCTTTATAATTGTAGATATCGAAATTTAGCTGCCAAAAAATTGCAGCCAAGTGCACAAAATTCAACTTTAAACAATGCCGTTAATAAGTACGTTGCTCAAGTTTTCGGAGAGTTCTTCAGGGTTTAAATCCTCCTTTTTCGGGATCCAGATATAAAGGGAACGTAGTGTGGACAACATAGAAAACAACATGACATCGACATTAGAGTCTTCAATTTCCCCTGCATTGATGCCTTCAATTAAAATATCACGAAACTCCTCTTCGTAGTCTGTGCGTAAGGTTAAATAATACTCCAACTTTTCCTCCAAATGCATCCAATCATTATTCAAGGATGCCATCCCTGAGGTATTGTTTGATGTGATATCTACGTGCAATTTGACAATTTTCCGAAGTTTTTCGATACTGGAAATTTCGGCAGATTTAATCTCTCTCATCCCTTCCGTAAAAGTTTCCGCCAAGGAAATAATAATATCCTTGAGGATTTCCTGCTTGGAACTAATATGGTTGTACAAGCTCGCTGCCTTGATCCCCATAGTCCCAGCCAAATCCCGCATGGTTACGGCGCTATAGCCCTTTTCCTTAAAAAGTTTGGCCGCGGTTTTTATAATTTCGTCTTTACGGGTATTAGCAGGAGTACTCAATTTTTCAGAAGTTTAAATTGCCTAGGAAAGGCCGTTAATTTTGAAGATTTATTTGTTGCAACTCGTCCAGCACATAAATAGGCGTTTCGTTGTATTCCAGAGTCCAACCCAATGAATTGGTCAGTATATAAAATTTGGACAGTTCGCTAATCAATCGATCTTTGGCATTGGCCTTCATTTGTGAAGCTTCCAACTTTTTAGCTAAGGAAGCCTTTACTTTTTGATTGATGATGTTATAGTCTTTAGCTTCGAATGGATTGAAGAAATCAGATTGCACATCATAGTATTCCAAATCTGGGCTTATCTTAATTTCTTCTTTGGGGATGCTTTTTATTCTCAGGATTTTGTTGATTTCATCCACCTCGTATTCAATTTTGCTCAAATCGTATGAAATGGTCACCTCTGCATTCACCACTACCAAAGCCTTTTTATCTGAAGTAAAGTAAGAACCGAAGAGCTCTTTGGAATTTTTATAGTTGAACACTTCGCTGAAATGCCCCTCGGTTACCACCAATTTTCCAACATTCCGAATCTGCTCCTGAATCAATGCAGAACTTTCCAAAAGTACCGCTTCGTCTTTCTTTTGATCAGCACAATATTTGAAGACAAAAAGTGCCGCAAGGGTTATTAAAATTCCTAAGAGGATTTTTCGCATAAGGCTAATTTAAACAAAAAAAACATTAGTTGCCTTCTCCTGTGAAAGCCTAACTAATGTTTTTAAATAATTGATTAATAGCCTTGTAAAAATAAAAATAACCCAGTCCGGATGTGTTACTAAAAAGTTACCGAATTATTAAGCTAAAAATCAAGTGATTATTTCTTTTTCAACTCCAACTTCTCTGCAAAATAATCACAGAAATCCTTCATTGTTGCCGTCATCTTTTCATCTTGGGTAGCACGATGAAAGGTGTCGCTCATAGCCACTAAGGTTTGATGGAAAAACAATTTCATTTCATCAACCGGCATGTCTTTGGTCCATAAATCTATACGCAAAGTTTCCTGTGCTTTACTGTCCCAAACCGACAATAACATAGCCTTTGCCTCTTCATTTTCAATACCGCCATCCTGCGCCGTCCAGCTTAAGTTTTCAGGAATTCGGTTTTCGTCCAATTCTACATTTAATGTAATTGTTGATTTTATATTTTCTGCCATTATTTACGTGGTTTATATTTTGAATTATTAAAAATTTCGGACGCTTCCAGTTGAAGCATATCCATAAAATCTACGTCGTTGTGCTCCATATAAGAACGCACAATTTGCCAGCCTATGAATTGTCCCAATCGTCCAGGGGATTCCCTATCCAATTCCAAATAAAATTTTGAAAACGGTGCAGGCGCAATAAACCTACCTGCCAAACCTGTATCGGTGCTGTACAGCATTTCCTTGTCGATAAAATACCTCCAGATATAGCTTTCGTTCTCTTGGGACCAAGCCAATTGCTCCGGCAAGTACCCAATTTTTTCCGAATCCGTTTTAAACGGAATCATCTTATCCTTAAAATACAGCAACTTCCCATAGTAAACCATTTCGTCCAACAAGGTTTTACGCTGCGATTGGAAACTGTATTTTTCAGCATAATTAGTTGCCAAATCCGGTACAATTTGCGATTTGGTCATATTCTGAACAATATACTTTTGGATTCCAGAATAGAATTCATGGTCTGCCCCCAAATAAGTATCTAGTGCTATCAATGCAATGGTATCTGTTACAATGGTTTTGTTTCGGTAATCTACATCAGAAGTCAAGGTAATCACCCTTGGAGCAGCAAAAGTTTTATCGTAATATTTTAAGTGTTGAAATAGTTTTTCAATATCCAATTCAACATCATCAAAATCGTGGTAAACTTTATCTACTTCTTCAAACAACTGTTCCTGTAAAGTGTCCTGCATGCGGTTGATCCACACGGAATCACTAATTCTTTTTGAAAACAAAAACGGATAGCTAGCTTTTAGTTTTGGTAAATCTTCCGGGGTAGCTTTAGCAAAGGCTTCATCAAAGCGCTCTACCTTAAAAGGAATGTCTATTTTTGAAATTTCCTGTTCTGTTTTTGAGGTTTTATCACATGATAACGCAGTGACAAGAACAGTAAAAAGTAAAATTATTTTCTTCATAAAACTTAAACTGTGTTTATTTTTATTCCTAACCCGTTTAGTTTATTTTTGTTTGCAAAGGTACTATTCTTAGATTTAAATCGTAACTAAAATGCAAACAGAAAAAATTGTTGACCACATCGTAAATTGGCTAAAAGACTACGCAACCAATGCTAAAGTAAATGGTTTTGTAATAGGTGTTTCTGGAGGAATTGACTCAGCCGTAACCTCTACCTTATGCGCCATGACAGGCTTGGAACTACTATGCTTGGAAATGCCCATACATCAGGCCCCCTCTCAAGTAAGTCGCGCCTTAAATCATATAAAATGGATGCAATCCAAATTTGACAAAGTGAGCATGACACAAGTGAATCTTACTCCAGTTTTTGATAGTTTGGTAGCTGCTTTACCCCCTGTAGACAATGAAGCAGATCGTTTTATGTCCTTGGCCAATACCAGAGCCAGGTTAAGAATGACTTCACTGTACTACTTTGCTGCCCTTGATAAATTGCTCGTAGCGGGAACAGGAAACAAAGTAGAAGACTTTGGCGTAGGCTTTTACACCAAATATGGAGACGGCGGCGTTGATTTAAGCCCGATTGCCGATTTATTGAAAACCGAAGTCTACGAAATCGCTAAATATTTAGGGGTTAACCAAGAAATTATTGAAGCTGCACCAACCGATGGTCTATGGGGAGATGACAGAACAGACGAAGACCAAATAGGCGCTTCTTACCCTGAATTGGAATGGGCTATGAAGATGAAAGACGAAGGAAAAACAGCCAATGATTTTGAAGGCCGCGAAAAGAAGGTTTTTGAAATCTTTATGCGCTTCAACAAAGCTAACCAACACAAGATGAACCCTATACCTGTATGCACTATTCCGGATAGTTTAAGATAATTCTTATTAATTTTCGAACACAAATCTTTAAACCTGTTATTTTTTTCATTACATTTACAAAAAGAACTACCCCATATACCTCTTAATCTTGTCTGAGTTTCATCTCTGATTAATAGCATATTAACTTAATTACTTAATTTTTTCCTATTATGATTAAAGTATTAGTCGTTGACAACCATCCGATTGTTAGAACAGGGTTACAGTTGCTATTTGAATCTAGCCCCGAAATACAGGTTATTGGCAGTGTAGGTAGCGGTATCGAAATTTTTGAATTCATCCGGCGACATTCTGTAGATGTTGTGGTTTCAGAGATTGATCTACCAGAATTGAACGGGATTACCGCCTTAAGAGCCATAAAGAAGGAACACCAAAACTTAAAGGTGCTCTTTTTTAGCCATCACCCAGAAGAAATCTATGCCATTAGCGTATTGAAAGCAGGAGCTTCTGGGTACCTTTCCAAAACCGAAGACACGGACACTATCAAAGAAGCTATTTTAAAGGTTTATAATGGCGGTATTTACTTAAGTAGTAACATGGCCAAACACCTTAACTATAATGACACCAAAAAGTCTCCGAGCAAGATGTACAAGCGTCTATCCACTCGTGAAGTTGAAGTGTTAAAACTATTGTCGTCTGGTAAGAAGAATAAGGAAATTGCCCAAGAATTGGATATCAACGAAAAAACTGTGAGTACCTATAAAGCAAGGTTATTCAAAAAATTACACGTTACCAATCTTGTAGATTTAATCCATCAGGCGAAACATTTGGAACTAACAAACGGTTAACCCACCACTTTACCAAGTTTTCTAGATAACAACATTTTTAGACCCAGGTAGTCTTTGACGTCCTCTATAATGGCCATTCTATCGACATCTTCCCGTAAGGTGTCGTTTTTGTATTCTGCTACTTTTTTATCAATCAAAAAGCAACGCAGACTTAAAATAGTTTGGTTTACCAACTGTGCTATCGATTCGCTCTTTTGTTTAGGCACAATCAAATTGCGCTCCCAATCGTGAAGCGTATAGCGCTCGTCTTCCATAAGAATACTGGTAACTTCACTGGCCATATCCTGATCCAGCCTATTCACAAATTCCCTTGTGGAAAATGGCTTGTCGCTATGCAGTTCTTCCATCAATGAATTATAAATATTATGAAAATTAGGATTTGCAAACTGCATTTCATCCTCCTGTAAGTCAAGGAAAATTTTATCGAATACTTTAGTCGTATTGATAACTGGTTCCAGTTTTAAGTCGCCTGTTTTTTCGTCTTCTTTAAGAACCAAATCATCAAAATCTTCGGTTTCACTTCCATATAGGAGTAAAATTTCAATGATTTTTCGCTCCAATTCGTACTGCAAATCAATTTTCTGCTTAGGCTCTTCCCTTTTTACTACCTGAAAAGCTTGCTGCTCTGGGCGGTCATTTTTACTTGCCTCCTGAACCTCCTTTTTACCCATTTGAGCTAGAGTAGTAAAAAGCACCTCTTCACTAATGTCCATAATTCGGGAACACTCCTGAATATATACTTCCCTTTTGATATTGTCAGGAATCTTTGCAATACTATTGACAATATCTCTAATGGTTTCCGCCTTTTTGATAGGATCATTATTGGCATCTTCCACCAAAACTGAGGCCTTAAACTGGATAAAGTCCTTAGCATTAGTATCCAAATACTCCTTAAGTTCCTCTAATGTATTTTGCCTTGCAAAACTATCCGGATCTTCTCCTTCCGGGAAAGTACACACCCTGACGTTCATGCCCTGCTCCAGGATTAAGTCAATCCCTCTCAAGGAAGCTCTCATACCTGCCGCATCACCATCAAAGAGCACCGTAATGTTTTTAGAGAGACGGTTGATCAGTCTAATCTGCTCAGAAGTTAAAGCGGTTCCAGATGAAGCCACCACGTTTTTGATTCCTCTTTGGTGAAATTGAATCACATCGGTATATCCTTCCACCAAATAGCAATTATCTTCCTTTGCAATGCTTTGCTTGGCGTGGTAAATACCATAGAGCACTTTACTTTTATGGTAGACCTCACTCTCTGGGGAATTTAAATATTTGGCTGCCTTTTTATCGGTCACCAAAATCCTTCCTCCAAAACCCAAAACACGACCACTCATACTTTGTATTGGAAACATTACCCGACCTTTAAAACGATCAAAACGCTTGTCTTCCTTAACAATCGTCAGCCCTGTTTTCTCCAAATAATCGATCTGATAGCCTTTTTTCAAAGCCTCATCGGTAAAGGCCTGCCACTCATCTAGGGAATATCCCAATTGAAAGGTCTTGATGGTATCATTGGTAAAACCACGCTCTTTAAAATAGCTTAAACCAATGGCCTGACCTTTATCGCTTTTAAAAAGAATTTTCTGAAAATAATCCTTGGCAAACTCATTGACCAAATACAAACTTTCGCGCTCATTGGCTTCCTGTTTCTGTTCATTGGTTTGCTCGGTTTCTTCAATTTCAATATTGTATTTTTTCGCCAAATATTTAATGGCTTCAGGATAGGTAAAATGCTCGTGCTCCATTAAAAAAGTTACGGCATTCCCTCCCTTTCCACTAGAAAAATCCTTCCAAATTTGCTTTACGGGAGAGACCATAAAACTAGGCGAGCGCTCATCACTGAACGGACTCAACCCTTTATAATTGGTTCCAGATTTTTTTAATTGCACAAAATCTCCAATAACCTCCTCTACGCGAGCGGTTTCAAAGACTTGTTCTATAGAGGCTTTTGAAATCAAATCAATACATTTTTGAAAAGGTAAATTTAGGACATTATTGCATACAAAAAAAAAGCTCCAGTCAAAGCATGACCGAAGCTTCATTTTACATTGATTTTCCTTAATCCTAATTGCATCTAATCCCCACAGAAAAATTATTTTGTCTTGTTGGTTGATCTTTAAAAATTGGAGATAAATCATACTTCGCGTAAAGTGAATAATTTCCAACACCAATATAACCACTAATACCATAAACAAAATCGGAAGTATTATAATTTCTACGGATTTTATCTTTAACCCTATCACCATCAACCTTGTATTTCAACTTTTGAAGTGTCTCCATATTAACCCCTGCATAGCCCCCAACACCAATTTTAAACTGCCTATCTGTAGAATATCTAAAATAATGATCCTTAACAACCTTTTTTGACGGGCCAAATTCAAAATGTACAGGCACCACCAAATTGGTCATTCTAAATTTGGCTTTATTCAAATTATACTCAAAAGGCTGAAGCGTAATCAAATCATTCTCTTCTACAAAATACATATTATCTTTTATGTAGAATTTGTTCCATTGCAAGGAAAGCCCATACTTTATTCTAATAGCATTGGAGTTTTTCAAAACCCGCGTCTTTCCCGTAATTCCCAATTCAAAAAAATGAGAACTTCCAGATTCATATGGAGAATCATTTATTGACTGTCCGTCAATAATGGAATAATTAGGACCAAAGGCAAACACAATATCAGTTGTTGTTCTTCTATCATAAGGAATATTCTCCCTCCCTAATGGAGGGGCTACAGATATTTCAACTCCATCAGGGCCCAGTCCTATTCGAGACTTCTTTTTCCAACTATAAACATAGGGTTCATTTTCATTCCGTTTCAACAACTCGATTTTATTATCTATAATAGCTAATCGATTTTCGATGTTTAATGCCCGCTTTTGCGCCGCCTCCTTCTTGAGTTGATCCGCTTGCTCCAGGGTAATTTCGCCTTTATCGAAACGCATATTAATATCTTCTATTTCCTCTTTCAACAATTCTCGTTCATTTTCTTCAACAGACTTTTTCATTTCCAATAAATCTTCAATTTTACTCTCTGTTTTAGACTTTTGAATGGTATCCTGAGCATAAACGTTGCTTAAACTTAGACATAGGATTAGCAGCACTACATGTTTTGTAATGGTATTCATAACTGTTTGTTTTTTAATTGATGTTTTAATTTATGTAATCTCCATATACTTGGCCTGAGCATATTTCAATTTGAATTTCCTCACGGAACTATTTACTGATTACGTTGGGTGACTGCAGTTTTCACGGTAACGTAACTTTCTTTTAAGGCTTTAAAAACTTTATCTCTAAAAGAGTGTTCTATATCCATTTCCACACTCTCCAAGAGTGCATTGGCATCCACAGTTCTTGTGGACTCCTTATATAATCTGTTTTGTTGAATTTCCAATTCCGCCAGTTGTAACAAGGAGTCGATTTCTCTATCGGTTACTTCTGAATTTTGGGCTGCCAGTTCGGCAATTTGAGTCTCGACATCCTGAACCTTTACGTCAAGTGGTTCCAAATTTTCAGAAACTTCTTTATGGTCTTGCACTGCCACATTTTGTTCTATAGCCGATTCATTTAAAGGCGAGGCATTTTCCAATTCATTCTTTTCGGAAGGAAGCTCACTGTTAGTAACCTTTGCTACAGTTTCTGATTTTGACATTTCGGATATAATCAAATCTCTATTAACTTCTTCCTCATTATTAACAGATACACTTTCCTTAACTTCAAGTTCAGTTATAGCAACCTTTGTTTCTCCCTTATACTTGGGTGCGATTTCTTCTTCAACATCAACAATCACTGGAGTATCTAGGTTTATGCTATCCTTTTTAAAGAAAAGGCTGCTTACCAAAAGGACTCCAACCAAACTGGCGGCAATGCCCATCCACCAAAATCTTTTATTTCTGTGTTTGTGTTTAGCTGTTTCTTCATCCAAACGGCTGGACAACTTGTCCCAAGACGCTGGAGACGGCTGGATGGCACGTTTCTCCAAGGTCTCCTTTATGTCATTTTCAAACTTAATTGGCGCCATAACTTGTGTTATTTAATCTGTTCAATTTTTCCTGAAGCATCTGTCTCGCCTTAAACAACTGCGATTTTGACGTCCCTTCAGAAATCTCCAATTCCTTAGCTATTTCGTGGTGCTTATACCCTTCAATAGCGTACATTACAAAGACCATTCTATACCCTTCAGGAAGTTCATCAATGAGCTGCTGAATGTCATTTACTTCAAGTCCTGAAGTTGTACTATATACATGCTCTTGCGGCATGCTTTCCTCTTCTGTGGGAAACTCCAAGGATTTTCGTTTTCTAAGAAAAGAAATAGCTTCCCTCACCATGATCCTCCGAAGCCAGCCTTCAAAACTCCCTTCATTCTTAAAGGATGTAATGTTGGTGAAGGCTTTAAAAAACCCATTCAACATCACTTCTTCCGCATCCTTTACATCCTTGATGTAATACCTGCATACGCTTAACATCTTTGGCGCATGAATTTCATAAAGCACATGTTGCGCCTCGCGATTGTCCTTCGCCGCTTTTGTGATAAGCTCTTTGGTATTTTTATGCAGTTGAATGACTTTCAAAATCTACAAGGTGTTGGTCTTTATATACAAAGACGCAATTATTGAACCAATGGTTGCCTATAGGTTGAAAAAAATTATTTTTTTCTGTCAATTACGTAGTTCACCATAAGTTTTAGTGAACTTTTGAATTCAGATTCGGGGTAAGTTTCCAACAAAGTAAGTGCCTCTTTTTGAAACTCTTTCATTTTAGCGATGGCATAATCCAGGCCGCCATTATCTTTAACAAAATTAATGACTTCCTTAACACGTTTTTTGTCCTTATTGTGATTTTTAATGGAATTGATCAACCACTTTTTGTCCTTCTTATCACATTTATTGAGTACATGAATCAACGGAAGGGTCATTTTTTGCTCTTTGATATCGATACCTGTAGGTTTGCCAATGGCATCTTCTCCATAATCAAACAAATCGTCCTTAATTTGGAAAGCCATCCCAATCAACTCTCCAAATTTACGCATGATTTCCACCTCTGGAGAATTTGGTTTTACCGAAGCAGCACCCAAACTACAACAGGCCGCAATTAAGGTTGCTGTTTTCTGACGAATGATTTCATAATACACAGCTTCCGTAATGTCCAATCGGCGGGCCTTTTCTATTTGCAACAACTCTCCTTCACTCATCTCCCGAACGGCTACGGAAATGATTTTCAACAAATCGAAATCATTATTATCAATGGAAAGCAACAAACCTTTAGACAACAGGAAATCACCAATCAACACAGCAATCTTGTTTTTCCAAAGGGCATTTACGGAGAAAAAGCCTCGACGTCTATTACTATCATCCACCACATCATCATGCACCAAAGTTGCGGTATGGATCAATTCAATAACCGAAGCACCACGATAAGTGCGCTCGCTGATTTCGCCATTGTTGACCATTTTCGCCACCAAGAAGACGAACATTGGGCGCATTTGCTTCCCTTTTCTGTTAACAATATAAGTAGTAATTCTATTGAGCAATGCCACTTTAGAAGACATGGACAGTTGAAACTTTTGTTCAAAAAGGTCCATTTCGTAAGCGATGGGCTGCTTTATTTGCTCTACTATTTTCAACAGAAAAATTTAGTCATTTAGGTAATGACAAACCTACTAAAAAAGCTCGTGAAATACTATTTTAAGTTTATTTGGAAAGAAAAATCTTTAACTCTTATTTGCCAATTGTCCGCAGGCTGCGTCAATATCCTTACCTCTAGAACGTCTCACTGTAACCGTTATATGATTAGCCTCCAATAGGGACACATACATATCAATTGCTTTCGGGTTCGCCTGTTGAAACTCTCCATCATCGATAGGGTTATACTCTATAAGATTAACCTTACTTGGCGCAAACTTACAGAACTGTACCAAGGCCTCAGCATCCTTCCTGGTATCATTGATTCCTTCCCAGACCACATACTCATAGGTGATTCTGTTTTTGGTTTTGGCATACCAATATTCAAGGGCTTCACGTAAATCCTTTAAAGGAAAGGTAGCGTTAAAGGGCATTATAGAAGTGCGCACTTCATCTATGGCAGAATGAAGGGATACGGCCAATTTGAATTTCACCTCATCATCAGCCATTTTTTTAATCATTTTAGGCACACCAGAAGTGGATACGGTAATACGTCTTGGAGACATCCCCAATCCTTCCGGAGAAGTAATTTTATCAATAGCCTTCAACACGTTATTGTAGTTCATGAGTGGTTCTCCCATGCCCATAAATACAATATTGCTCAAAGGCCTGTCAAAGTAAAGTTTGCTTTCATTATCAATGGCCACCACCTGATCGAAAATTTCATCAGGATTCAAGTTACGCATACGTTTTAGCCTTGCGGTAGCACAAAACCTGCAATCTAAACTACACCCTACCTGCGAAGACACGCAAGCCGTGGTTCTGGTTGCCGTTGGAATCAACACCGACTCTACTACCAAACTGTCATGCAGTCTTACTGCATTTTTTATGGTTCCATCCGAACTACGTTGCATTTGGTCTACCTTCACATGGTTGATCACAAAATTTTCATGCAGCATGGCTCGGGTATCCTTGGCAATATTGGTCATGTCTTCAAACGTATGGGCGCCTTTATTCCACAGCCACTCATACACTTGGTTTCCTCTAAATGCCTTATCTCCCTGCTCCACAAAAAAATCACGTAATTGTTCTTTGGTGAGCGCTCGTATGTCTTTCTTCTTTACTTCCATAGATGCTGCAAAAATAGTGAAAGGAATATCGATTTACGATTTTTCGATTTAGTTTTATAGAATTCTTAGGATTTCCAAAAACAACAAAGCCCTGTAAATTACAAGGCTTTGTTCGTATATATTATTTGGATTTACTTTTTTGATTACAAAATCAACATAGCATCTCCATAAGTATAGAACTTGTATTCCTCTTTTACCGCTTCTTCATAAGCTCTTTTGATGAAATCGTGACCAGCAAAGGCAGACACCATCATCAATAAAGTCGATTTTGGCGTGTGGAAGTTAGTAATCATACAATTGGCAATGCTAAAATCATAAGGAGGGAAAATGAATTTATTGGTCCATCCTGTAAACTCATTCAAGGTACCATTGGAAGACACGGAACTTTCAATAGCTCTCATAGAGGTTGTTCCAACTGCACAAACGCGTCTCTTATTCATAATACCTTTGTTGATTACATCAACAGCCGCCTTATCGATAATTACCTCTTCACTGTCCATTTTGTGTTTAGACAAATCTTCAACCTCAACTGGATTAAAAGTTCCCAAACCAACGTGAAGTGTAATTTCCGGCAATTCTATGCCTTTAATTTCCAAACGCTTTAATAAGTGCTTAGAAAAGTGCAATCCGGCAGTTGGAGCTGCTACGGCACCTTCATTTTTCGCAAAAATGGTTTGGTAACGCTCTTCATCTTCAGGCTCCACGTCTCTTTTGATGTATTTAGGAAGTGGTGTTTCTCCCAATTCGGTAAGCTTGTTTCTAAATTCGGCATATGATCCATCATAAAGAAAACGCAAAGTTCTCCCTCTTGAAGTGGTGTTGTCAATAACTTCTGCCACTAACGTTTCGTCATCACCAAAATACAGCTTGTTACCAATTCTTATTTTTCTTGCAGGATCTACCAAAACATCCCAAAGACGTTGCTCTTCATTCAATTCCCTTAAAAGGAATACTTCAATTCTTGCTCCTGTTTTTTCTTTATTTCCATACAATCTTGCAGGGAACACTTTGGTATTGTTAAGGATCATTACATCTCCTTCATCGAAGTAATCAATAACATCCTTAAACAATTTGTGCTCGATGGTTTGCTCTTTTCTGTTCAAAACCATCAATCGCGCTTCGTCTCTAATGTCCGAAGGACGGTCTGCCAATAATTCGTCTGGAAGTTTAAAGTTAAAATTTGATAATTTCATTTGTTATATTTTATGGGAAGTGGCAAATATACAATCTCAAGATAGGGGTTGTCAAGTAAATGGCAGATTATTATTGGTTTATTTGAAATCCAATAGCCGCCAAGTCCTCCCAAAACGTTGGAAAGGATTTTGAAACCACCATGGCATCTTCAACCTGCAACTCTGTTTTTAGAGCTAAAGGCGCAAAGGCCATAGCCATTCTATGATCATTATAAGTAGCCACCGTAGGATTTGATTTTAAATTTGAAACTGGAAACAATTTTAAAGAATCATTAGTAATGTGCACCTCTGCCCCAAATTTCTCCATTTCATTTTTAAGTGCCACCAACCTATCGGTTTCCTTAATTTTTAAGGTATGAAGTCCCGTGAGCTCACACCCAATTCCCAAACCTAGACAGGTAACGGCAATAGTTTGTGCAATATCGGGTGCATTGACTAGATTGAATTGTTTTGGTTCTAGGTTTTCAGATTCTTTTCTTAGAATAATCTCGTTTTCTTTATAAGCTGTAGTTACTCCAAATTGCGAATAAATCTCAGCAAGAACAGAATCCCCTTGTAGCGAATGTTCTTTATAGGAAGACAACTTGATTTCTGTACCAATGGCACTCAAAGCGACAATGCTGTAAAAATATGACCCCGAAGACCAATCGGATTCTACGGTCAACTTTGTTGTTTTTAAGGGTAAGTTTTTAGGAGCGACAGAAATAAGGTTTCCTTCAAATTTGGTATCCACTCCAATTTGATTTAGTAAATCCAAAGTCATTTTAATGTAAGGCACCGAAGTAATGGTTCCTTCCAAAGTTAACTCCAAACCGTTTTCCAAATTTGGTGCTATAAGTAACAAGGCTGAAATATATTGACTGCTTACATTGGCCTTTAAACTCACTTTGGATTTGGTTAGCTTTTGTCCTTTGATTTTTAAAGGCGGGCAACCTTCTGTTTCCAAATAAGTAATATCGGCACCTAAGGCATTCAAAGCATCTACCAACACCTGAATGGGCCGCTCCTTCATTCTTGGAGACCCTGTCAAGACAACGTCGCTTCCTTCTTTAGTGGCAAAATACGCCGTAAGAAACCGCATGGCAGTGCCTGCATGATGGATATCGATGAGATTGGAATGCGATTCCAAGGCTTTTTGCATCACCTTGGAATCATCAGACTCTGATAAATTTTCTATTGAAATTTCAGAAAATAAGGTCTGCAATAAAAGTAGTCTATTAGACTCACTTTTGGACCCTGTAATGGTAACACTCGACGTTTGTTCAACAACCGATTTACGGAGTTGGATATTCATAGCAATGATTTGTAAATTACTTATTTGAGCAATTTACTTTAATTTTTCATTATTATGGTGCCTATCGTGGTCGCGTTTGGTTTTTTTGTCCATTTTTTTATCGAATGCCGCCTGCAAATCAATCCCAGTTTGATTAGCTAAACACAGCACCACGAACACCACATCGGCCAACTCTTCACCCAAATCTTTGTCCTTGTCACTTTCCTTTTCACTCTGCTCCCCATAGCGTCTGGCAATAATACGGGCCACTTCCCCAACTTCCTCTGTAAGCTGCGCCATATTGGTCAGCTCATTAAAATATCTTACGCCGTGCTCTTGGATCCAATTATCAACTACCTTTTGGGCATTTTCAATATTCATTATATTATTTTTTTAAGTACAATCTTTTCATTATGTTTTTCTACATAAGACCCAATAAAGTCCTTGAAATATTCATAATCTTCTGGTAGCACTAAAGTAGTATTTAAATCAAAATTTACAAGTACCTGAAGATAATTCCCCATACGATTTATAACGTAAACAAATTTTGCCTCTCCATTATTAAAGTCACTTCCTCCCTTTTCAGGCATTGATTCAAGTTCATAGCCATCAGGAAGTAATATGGTGATCATATATTTACTTCTTATTGGGAAATCCAAAGTAATTGGATAGCTTCTCTCTTCTTGCTTAAATATATTTTCCGATTCTGCAAAAAATAACAATGGATTAAGTAATAGCGTTTCTCCTATTACTTCAATTCCTCCTTGCATTTGATAATCATAAGAGATTTGGAAAGGTTTATCTGTGTTTGAGAGATCTCTAAACTCTATATTTTCAATAATAACATCCCCTTTATCCTTTTCAAAATCCTTTACCAACTCATCAGCTTTTGCATCAGCATACCTATCCCGATAATCCATAGCCATATAATTGGTTAGAATCTGCCTCACCTCTCCTGATATGCTTAAATCTGATTCTATTTGAACTTTCACTGAAGTAGTCTCTTCCGACATTACTTTGCTCTTTAATTGCACCCAATTAGAACTTCCATTTTCCCTGACAATTCTTCCTTGCCAATGCAAGGCCCTAGATGGTAAAACATTAATAGCGCCATTAGAACTTGAAGCATCCATCAAAGCGAAACCTCCATCATTTTCAACCACACAAATAACATAGTTGAACCCTTGACGGGTTGGGAACAATGGGATACCGTTGTTTTTAGTGCTTACCAATACTGGATTAGCCATAATACCTATTTCCCTTAACATGGCCACCAAAATTAAATTGATATCTGCAACATTACCCACACCTTCTTTATAGGCTTTCCTAACTCCATTTTCTGCAGCAAAACCATAATTGCCATTCCACTTCACTTTGGACTTAACGTAATTATGGATGAGATTGATCTTATCAAATTCACTTGCTCCTTCTTCAACCAAATTGGCTATATATTCTTTAAAATAGCCACTTTTATTTAATTGCCCTCCAAACTTATCAAGGTCATAAATATTTTTAGTTACATCTTCCCATGTAGAAGCAAAATACTCTATTGGTTCTCCAGGATATTCAATACTCTTTAGCTCCAAAATTAATTTTGCTCTATAATTGTAAATATTATCAAGCATAGGCTCCTCTTTTAAGGCAGGAATATTTACCTCACTTGCAATTATCACATTATTGATATAATCTACTTTTGAGTAATGATAATTGGTAAAAGCAGGTGCCTTATTCCACTTTCTATTTGTATCATCCTTGGTATTAAGATTTAGCATGCCATTTGAGGTTGAATACTCTAACTCAGGAACGTATTTTGACTTGGGATTAAATCGTTTATTATAATTAAAATACTGAGGAGTGCTCACTTTTAAATCATATTTTAATATTGGAATAGTGTACTGAAATTGAATATCTCCAATTTGCATGTACGGCGACCTTATTCTATAGGTATATTCAATTACACTGCCTTCCTTAACATTGGGCATTGTAAAAGACTCATATTTCCAATATTCATTGACCAATTCTTGAAATACTCCTTCTTTTTTCAACTTGTCCTTCACCAACTTACCATCAACCACATTAAATGTATATCCCTTTAAAGACGTTAAAACCTCACTGTTTTCATTTGATCTATTGTATAATCTTACTCTTTTTGTGGCCCAATCATACCCTAACTTATTGTAAATCTTAATACGCTCATGTACTTCTCGTATTTGCACAAAGCCTTCTTCTTGAGAATAAGTGAACCAAATTTTTTCATTTTTGTACAAAATTGCTGCATTTGCAGAAGTATCCTGATGGTAGATTTTTTCTTCTACTTGTTGTTTCGAAACCTTTCCAAAATCGTAATCCTGCTCCTGGGCAATAGAGCTATTGCTTATTATAAATATTAAAAAGATTACAACAATAGTTTTCATTATATCCAAAAATAGAATTAATAATTACAATTCAAACCGACCCAGACCTTAGGATGCACTAGTACTTTAAGCTTCCTCCTGAATCAAACTAATAAACTCTTAAAAGTTAGGTGTCATAGTATTTTTTTTAGAACAACCTTTTCGTTGTGTTTTTCTATACTAGATTTAAAAAAGTTTTTAAAATTTTCATAGTCTTCAGGTAATACCAATGTAGTATTAATATCAAAGCTTACGTGAAGTTGAAGATATTTTCCACTTTCCTTTACAACATAAGTTAATTTGGCAGCTCCATTATTAAATTGGACAGCACTACTTTCTGGAAGTGTTTCCACCTCATATCCTTCAGGGATCATAATATTTACCATATACTTTGATAAAATTGGATAATCCATGGTTATAGGGTAATTCCTCTTAGTTTGCTTAAAAGGATTCTCAGATGTTGCCCAAAATAACATTGGTGAAAAATAAAGCTTTCCAGCAACCTCCTCAACACCATCGTTTGATTGAAATTCGTAGGTAATTTGCAGTGGCTTCTCAACATTTTTCAGATTGGTGAGTTCCATATTTTCAACAACAATCTCTCCTTTATCCTTCTCAAACATCTTTATCAAATCGTCATGACTTACATTGGCATACCTATTTCGATACTGCATAGCCAAATAATTGGTGTGATTTTCACGAACTTTTCCTTCAACTGTTAAATCTGGATTCATTGTAATGTTTAATAGTATGGTTTTCTCAGATTTCACTTTAGACTGCAAATCAATCCAGGCGGAAGTTCCATTTTCCCGGATTACTCTTCCTTGCCAATTCAATGCTCTTGTTGGCAGTACATTTGCAGTACTATAAATACTTGTAGCGTCCAATAAGAAATTAAAATTCACATCCTCTATCATGCAAATAACATAGTTAAAACCATCACGGGTTGGAAAAAGAGGAATCCCATGATTCTTGGTGCTTACCAAAACAGGATTTGCTTTGATGCCTGAACTCCTAAGCATGGACACCAAAATTAAATTTATATCGCCTACATTACCTGCTCCCTCTTTATAAGCTTTGCGTACGCCATTGTCTGTTTTATAGCCATAATAACCATTCCATTTAACCTTTCTTTTTACATAATTATAAATAAGGTCAATCTTTTTCGAAGCATTTGTTTCGTCTTCTATAAGCGCTTCAAGATCTTCTTCATAATATCCTGTTTTATCCAATTGAGCCCCGAACTCATCACTATCATAGATAGTTTTAGTTACTTTTTCCCAGTTAGAAGAAAAAGACTCTAACGGTTTATCAGGATAACTAATCGCCGTTAATTCCAAAATTAATTTTGCTCTGTAATTATCGATATTGTCCACCAAAGGCTCATCTTTTAAGGCAGGAATATATACCTCATTTGCAGTTATGACATTGTCCATATAATCAGTCTTAGACCGACTAAACTCCGTGTTAGTAGGTCCAGCCACCCCTTTTGTCATCTTGATATATCTTCCCCCACTTTGAACAATATAACTATTATGAACTTTTGTTGAATTAAGTTTTGGAATGTAAGTAGACTTTGGATTAAGCAATTTATTATAAATATAATATTCTGGAGTTCTTACTTTTAAATCATATTTTAAGATAGGGATGGTATACTGAAAATCAATATCGTCTATTTGTAAATATGGTGATTTTATTTGATAGGAGTATTCAATCACGCAGCCTTCTTTTACATTTGGCATGGTAAAGGATTCGTACTTCCAGTATTTATTAGCAATTTCTTCAAAAATACTCTCCTTTTTTAACTTGTCTTTTTCTACCTTACCTCCAATAAGATTAAAAGTATACCCTTTTAAAGAGGATAAAAATTCAGCGTTAGCTGTAGATCTATTATAGAGCCTAATCTTTTTTGTTGCCCAATTAAACCCTTCTTTATTATATATTTTAATGCGCTCATGAACTTCCCTGTTGTGCACAAATCCCTCTTCTTGAATATACTCAAAACTTATTTTCTCATTTTTAAATAGAACAACCGCATTTGCTGTAGAATCTAGTGGGCACATATTTTCTTCCAATTCTTCTTTTGATACTTTTCCAAAGTCATAGTCTTGGGCATACGAAATATTATATACCAAAAACATGAATAAAATTACAACTACAGTCTTCATAAAATATATACAACGAAATTAACCCTCCTTACTCATATTCAAAAAACACTTGAACTAAAAATAGTATTGCATTTATAGTTCTCCTTCTCTCCTATATTAATTACCAACACAAAAATCGGGTATTAGATTATTTTTTTTAGCACAACCTTTTCGTTATGTTTTTCTAAACTGGATTTAAAAAAGCTTTTAAAATTCTCATAGTCTTCAGGCAATACCAATGTAGTATTTACATCGAAATTCATGTGAAGTTGAAGATATTGACCATTTTCCCTAACTATATAAGTTAACTTTGCTGTTCCATCATTAAAATCGATGGCACTGTTTTTTGGAAGCGTTTCTATCTCATACCCTTCTGGTATCATAACATTAACCATATACTTTGTAAAAACTGGAAAATCCATAATTATAGGGTAATTCCTTTTGGTTTGTTTAAAAGGATTTTCTGCTGCTGCCAAAAATAACATTGGTGAAAAATAAAGCTTCCCTGCAATATCCTCAATACCATCGTTAGATTGAAATTCATAAGTAATTTGCAGTGGCTTCTCAACATCTTTCAAATTATTGAGCTCTAGATTTTCAATAACAATCTCACCTTTGTTTTTCTCGAACATCTTAATCAAATCGTCTTGATTTACATTAGCGTATCTGTCCCTATGTTGCATAGCAACATAATTGGTAAGGTTTTCACGAACTTTCCCCTCCACTGTTAAATCAGGATTAATTGTAATGTTAAAAAGCACGGTTTCCTCTGATTTCTCCTTAGGTTGTAAATTAATCCAGGCGGAAGTTCCATTTTCCCGAATTACTCTTCCTTGCCAATTCAATGCTCTAAGAGGTAAGATATTGGTTGTACTATAGGCATTTGTAGCATCCAATAAGACATTAAAATTCGCATCTTCTATCATGCAAATAACATAATTAAACCCTTGACGTGTCGGAAAAAGAGGAATTCCATGATTCTTTGTGCTTACCAAAACAGGATTAGCCTTAATATTTGCACTACGCAACATAGAAACCAACATTAAATTTATATCGCCTACATTACCAGAGCCTTCCTTATAAGCTTTACGAACACCATTGTCTGTTCTATACCCATAATACCCATTCCACTTTACTTTTCTTTTCACATAATCATAGATGAGACTGATCTTTTTTGCATCATTTGTTTCGCCTCCTATCAGGGCTTCAATATCCTCTTCAAAGTATCCTGTTTTATCTAATTGTGCACCAAACTCGTCACTATCATAAATCCTTTTGGTCACTTTCTCCCAAGTAGAGGAATATGATTCCAATGGTTGATTTGGATACTTTACAGCCGTTAATTCTAAGATTAACTTTGCTCGGTAATTGTCAATATTATCCACCAGAGGTTCACTCTTTAATGCAGGAATATTCTCTTCATTTGAAATTATTACGTTGTCCAAATAATCAGTCTTAGATTGACTAAATTCAGTTTTGGTTGCAGACCATCCCCCATTAGCTACCCGCTCTTTACTATTAATTGTAAAGCTATTATTTGCTGTTGTCAAATTCAGTTTAGGAATGTAGGTAGACCTAGGGTTAAGCAATTTATTATAAATATAATATTCTGGGGTACTAATTTTTAAATCGTATTTTACAATTGGAATATTATACTGAAAGTCAATATCGTCAATTTGCAAATAAGGTGATTTAATTTTGTAAGTATATTCGATCACACAACCTTCTTTTACATTAGGCATGGTAAAAGATTCATATTTCCAATACTTATTGGCTAGCTCTTCGAAAACACCTTCTTTTTTAAGCTTCTCTTTTTCAACCTTACCTTCATTCAGGTTAAAAGTATAGCCTTTTAAGGAGGACAAGGATTCCGAATTCGCTGCAGACCTATTGTACAGCCTTACCTTTCTTGTTGCCCAATGAAAACCTTCTTTATTATAAATTTTAATTCGCTCATGGACTTCCCTATTTTGAATAAATCCTTCCCCTTGGATATACTCAAAACTTATTTTTTCATTCTTATATAACACTACAGCATTAGCTGAAGAGTCTTGAGGGCAGATTTTCTCTTCAAGTTCTTGTTTTGAAACTTTCCCAAAATCATAATTTTGAGCATATTGGGAAGTACTCAACAATAATATCATCGATGCTACAACGACTTTTTTCATAACCTTTTAGAGTTTTAATGTTAATGCTAGTTTAGCTTTATCATTCTTTGCCACAGAAGCGATAAAATCTCTGAATTTGGCATATTCTTCTTTAGGATAATTTCCTTTATTCAAGCTATAGTTACGCTTATAGAGTATCTCATGATCATTAAGCTTCATTATTGAAAATTGGTAGACCCCATACTTAGTCTCAATTGTTACAGCTTCCGGTAGAGCCTCAAAACTTAGGGATTCATCAATTTCAATTATAAACTCATCAATATCAACAAAGCCCCTTTCAATTTCAAAATCTAAAGTTCTATTTCTGTATCGTGTGGGTATATGGGTTACTCTATTAAATATATTTGGATTAACCAACAAAAGATTTCCTGTTTTAGAAGCATAATTTTGTGCGGAGACCTTAATGTTTTCAGTAAATAGAATACTGTCCTTATTATTTTCAAATTCCATTTCGTCAATTGATAAATTATTGACATAATCCCAATAATTTTTAAAATGCAAATCCTGATCTCTAGGATCTTTATTCTGAACCCCCTCGTGCAAAGCATACTGATATCCCCGGGTTTCAATAGCAACCTCCCCCTTCAAAGATCCGTCATTGAATATTTTCACATTAGCATTGGTAACCTGTTTACTTTCTTCTTTAGGGTATGTAGTTGTATGGATTATTTCCCCTCCTTCTGGGGTCACAATTAAGGCATCTCTATCATCAGTAAAACCAGCAATAAATCCAAAAGGATTTGTTTGACTAGTACATTCCAACCAAATTCCACTATCATTATTTGGAATGTAAAGTACAGCGTGATTACCTTGTTGTGCAGAAAATTCCCTGTCTATATTTAATATACCTCTGCCTCCATAGATAAGAGCATAGTAAGATTCAACACCTACCTCTTTTAAAAGCGATCTAGTATAATTGGACAAGCCTTTACAATCCCCATACCCCAAACGATCTACATCACTAGCTAACATAGGTTTCCAGCCACCAATACCAACTTGCACACTTATATAACGGGTTTTGTCCTGTACATATTTATACACAATCTTTGCCTTCTCTATCTTGTCATCCACTCCATTGGTTAATGCTTTTATTTCCTGTTTCACATTTTCCGGCAAGGGGTCTGTACCTGTTAGTAACTTATCGTAAGTCCATTTCCCAAACTCTAACCAATTATTATTAACACCCTTCACCCCAACCATGTCAAACTCAACTAAAGCAGCCTTTAATACTGGAGCAAAAGTTGTAAACGCCGGACTATAAGATTCAGGCTTTAAAGACATTAACCCAATTGCTTTGTAATGAAAATCATCTAACTTTGTAATATTATAATTTTCAAAATTTTGAGTCTTTATTTTAATTTCAACTTCCGAAGAATTTACAATTTCATACTCACTGTTTTCCGTACTTACATAGTATCCTTCAATGGGTCGCCAACCCGGTAAAAATGCAGTTGAGTTATATTCTATTTCAACATCCAAAAGCACTGTATATGGATAACTCACTGGAGTATAGTCTAAATATTTTACTCGACTATCTGAATACAAGGTTCCTCCATTAACAGCACTTACATCTTGAAAATCCTTCTCTTTAATTTTTTTCAACTCTTTTCCATAAGCATCAAAAATCTTCACTTCTAAATTTTTAATTTCAACACCTCTTTCATAGTGAAAAATTGCATCAACATCAGAATTTCCAGCTTTACTTAAAACAGTTACAATTCTTTTTTGAGTAAATAAAATTTCATTATAAGCCTTAACTTCAATTTTTTGAGCATTATACCTTATAACAGCATTAGCCTTAGATTTTAACTCCGAAGGAATAGTTTCGGCTGAATAAAGTTCTTGCTGTGAATACACAATAGAGGCAATGAAGAACACCCCTAAAAAGGATAATATTTTGGTAGTCATGGGTTGGTTTTTGGTCTTTAAATCTAATAAAATTCTCCAAATTAAAGGAGAAATCTATAAAGATTACGCCCGTTTATTCTTTAACCAATTGAACATCAAAACAATAAAACACGGCACAAAAATGTAAAGCAACTCCCTCATTATCACATTAGCACCCCATTCTGAAAAAAAGCGTTCCACACCAATTGGTGATACTTGGATGACCTTCCAAGGAAAAAAATATCGATGATTGTTGAATGGGATAAAAAAGCCCACCCCCTTGCCGCCAGTAGTTAAAGCATCCAAAAGACCATGAGACAAAGTGCTCAATAAAATTACGATGGCATAAATAGGCTTCTGCTTTTTACCAAAAGCCAAGGTTAGAAACAAGGTCCCAATAATTGCAAATACCATGGAATGTGTAAAACCTCGGTGTCCCCAAGGTGACTCATATGGAACCCCCAACATAAATCCCAACACATCAGCGTCTGGAATTATGGCTGACAAAACTGCTAGAAATATTAAAGATTTTGACACTTTTTTGGAGGCAACTTTACCAATAGTAAAGGCTAGCATTCCATGGCCAAAGAGTGAAGCCATTACACTTTGTCTTTTGTATCGATAATAATAGTTACGGGGCCATCATTTACCAAGGCAACTTTCATATCGGCACCAAACTCTCCCGTTTCAACGGTTTTACCTAAATCGGCTTCAAATTTAGCCACAAAAGCTTCGTACAATGGAATGGCAATATCTGGTTTCGCAGCATTAATATAACTAGGACGGTTTCCTTTTTTTGTACTGGCATGCAAAGTAAACTGGCTTACAACAATGGCATCTCCATCCACATCAATCAAAGATTTGTTCATCACCTCATTCTCATCTGGAAAAATTCGAAGGTTGACAATCTTCTTGGAAAGCCAGTCTATGTCCTCTCGAGTATCCTCATCTACAATTCCCAATAATATCAAAAGCCCTGTATTAATATTGGCTACTTGCTCACCTTCAATAGTGACTCTGGATTGTGATACTCGTTGAATAACTGCTTTCATTGTTGTAAATACTATTCCTTGGTGTAATTGTCGGTACGGTAAGACTCATCCTCCCCTTCCAAAATTTGAAGGTAACTTCTATAACGAGAATAAGCAATTTCATCATTTTCTAAAGCTTCCTTCACAGCACACTTTGGTTCATCCACATGGATACAGTTGTTGAATTTACAATGCTGTTTTAGTTCAAAAAATTCAGGAAAATAGTCTCCCACCTCTTCTTTGTCCATATCCACCACTCCAAACCCTTTAATTCCTGGAGTATCGATAATTTTAGCGCCAAACTCCAAATCGAACATTTCGGCAAACGTGGTTGTATGTTGCCCCTGCATGTGTTGCATGGAAATCTCTTTGGTCTTTAAATCCAAAGTTGGTTCAATGGCATTTACCAAAGTTGATTTCCCTACTCCAGAATGCCCTGCAAACATACACACCTTGTCCTTCATCAAAGACTTCACCTTATCGATATTTTTCCCTGTAGCTGCTGAAATCCCTATACATTCATATCCAATTTTCCGATACACATGGGCCAAATATCGCACTTCGTTTAAAGTTTCTTCATCATAAGTGTCAATTTTATTGAATAGAAGAACGGTTGGAACAGAATAGGCTTCGGCAGTTACCAAAAATCGATCGATAAAACTTGTAAAGGTTGGCGGATTATCAATGGTTACCAACAAGAATACCACATCAATATTAGCAGCAATGACATGGGTTTGCTTTGAAAGATTTACCGATTTTCGAACAATGTAGTTTTTGCGATCCTTAATATGGTGAATAACTCCTGTAGTTTCATCATTGTTGGTCTCCAGTTCAAAATCTACCACATCACCAACGGCGATGGGGTTGGTACTCTTGATTCCTTTAATCCTAAACTTCCCCTTCATCCTACATTGATAGGATGCACCGAGCTCTGTTTTAACGGTGTACCAACTTCCTGTAGATTTATATACGATTCCTGTCATGCGGTACAAAGATGTGAATTATTCGCTTGTCAAACAACAAAAAAGACCACCAAAGGCGGTCTTTCTAATTCATACTAAAAGGAATAATTCTATTCAAAAACTACTAAGAATTAATAATCTTTTCCTGATGGTTAATGGACTCTTGGTGAATGGCTTTAAATACACGTAAAATAAATTCCTCGCTTAAATTTTTCTCCTCACCTTGAAGAATCATTTTACCTAAAATCTCATTCCATCGTTTAGACTGTAATACCGCCACGTTTTTAGACTTCTTAAGTGCTCCAATATCATCGGCTATCTTCATACGTTTACCCAAAATTTCAATCAATTGATGGTCAATAAGGTCAATTTGCGTACGCATCATATTAATTTTATTATTGAACTCAGCAGCATCGTCAAACTCCTTTCTTATCTTCAAATCTTTGGTAATTTGAATCAAGGTCTTTGGCGTGATTTGTTGCGCTGCATCGCTCCAAGCATTATCCGGATCGTAATGGGTTTCTATCATCAAACCATCATAATTTAAATCCAAGGCAGTCTGGCAAAGATCAAAAATGATGTCTCGCCTTCCTGCAATGTGCGAAGGATCTAAAATAAGTGGCAAATCTGGAAAACGGTTTTGTAAATCAACGGCTATTTGCCATTCAGGATTGTTTCTGTAGTTTGTTTTTTCATAGGTTGAAAATCCTCTGTGAATCACCCCTAGGTTTTTAATATCTGCCGTATAGAATCGTTCAACAGCCCCCAACCACAATGACAAGTCTGGGTTTACAGGGTTTTTTACCAACACCGTTTTATCCGTTCCCTTAAGGGCATCGGCAATATCCTGAACTATAAACGGGCTTACCGTAGTTCTGGCTCCAATCCATAAAATGTCTACATCATGCTCCAAGGCCAAATCCACGTGATGGGCATTGGCAACCTCGGTGGTGGTTAACATTCCTGTTTCTTCCTTGGCTTTTTGCAACCATTTAAGCCCTAAAGCTCCCACGCCTTCAAAGTTCCCAGGTCTAGTTCTTGGTTTCCAAATTCCCGCTCGCAATACCGTAGCATCACTATCTTTTAATTCATGTGCAATTTTCAACAACTGCTCCTCTGTTTCCGCACTACATGGCCCTGCAATTACCAACGGATGCTCCAATCCGAAGTTGTCTAACCACGATCTAAGTTCTTTCTTGTTTTCCATAATGCTCTGTTTTAAACGATTCCTTTTAATATGTCTTTAATATGGTTGGTACTTTTCATTTCATTGTAAATTTCATCAAACTCATCTGCCTTCATAAACTCCTTGAATCTTGTGAGGTTGTCTATATACTCTTCCAAAGTTTCAATGACATTGACTTTGTTCTGCTTAAAAATTGGGGTCCACATTTCTGGTGAACTTTTAGCCAAACGCACCGTACTCTCAAATCCACTTCCTGCCAAGTCAAAAATATCTCGCTCGTTTTTTTCCTTTTCAATCACGGTTTTCCCCAACATAAAAGAACTGATATGCGACAAATGCGATACATAGGCAATGTGTTTGTCGTGCGCCTCTGGATTCATATACCGAATCCTCATGCCCATAATTTTGAAAATATTTAAGGCCAATTCCTGCAATTTGAATGCTGTTTTTTCCACCTCACAAATAATGTTGGTTTTCCCTACAAATAACCCTTCAATAGCTGCCGAAGGTCCAGAAAACTCGGTTCCCGCAATGGGATGGGTTGCCAAAAAATTTCTACGCTTGGGGTGATTTTCCACAACCTTACAAATGTCATTTTTGGTGGAACCGGCGTCAATTACCAAGGCATCGTCATGTACCAAATCCAAGACTTCAGGCAAAAGTTTTACGGTCGCATCCACAGGGACAGTCACTATAACAATATCTGCTTTAGACAATGTTTCCATAGTAGACTTTTCATCTATAATTCCCAATTCCTTGGCCTGTTCCAAATGTTTTGGATTGTGATCAATACCGTGAATCACCGAATCCGGAGTCAAACGCTTGATGTCTTTGGCAATGCTTCCGCCAATCAATCCAATTCCTATGATGTAAATATTTTTCATACTACTTAACTCTAGCTATCGCTTCTTCTATATCTTCAATCGAGGCACACAATGAAAACCGAATATAGCCTTCTCCATTGGTTCCAAAAACAGTGCCTGGGGCAATAAAAATGGAATTGTTCTTCAACAATACATCTATAAATTCTTCGGCCTTTACAAAATCGGGCAACTTTGCCCAAACGAACATTCCTGTGGCAGTTCTATCAAATGTACAGTTAAGGGCTTCTGCCAATTTCCAAACCAACTCCCTACGTTTTTCGTAAACGCTATTTAGGCTTACATACCACATTTCAGAACATTTTAAGGCTTCAATGGCACCTTTTTGAATGCCATAAAACATACCAGAATCCATATTGCTTTTCACCTTAACAATGGCATTAATGTAATCTGATTTTCCCAAAACCATTCCAACACGCCAACCGGCCATGTTAAAGGTTTTACTCAAAGAATTCAATTCCAAACAGCAATCCTTCGCGCCTTTGTATTTCAAGATACTTCTAGGATATTCATTCAAAATAAAACTATACGGATTGTCATTCACCAATAAAATGTTGTTGCGTTTGGCAAAAGCAATCACATCATCATAAAACTTGTTTGGCGCTACAGCTCCAGTTGGCATGTGCGGATAGCTTAGCCACATCAACTTCACCTTACTCAAATCCTGCTTTTCCAGTTCGATCAAGTCCGGCAACCATTTACCCTCTTCATTTAAATCGTAGAACACAGGCACAGCACCTACTAATTTGGTTACCGACGTATAGGTTGGATATCCCGGATTGGGAATCAACACCTCATCGCCTTCATTTAAAAAAGCCATGGAAATATGCATGATTCCTTCCTTACTTCCCATGAGCGGCAACACTTCCGTTGTCGGGCTTAAAGCTACTTCAAACCTATCTCGGTAAAACACCGTAATGGCTTCCCGTAGCTCTGGCAAACCATAGTAGCTTTGATATTTATGCGCCGAAGGATCAGAAAGACTATCTGTAATCGCTGCCAATACTTTCATGGGCGGCTCCAAATCTGGGCTTCCAATTCCTAAATTGATAATAGGCTTGCCATGTGCCTTTAGCAATGCCACTTCCTTCAGTTTTTTCGAGAAATAATATTCCTCCACTGTATGTAACCTGTCAGCTACTGTAATCATAGTTTAGCGTTTTTATATTCGCCCAATATTTTTAGGTCCTGAGACATGATTTTTAAAATGGATTTTGCCTTGTCATAATCGGCATAGGCTTCAAAAGTGACATCCACAAAAAAGGCATACTTCCACGGGGTCTCTATTTTTGGCAAGGATTGTATTTTGGTCAAGTTCAATTTACAATCGCTCATCACATTAAGCACTGTAGCTAAGCTACCACGTTTATGGTCCAATTCAAACTTTAAGGACGCTTTATTGATTTCCTCTTTAGGAATTTCAGAATTTTGCTTTTTCACAATCACAAAACGGGTCTCGTTATGAGCGATGGTTTGGATACTTTCCGCCAAAATTTGAAGCTCAAATAAATCCGCCGCCAACCTACTGGCAATGGCTGCCACATTTTTAAGCCCCTTGGTTTTGATTCGTTCCGCCACCTCAGCCGTATCCTTGTCTTCAATCAATTTGATGTGCGGATGTTTTTTAAAAAACTCCTTACACTGAAGCAAGGCCATAGGATGTGAATATACCTCATGAATCTCCTCGATGGACTGATTTGGCAAGGCCATTAAATGATGCTGAATATCTAAATAATGCTCTCCAATAACATGTAAGTTGTGGGTATCAATCAAGGCGTAATTAGGAATAATAGAACCCGCAATGGAGTTTTCTATAGCCATAATCACGGCATCACTTTTACCGGTAAGCAAACTGTTTACTGCTGTATCAAAAGACAAACATTCATCAATGATGACATCATCATCAAAATACTTTTGGCAGACAATATGATGAAAAGAGCCTTTTATTCCCTGTATTGCAACTGACTTTATCATGTAAAAAAAAAGTCCCGATTTTCATCGAGACTTATATATTAAATTTATGGCTATAAATTATACATACAGAGTCTCGTTTCTTTTGCTAAAAAAGAAATAAAACCAGTTAAAGTATGTATAATTGTTTGTTTTCATTGTTGTTACGAAATGCTAATGTAATTAATATTTCCAATAATCAAAATACTCCTCCTCAATTTTTTCTTCATTTCTATTTTTTTTCACGAATTTACTTCCATAGAAGGTTTAAACTATATAATTACTATTTTTGGACAAACAATTCTCTATATGTCAATAGCAGTTGCCCACATATCCAAGGTTTACGGAACTCAAAAGGCCCTGAACGATGTTTCTTTTCAAGTGAATAAAGGCGAAATTGTTGGTTTTTTAGGCCCCAATGGTGCTGGAAAATCAACCATGATGAAAATTTTGACCACTTATATCGAAGCAAGCAGCGGGGAAGCTAAAGTGTGTGATTTTGATGTGAATTCGGAATCTAAAGAGGTACAGAAACATGTTGGCTATTTACCAGAACACAATCCGCTTTATTTGGAAATGTATGTAAAGGAATACCTCCATTTTAATGCGGGTGTCTATAATGTAGCCAAAGAGAGAATTGCTGAAGTGATTGAACTTACAGGATTAACACCCGAAGCCCATAAAAAAATCGGACAATTATCTAAAGGATATCGTCAACGTGTGGGATTGGCCAATGCGCTCCTTCACAACCCAGATGTGTTGATTTTGGATGAGCCTACCACAGGATTGGATCCCAACCAATTGGTAGACATCAGGCAATTGATTAAAAATGTGGGAAAGGAAAAAACCGTGTTTCTATCTACGCATATCATGCAAGAAGTGGAAGCCATGTGCGACCGAGTAATCATTATCAACAAGGGTGAAATTGTAGCAGACAAACGCCTTTCTGAACTTAGGGAGGGTAAAGACCAAACTGTGATTGTTGAATTTGATTATCGGGTGGAAGAAGCCTTTTTACAAAAATTGCCTCATGTAAAATCTGTGGTTAATGTTCATGATTTTGTATATGAAATCACGTTTTCAACCTCAAAGGATATGCGCGCTCATGTGTTTGATTTTGCCCATGACAACGAACTCAAAATCCTTCAGTTGAACCAAAAGAATGAAAGTTTGGAAAGTTTGTTCAGAGAATTGACAAATAAATAAAGAGACGCTATTCTAATTCTGGAATATTAAATTTCCGGTATATAGAGTTTCCAAAGTAACTTCTGAAGGTTGGTTTAGAGAAATCACATCTCCAGGACCTAAAATTTCTCCGGATAACGATTGTTGGGGGTTTACAATCATATCATTGCTCCCTCGGTGATAAATATCCACATGCTGTGCAACAAGATCTGCACCTTCAAAACGTCCTGCTCCAGCATAAAAACCAATAAATAAATTTTCGGTTTGCCCTGTAATATAGAAAGACGCCATGTTGTTGGCTACAATTTTCACTTCAGAAGCATTGACATCCAACCTAAAATCTCCTGTAGTAAAACTATCAGGTACATTGTAATCTTCAGACAGCAATTGAAGGATCGGAAAATTCAAGGTCCCTTCCGAAGAAATATCATATTGTGTAGAACTTCTAATGGTTTTAATATTCGGTGCCGTTACATACATTTTGGTCACACCATAGTCCCGCACATAGTTACAAGTATTATTGTCGGCTAATTGCAACTCTCCATCCACTACTTTTACAGATACATCATTGATAAGGTTCCCCCCTGTTTCAACCAAAACCTGAAAATCACCTTCGGCCAGAATCAGTTCAATATCCCTATTTACCAAAATCCGTTCGAATTCGGACACTTCAAATTCCTGCTGAATGATGCCTCCTGAAGTTTGAAAGCAATCATTGGCGTTCTCACTGTCACAAGCAACCATCAATAATAAAACGAAAATGTAAATTAGCTTTCTCATACCTATAATCGAATTCCAACTCCTAGTTCAACAGCTTCAGCTTTAGCTCCATGTGACTTCAATGTTAAAGCAGCAAATACTTTATCTCCAAAATAACGTTTTAAACCTACTCTAAAATAGGTACGCCCCTCAAAATCGAAAGGATAATACACATAATATCCTACTTGGGTTACCACCGACATTTTATTGATGAACAATTCATGTCCTGCAAAAATCCCCACACGTTTCCAATCTTCATCCCCAGAAACATTTTCTTCTGGAAAAGCCACCGATTGGTAATAGATCAATTCCTTTAAGAACTTAGAGAAAAACGCATCAGCTCCTAACTGAATGGCACTTTTATGCCCCAAACGTTTATCGGCATAGGCAGACAACACATAAAATGGAAACCTGCCACTATCGATGACGTCGCTTTCATTGATTCCTGTTCGAAACACCAAATTATACTTGATGGGTTCAGTAAATTTCTCCTTTGTTAAATCGTCGACATACTCAGGATCACTTTCCTCCAAACTGTAAACCACCCCTACATTTAACGTCATGGAATTCACGCTAGTATTGGGCGCCTTTACATTGGCATTGGAATAATGAATCAAACTCAGTCCTCCCTGAATTCCAAATCTATCAAAAATGCGTTCCTTTTTATAATTCAGCATCAAATAAGTACTGCTCAACACATGCGACCCAAAGGCCACATTTTTAAAGTTATCGTACTTATCATAAGGATTTGTGGTATAGGCCAATCCTTGACCAATACGCAGCATTAAATTACGCTTAAAAAAGTAGAAGTTATAATGAGCATATAAGGAATAGTTGTTCCCCAAAACATCATTCTTTAAATTTTGATAGGCAAAGGACACACCATAATCTGGATAATTATAACGCTGTTCCCAATCGTTGAACCCAAAGGTTTTCTTGTTCCAACTAACAACAAAACCCTCGGGATGTCCCTTGATTAAATGTAGAATGCTGTTGTTATGAAGCGCTATGTTCCCTTTAAAATAATTGACTTCCACAGTAGAAGACTTGGACTCAGTTTCTTGAGAAAAAAGAACTCCGATCCACAAAAAAAATAGGCAGAAAAATAGATGCTTCATAGGCTGGATTATGGGGCAAAAATAGCAGAATAATTAAAACAAATGTTCTGCAATTGCCTTTATATTGTCACTTTTCCCCATAGAGTAATAGTGCAATACAGGCACTCCTGCTTCCAATAATTCCTTGGATTGTTGAATGGCCCATTCTATTCCAACTTGACGTACCGCCTTATTGTCTTTACTGTTTTCGACTGCCGAAATCAACTCTTCCGGCAAATCAATTTTGAATACCTGTGGCAACAATTGTAAATGGCGCTTCACGGCAATAGGTTTAATCCCCGGAATGATTGGCACATCAATCCCTGCTTCTTTGGCGGCTTTTACAAATTCGAAATAACGTTTGTTATCGAAGAACATTTGGGTCACCACATAATCAGCACCGGCATCCACCTTTTCCTTTAAACGCTTCAAATCGGTTTGAAGTGAAGGTGCTTCAATGTGTTTTTCTGGATAACCAGCTACACCAATACAAAAATCAGCTCTATCGTCGGCTTCAATAACATCATGAAGGTATTTCCCCTCATTCAAATCCTGAATCTGTTTTACCAATTCACTGGCATAAGTATGACCTCCCTTCGCAGGCTCAAAATACTTTTGGTGACTCATGGCATCGCCACGCAACGCCATGACATTTTCAATTCCCAAATAGTGGCAATCTACTAGTACATATTCGGTTTCTTCCTTTGTAAATCCACCGCAGAGTACGTGAGGTACCGTATCGACATTATACTTATGTTTTATCGATGCACAGATTCCAACCGTACCCGGACGCATTCTTGTAATCTTTCTATCCAACAAGCCATTTCTATCAATATACACGTACTCTTCGCGAGACGTCGTAACATCAATAAAAGGCGGTTTAAACTCCATTAAAGGATCAATATTGTTATATAGCTCCTGAATATTGCTCCCCTTTTTTGGAGGTATGATTTCAAATGAAAACAATGTTTTGCCTTTGGCCTGTTTGATATGATCTGTTACTTTCATAATATTTCCCTAAGTTGGAAAAGTGTTTAATTACTGTCTCTTTTTTATTTAGTGCGGCTTCTAAATTAATCAGCCAAATTTGGATTCAGCCATTTTTCGGCCTCATCATTTGAAATCCCCCTGCGCTTCGCATAATCCTTCAATTGGTCTTGGGTTATTTTACCCAACCCAAAATATTTGGCGTCTTTGTTGGCAAAATAGTAACCACTTACACTAGCCGCTGGCCACATAGCCAAACTATCGGTCAACTCTACCCCAATGTTCTCCTTCACCTGTAACAATTTCCAAATGGTTTTCTTTTCCAAGTGGTCCGGACAGGCTGGATATCCCGGCGCTGGACGAATGCCTTTATAGCTTTCTTTGATCAATTCTTCATTGGATAAATTCTCGCCTTGCGCATAACCCCAAATATCTGTTCTAACCTTCTTATGCAAATATTCAGCATAAGCTTCTGCCAAACGATCGGCAAGGGCTTTGATCATAATAGAACTATAATCGTCATGGTTATCCTCAAATTGTTTCGCTAATTCAGCCGTTCCAAAACCAGTACTCACACAAAAACAACCTATGTAATCCTGTTTTCCTGTTTCTTTAGGTGCCACGAAATCCGACAAGGCAAAATTTGCCACGCCTTCACGCTTATCCAATTGCTGACGTAAGGTTAGGAATGTCGCCTTTACAGCACCAGATTCATCATACACTTCAATATCATCATCATTCACCATATTGGCAGGGAACAGTCCAAAAACTGCTTTGGCCCCCAACAATTTTTCATCAAAAATGCGCTTTAGCAATACCTGTGCATCGGCATACAATTCAGAAGCATGCTGTCCAACCACCTCATCTTTCAAGATTTCAGGATATTTCCCGTGTAAATCCCAACTTCTAAAAAATGGACTCCAATCTATATAGGCTTCCAATTTGGTGATATCGAAATCTTCTACTACCTGAACCCCCAGTTGCTTTGGCTTTACAATGTCTGCAGCATTCCAATCAATTTTGAATTTGCGCCTTCTAGCCTCTTCAATGTCGATATAATCCTTCTTTTTCCCACGCTTTAAAAACTGCTCACGGAATTTCTCATACTCCTCACGAATTTGTTCTTTGTAGACTGCATTGTCCTTCTGCAACAAATTCCCAACCACAGTTACCGCTCTGGAAGCATCATTTACATGTACCACAGCATGGGTGTAATTAGGTGCAATTTTCACCGCAGAATGGGCTCTGGAAGTTGTTGCACCTCCAATAAGCAATGGAATGGTAAACTTCTGTTTTTCCATCTCTTTAGACAGGTACACCATTTCGTCCAAAGACGGTGTAATCAACCCACTCAAACCAATAGCATCCACCTTTTCGGCTTTTGCTGTTTCTATAATTTTTTCTGGTGGCACCATTACTCCAAGGTCTACAATCTCATAATTGTTACACCCCAATACCACACTTACAATATTTTTACCAATATCGTGGACATCCCCTTTTACAGTCGCCATCAAAATCTTTCCAGCATACTCTTGCTTTCCGTCCTTTTCGGCTTCAATAAATGGTTGTAAATAGGCTACTGCCTTCTTCATCACCCTAGCCGATTTCACCACCTGAGGCAAGAACATTTTTCCGCTTCCGAACAAATCTCCAACCACATTCATCCCAATCATCAAGTGACCTTCAATAACCTCTATCGGTCTTTCAACTGTCAATCTTGCTTCCTCGACATCCTCGATGATAAAAGTATCAATTCCTTTCACCAAACTATGAGTGATACGGTCTTGCAAGCTATCACTTCGCCATTCCAAAACTTTGGCAACATCTTCCTTTTTATCACCTTTTACGGTTTCTGCAAAATCCAATAAACGCTCTGTAGCATCATCTCTCCTATCCAACAACACATCTTCTACGTGCTCCAACAAATCCTTTGGAATTTCGTCATAAACCTCCAACATCGTTGGGTTCACAATACCCAAATTCATCCCGTGCTTAATGGCATGAAATAAAAATGCTGAATTGATGGCTTCACGTACTACATTATTTCCTCTGAAAGAAAAGGACACATTACTCACCCCTCCCGAAACATTCGCATAAGGCAAGTTTTCACGAATCCATTTTGTGGCATTGAAAAAATCCAACGCATTTAACCTGTGCTCTTCCATTCCAGTTGCTACAGGGAAAATGTTAGGATCGAAAATGATATCTTCTGGCGGGAAATTCACCTCATTCACCAAAATATCATAAGAACGCTTACAGATATCGATACGTCTTTGGTAAGTATCGGCCTGTCCTTCCTCATCAAACGCCATCACAATCACCGCAGCTCCATAACGTTTTACCAATTTGGCATGATGCACGAAAGTTTCTTTTCCTTCTTTTAAACTGATGGAATTCACCACCGATTTCCCTTGTACCACCTGCAAACCTGCTTCGATGATTTCCCATTTGGAACTATCAATCATAATGGGCACCCGGGCAATATCAGGTTCCGAAGCAATTAAATTCAAGAAGGTCACCATGGCTTCCTTACCATCCAACATCCCTTCATCCATATTCACATCGATGATTTGGGCACCACCTTCCACCTGATCTCTGGCCACAGCTAGGGCCTCTTCGTATTTTTCTTCCTTTATCAACCTTAAAAACATGCGAGATCCCGTTACATTGGTTCGCTCCCCAACATTGATAAAGTTACTTTCAGGGGTCACGATTAACGGTTCTAAACCTGAAAGCTTTAAATATTTTGTGTGTTCTGACATTGTAATTCTTTTCAAAAAACGTCCCTATGCAGGCACTTCAATTTTGCGCGGTTTATATTTTGCTGCCACTTCTGCAATCGCATTGATATGCTCTGGAGTTGTTCCGCAGCATCCTCCAATAATGTTGATCAAACCATCTTTGAGATAGTTTTCAATAAGTACTTGCATTTGTGCTGGAGTTTGATCGTATTCCCCAAAAGCATTTGGAAGTCCCGCATTTGGGTGGGCAGAGGTAAAAAATTCGGTTTCATTTGCCAATCGTCTTAAATAAGGTTGCAACTGATCGGCTCCAAGCGCACAATTAAATCCAACACTTAGCAATGGAATATGCGAAATGGAAGTTAAAAATGCTTCCACAGTTTGCCCTGAAAGGGTTCTTCCTGAAGCATCCGTAATCGTTCCAGATACCATGACTGGAATATCAATACCTCTCTCCTCTTTTACTTCTTCAATCGCAAATAAGGCCGCCTTGGCATTCAAGGTATCAAATACAGTTTCTACCAATAAAAGGTCCACACCACCATCAATCAAGGCCTCTACCTGTTGTTTGTAAGCAACACGCAATTCATCAAAAGTTACGGCACGAAATTCAGGACGGTTGACATCTGGAGATAAGCTGGCCGTTCTGTTAGTTGGCCCAATACTTCCGGCAATAAAACGAGGTTTATCAGGATTGGCAGCTGTAAATTCATCGGCTACTTTTTTGGCAATTTTAGCAGACTCATAATTCAGTTCATACACCAAATCTTCCATATCATAATCAGCCATACCAATGGTAGTTCCCGAAAAGGTATTGGTTTCCACGATATCAGCACCAGCCTCGAAGTACTTGCGATGTACTTCAGCGATGGCTTGGGGCTGCGTAAGCGACAACAAGTCGTTGTTCCCCTTTAACGGAGACGGATAATCTTTAAAACGTTCCCCACGAAAATCCTCTTCAGAAAAATTATACCGTTGCAGCATGGTCCCCATGGCCCCATCCAGAACTAAAATTCGGTCTTGTAAAACCTGATTAATATTTGACATTTTATTGTGTTTATATTAAAATGTCATCAAGAAAGTAAAAGAAATTACTCGAGGTTATCTGTCCAATTGAGTAGTATTCAACTAGTAGAATTTAGCACCTTCTTTAAAGTTAAAGGGTTGCTAAGGCTTCAACGGGTCTATTCCCTCTGCCTTTCGTGATAACATTTTATATGTTTATGAACTAGGCTGCGAAATTACAGGATAAATAGTTTATAACCAATTTTTATTGAAACAAATCTGAAGAAAGGTAACGATCTCCGATATCGCAAATTACTGCGACGATGAGGCCTTCTTCAATTTCTTCGGCTATTCTTAAAGCGGTGGCTACACTACCGCCACTGCTCATCCCGCAAAATACGCCTTCTTCTTTTGCCAATCTGTTGGCTACAGATCGAGCATCTTCTTCGCTTACCTCTATAATTCGATCTACTTTGGAGCGATCGAAAATCTTTGGCAAATAGGCCTCTGGCCATTTTCTAATCCCTGGGATTTTCGCATCATCGGTTGGTTGGGCGCCTACAATGGTTATTGCTTTATTCTGTTCTTTCAAATAAGTGGATACTCCCATAATGGTCCCTGTAGTGCCCATTGCCGAAACAAAATGTGTCACTTGGCCATTGGTATCTTTCCAAATTTCGGGACCTGTGGTTTTGTAGTGGGCTTTCCAGTTGTCATCATTGGCAAATTGATTGAGCATGTAATAGCCTTTTTCTTTTTGAAGTTTTTCAGCCAAATCACGCGAACCTTCTATGCCATCAGCAGCAGATGTCAGAATCAGTTCCGCTCCATAGGCACGCATGGTTTTAATACGTTCTTCCGTAGAATTTTCAGGCATGATCAATGCCATGTTCAACCCTAATAACTGAGCTATAAAAGCCAAGGCAATACCCGTATTTCCACTGGTAGCCTCAACCAAAGTGTCTCCCTCTGAAATATCACCACGTTTCAATGCCTCGGAAATCATATTGAAAGCGGCACGATCCTTCACACTGCCACCAGGGTTCTTCCCTTCCAACTTCAAAAACAATCGCACTTTGGGTTTAGAAATGATTCGTTTGACTTCAATAAGTGGTGTGTTACCGATGAAATCGGTTATGGATTTACTTTGAATCATTTGTTGCGTGTACTGATTTTAATTTCTGACTGATAGGTCACCAATGAATTTTCCGGAACCGATTGGGTTATCCAAACATTGGCACCGATAATGCTGTTGGCACCAATCACAATGTCTCCTCCCAAAATTGTAGCATTGGCATAAATGGTGACATTATCCTCTATGGTCGGGTGTCTTTTGGTATTGGACAAACTCTTCTTCACCTGAATCCCTCCAAGCGTTACCCCTTGATAAATCTTTACATTATTTTTTATGATAGAAGTTTCCCCAATCACAATTCCTGTTCCGTGGTCTATAAAAAAGGAGTCTCCAATAGTGGCTCCTGGATGAATATCAATTCCTGTTTTCCCATGCACACACTCACTCATCATTCTTGCCACGATAGGCACATTCAACTTAAAAAGTTCATGACTCAAACGATGAATGGCAATAGCGTGAAATCCTGGATAGGCCAAATAAATTTCTTCCAAACTTTTACAAGCCGGATCGTTTTTTTCGGTAGCCAAAGCATCCAATTCTATTCGTTTTTTAATAGAAGGAATCTTGTTTGAAAAAGCGTCCCAAATTTTATTACCATCTTGAACATTCAATTGCGATACCACATCCAAAAAGACCTGCTTTAAAACTTTCAATTCTTTTTGCTGAACTTCTTCCTCATCAAATAATGCATAGAAGAGCCGTTTTGTAAAAGTCGCGATATCGTCCTTTAAGCGAAGTTTATATGCCATAGTTGTTATTTCGAGCATCTAAATTTAGCGATTACAATTTAAACTGTATTCTAAATAACCGTTAATTTATAGCCTGCACTACTGCTTTTGGAGCTTCTTTTCTCGTGCCGTCAAAACCATCAACACCACTTACGGTAGTATATTTCAAGACATACTTTTTACCAGGATTGATGATTTTATAAGCAGATTGACACATTAAAGTCGCCTCATGAAACCCACAAAGTATCAACTTCAATTTGCCTTCATAAGTATTCACATCTCCAATGGCAAAGATTCCCGGAATATTGGTTTGGTAATCCAAAGTATCTACTTTGATGGCGTTTTTTTCAATTTCCAATCCCCAATCACCAATTGGCCCCAATTTTGGAGACAAACCAAACAGTGGAATAAAATGATCAGCTTCATGTAATATTTTTTCACCGTCCTTGATAATCGTTACGCCCTCTAATTTGGAATTGCCATGCAAAGCTGTCACCTCAGCAGGAGTCACCAAATTGATTTTCCCTAGTAGTTTCAACTCTTGTACTTTTTCTACGGAATCCAAGGCGCCACGGAATTCATTTCGCCTATGAACCAAAGTGACCTCTTCGGCTACATCTGCCAAGAAAATACTCCAATCCAAAGCAGAATCTCCCCCTCCTGAAATCACCACTTTTTTGTTGCGGTACACTTCTGGATCCTTGATAAAATACTCCACACCTTTATCTTCGTAATAAGAAATATTTTCAATCAATGGTTTTCTGGGCTCGAACGATCCCAAACCTCCCGCAATAGCAACCACAGGAGCATAGTGTTTGGTCCCCTTATTGGTGGTTACAATAAAACTTCCGTCTTCGAGCTTTTCAATGGTTTCTGCGCGTTCTCCTAAGGTAAACCCAGGTTCAAATTGTTTGCCCTGCTCCAATAAATTATTGGTTAAATCTCCAGCCAATATCTCCGGAAATCCCGGAATATCGTAGATTGGTTTTTTAGGATATATCTCCGAGCATTGTCCTCCCGGTTGTGGCAATGCATCAATTAAATGACACTTCAATTTCAATAATCCAGCTTCAAAAACTGTAAACAACCCCGTTGGTCCTGCCCCAATAATCAATATATCTGTTTTTATCATGGTCTCTAATTTTAGTCGATTTTGGATATAGCTATCCCGTAAAATCAATGATTTTTAAAAAATTTTGTTTCTATTTATTCTATGAAAACTGTTGAATTTCTTGGCGTATCGAAGTCAAATGCACTCGGTCGTTGACCACTTCACCTACTATAATTATGGCTGGATTGGATAACTGTTCTTCCTCAACAACCTTACAAATGGAAGCAACTGTACCAATGCCTATTCTTTCATCTTCTGTCGTTCCATTTTGAATGATTGCTACCGGTGTTTCAGCTTTCCCTTCCTTTTGAAAAGCCTCCATGATTTGAGGCAGTTTGCTCATCCCCATCAAAATAACTACTGTGGCCGTAGATTTGGCCGCAATAGGAATATCATTGGACATTTTATGATCTTTGGTTGTTCCCGTAATCACCCAAAAACTTTCGGAACTGCCTCTTTTGGTCAAAGGAATGCCTTGGTAAGCAGGCACTGCAATAGCCGATGAAATCCCTGGCACCACATTGCCTTCCACACCAAATTTCTGGGCATATTCCAATTCTTCCGCTCCTCTACCAAATACAAAAGGATCTCCTCCCTTTAACCGCACAACATGGCCATGACTTTTGGCTCTTGCTACAATCAATTCATTGATTTGATCCTGTTGATAAGCATAGCACCCTTTTCGTTTTCCCACAAAAATCAGCTCAACCTTTGGTGATGCATATTCCAACAAAGCATTATTTATCAACGCATCATATAAAATTACTTGGGCCGAACCAATAGCCTTTACGGCCTTTAAGGTGATCAATTCCGGATCTCCCGGACCTGCTCCCACAACTGTCAATCTTGGTGTTATTCTTTCCATCCCCATCTTTATTTAATCATTTAACTGGCCACTTTCTGTGTTTCTGTCCTATATGTTTTCACAGTGGACAAAAACACTTTGGCGCTTTCAATATATTTCTCTGCAAATTCTTTAGTTGGGGCGTTGTGTTTTATTTGATATACCAATTCTGAAAATGTCAATCCCAAACGCACTCTATTCGTTTCCACAAATTCAGCATCGAATTGAGAAATAATTCCTGCTTGGGTGTTCACTGAAATATCTTCGGAAATTAAAATGGCTTTTGCCGAGTTCACCATAGAACTGTAAGCGTGATACACCGCCGCCGAATAGATTTTGTCTTCAAACGATTGTTCCGCCAATTCAATTTTTTCCTCACTTTCCAAAAAAAGTGTCGATACCAAATCGATGACCACACCAGCGCATTCTCCAACCCCAATGGCTTTCACATACTTTTCATTCGTTCCCCAATCGATAAAATCTTCTTGGGTTAAGTTGGAAACATCAGACAAATCAGTCAAGAAATCGTAGAAATACTTCTGTCCCTGCTCCAAATAATAGTCCACAAAAGGCTTTCCTTTAGCATTGGCTTCATAGTCATTCAAGATTCTACGCAAGGCCTCAGGTCCTCGTCTACTTGGAACCTTCACCACCTTATCGGCGAAAATCCCATTCCCGTTTCCTTTGTTGCCACCTCCTAACAATACTTGCAATGCTGGTGCCACCAATTTATCAGGCGTACGAATGGACATTCCCTGAAATCCTATATTGGCCATCGTGTGCTGTCCACAGGCATTCATACAACCACTAATTTTGATAACCAAATCTTCATTATCCAAATATTGCGGATACTCGGCCTTGATAACACGCTCCAACTCTTCTGCAATCCCTGTACTACTGGCAATTCCCAAATTACAGGTATCGGTTCCTGGACATGCTGTGATATCCACTGCTTTATTATAACCAAGTTCGGTAAAGCCCAACTTGCTTAACTCTTGATAAAAGAATGGCAACAATTCCTCCTTAACGAAAGGAATCAAGATATTTTGACGCAAGGTCAGCCTGATTTCACCGGCAGCATAAGTCTCCACCAAATCGGCCAACAATCTGGCTTTATCCGTATAAAAATCACCTAACAATACTTTGATACCAATAGCCACATAACCTTCCTGTTTTTGAGGAACAATGTTAGTAGCCTTCCATTTATTGAAGGTCTCCACATCAAGCAATTCAACATTTGGGATAGCAACTTCAACAGGCTTTGATATTGGATACGAATCCGCATCAATAGGCACCGATTTGTATTCTATAGCCGCTTGCTCCTCATCCACCAATTGTTTGAAAGCCTCCAAGCCAATATCCTTTACTAAGAATTTGACACGTGCCTTGGCGCGACTTTTACGTTCTCCATGGCGATCAAAAATTCTCAGAACACCTTCCATCACTGGAATAATTTTATCTGAAGGCAAGAACTCATATAGTACATCAGCATGACGTGGTTGGGACCCCAAACCACCTGCCAGCATTACCTTAAAACCTCTAGTGCCATTTTGAATTTTCGCAATAAAGCCCAAATCGTGCATGTAAGACAGTCCTGTATCCGCATCGGAAGCCGAAAATGACACCTTAAACTTGCGTCCCATTTCCTGGCAGATAGGATTTCTCAAAAAGAATTTGAACACGGCATCAGCATAAGGAGACACATCGAAAGGTTCGTTGATGTCAATTCCCGCTGTTTCACTGGCAGTTACATTTCTTACTGTATTGCCACAAGCTTCACGCAAGGTCACCTCATCACGCTCCAATTCGGCCCAAAGCTCTGGGGTTCTGTCCAAATCTACATAATGGATCTGAATGTCCTGACGCGTAGTAATGTGCAATCTCCCCCTAGAATATTCATCCGATACATCTGCAATTCTGCGCAACTGCTTGCTTAATACTTTCCCATAAGGCAATTTGATGCGAATCATTTGCACTCCATGTTGACGTTGCCCATAAACTCCACGAGCCAAACGCAGGCTTCGGAATTTCTCCTCATCGATCTTGCCATTATGGAACAGCTCAATTTTATTGGCCAATTCAATAATGTCCCTCTCTACAACCGGATTTTCTATTTCTGTTCTAAAACTTTGCATAATGCCTGTTTGCTGTTATTGCAAGTGTATACCACACTCTCTGTTTTTCAATGCCTTTATAGGATCGAAATAATCATGGTTTTTGGGCAGTCCGTGGACTTCCAAATAATTGTCTAAATCTGCATCCGTCCAATAATAAAAGGGGCTCACTTTTAAAATACCGTCCTTACTCAAACTCAAAATATCCTTCTTGCTTCTAAGTTCTGTCTGTCTCACCCTTATGTTGGTAAACCATAAATCTGGTTGGTGTTCTTTAAGCGCTCTTCTGAACGGCTCCAATTTCACAACTTCCGAAAATTCAGCATGATTATCATCTTCCAATCCGGGCAAACCAATAGTAGCATCAATTTCAGCCTTACTTTTTAGGGACTGATACCTATAGATATTCAAATTGTATTGTCTAATCAAATTTGAGGCATGCTCATACGTACTGTTTTCATTATAAAGGGTATCACACCAAATCACCTTAATGCCCTTATCCTTCCTGACCATGGTACTCAACAATACTGAAGAGTACACTCCAAAACTAGTCGTGACAATTCGGTTTTCTGATACAGTTAAAGCCCAGTCAATAATTTCATCTGGTGTTTTGTCTCGCAATACTTGATTCCAATATGCGATATCAATGGTATGTCCAATCATAATTTAAATTTTAATTCCTATTACCCTATCGGAATAGTAGGATTTAAAAACAAAAGTATACAAAATAATTTAAAGTGCTATAAATTTTAATGTTAAATAATCAAATTATGTCCGCCAAGGACTTATTGTTGAAGATATTAAGCGTGCTATCCCTTACTTCCATCATCAATTTATGGACCGAGCACGTTTTTTCATTTGGGCAGTCTTCACACTTCTCATAGAAGTTCAAACTTACACAAGGCACCATGGCAATGGGACCTTCCAAAATACGCATTACGGCAGACATTTTGATATCCTTGGGATCCCTAAGTAAGTAATAGCCTCCGCCCTTACCTTTCTTGGATCCCAAGAAACCATTTTTCCGTAATGTTAACAGAATACTCTCCAAAAACTTTTGGGAAATATTTTCATGTTGGGAAATTACCCCTATTTGTACTGGACTAAAATTCTCCTGTCTCGCCAAGAATGTTAGTGCCTTTAGACCGTATTTGGTTTTCTTTGAAAGCATTGCTCAAATATAACCAAATTCTTATATCAATCTAAGGCCTGTTTTAAATCGGCAATAATATCCTCAAAATGTTCCAAACCTACAGAAACCCTTACCAATCCATCGGAAATCCCAACTTCCAATCTATCAGCTTCACTTAATTTACTGTGTGTTGTTGAGGCAGGATGCGTTACTATCGTTCTCGTGTCTCCCAAATTAGCAGAAAGCGAAGCCATTTTTAGAGCATCCAAAAACTTACGGCCTGCCTCGACACCTCCTTTAATTTCAAAAGCTACAATATTTCCACCTTGCTTCATTTGTTTTTTGGCAATTTCATACTGTGGGTGCGATTTTAAAAATGGATATTTCACAAAATTGACATTGTCATGGCTTTCTAAAAACTCTGCCACCTTCAAGGCATTTTCGCAATGTCTATCCACGCGAACAGGCAAGGTTTCCAAGCTTTTGGACAATACCCAAGCGTTAAATGGCGACAAAGACGGTCCTGTATTTCTGGAGAACAAATAAATTTCTCTAATCAGCTCCTTATTTCCAACAGTCACTCCCCCTAACACGCGACCTTGTCCGTCGATTAACTTAGTTGCTGAATGAATTACCAAATCGGCACCAAACTTAATTGGGTTTTGCAAATAGGGCGTCGCGAAGCAATTATCAATCACCAATAGGATGTTATGTTTCTTGGCAATCTTTCCTAACAATTCCAAATCCAAAATATCTACCGCTGGGTTGGTAGGTGTTTCGGCATACAGAATTTTGGTGTTAGGTTGAATCAACTTCTCAATTTTATCAACTTCACTCTCCTTAAAATAGGTAGTTTCTATATTCCACTTTGGAAGATAGGTGGTAAATAAAGCGTGAGTAGAACCAAATACACTTCGACAGGACACCACATGGTCACCTGCATTCAACAAAGCAGCAAAGGTTGAAAACACTGCCGACATTCCCGTGGCATAGGCATAACCTGCTTCTGCTCCTTCCAATTTGCATATTTTTTCCACAAACTCCGAAGTATTTGGGTTGGTAAAACGGCTGTAAATATTGCGATCCTTTTCCTCTGCAAAGGAGGCACGCATGTCCTCGGCATCATCAAATTTAAAACTTGAGGTGAGATACAAAGGTGCTGAATGCTCTGAATACTGAGAACGCTCCAACTGTGTTCTGATAGCTTCGGTTTCGAAATGTTTTTGACTCATGACAATAGGTATTTTGTGTTCCAAATTGAATTTTGGAATTGTGTTTGCTCTTATTAGTTAATGTGTTTAGACAATCGTAAAATATCCCCAAAGACACCTCTTGCGGTTACTTCGGCACCTGCACCTGCCCCTTGGATCACAATTGGCTGCTCTCCATAAGATTCTGTAAAAATTTCAAAAATGGCATCGGAACCTTTTACATGTCCCAATGTGCTGTCTTCTGGAATGGAAACCAGTTTTACTTCCAAATTTCCCTTTTCCTGAGACAAATCTCCAAACAAATCTCCAACATATCTCAACACATGGCCAGGTTCCTGTTGTTCTTTGATTTTTTGGAATTCCTCATCAAGCACATCCAATTGCCCCAAAAATTCCTGAACTGAAATATTTCTATAAGCTTCAGGGATTAAATTTTGAACAGAAACATCTTCAAATTCGTTATGCAAATCCAACTCGCGAGCCAAGATTAATAATTTACGTGCTACATCATTCCCAGAGAAATCTTCTCTTGGATCTGGCTCCGTAAATCCTTTATCGATAGTTTCCTGAACAATGGCACTGAACGGTTTGTCCTGAACAGAAAAGTTATTGAACAGGTAACTTAAGGTCCCTGAAAACACCCCTCTAATCCTGGTGATGTTTTCACCAGATTCGTGCAGTAATTTTATGGTGTCAATTAACGGTAATCCAGCTCCTACGGTAGTTTCGTAAAGGTATTGTTTGTTGTGCTCTTTTAAGTACTCTCTTAAATCGGTGTAAAAATCGTGGGAAATGGTGTTGGCAATTTTGTTGGACGACACCAAATCAAACCCTGCTTCCACCAATGGTTTGTAGTTTTCATGGAACACCCCGCTTGCAGTATTATCCACAGCTATCAAGTTTTCCAAATGGTGTTTTTTGGCAAAATCCACAATATCCTGTAGTTGATATCCTGAAGTTTCAGCTTTCAAAGCTTCCTTCCAATTTTCATTAACACCATTTTTATCTAAAATAACCTGTTTTGAATTGGCAATAGCAAATACATTCAAGCTGATTCCCTTGCGTTTTTCAATTTCATCTTTCGATTTCAAAATCTGATTGATCAAGGCCCCCCCAACCAATCCATGCCCAAAAATGGCAATGTTGATTTTCTTGGAAATTCCAAAAATCTCTCCATGAATAACATTGACAGCCTTATGCAATTGATGCTTTTTCACCACCAAACTAACATTTCTCCCCGTTACCGTATTGTTAAACAATAGCGGTGTAATTTGGTTTTTAATCAAGGCATTGAATGGCTTGTGGAACGAGCTCAACTCAATCCCAATAATAGAGATTACTGACACATCATCTACCACGCCAATTTTGTTAACGTCTTGAGTGTAAAAATCATTTTCAAATTCACGCTCCAAGGCCACCACAGCTTGCGTTGCTTTTGAAGCATCTATGATCAAACCAATTCCTCTTTCCGAAGATCCTTGCGACACAATGCTCACACTAATATTTTGGTCACTCAAGGCTTTAAAAATTCGAGCATCCACCCCAACTTTCCCCAAAAGACCTCTTCCTTCAAAATTCAACAGGGCCACATTATCCAAAACCGACAATGAAGTTACTTCCTTATTGCTTGGTTTAGCCGTAATCAAGGTACCTTCTTCATCTGAATTGAAGGTATTCAAGATTCTTAAATTGATATTTTTTTCCACCAATGGAATGATGGTTTTTGCATGCAAAACACTAGTTCCAAAATTTGCCAACTCATTCGCTTCACTAAAGGACAGTTCTCTAATTTTTTGGGCATCGGCAACCAAGTCTGGATTAGCAGTGTAAATACCGTTTACATGCGTGTAATTCTGCAATTCTTCTGCATCCAAGAAATTGGCCAACAAAGACGCAGAATAGTTACTTCCGTTGCGTCCCAAAGTCGTAGTTTCTCCATCCAAATTCGATGCGATAAACCCAGTAACAATATTCACTGTTGACCCATTGAACTTCTTAAAATGCTCCACAACTTTCTCCTTGGAAATCTTTTGAATAGGTTGCGAATTTCCAAAATCACCTTCCGTTTTTATCAAGGTTCTAGAGTCCGTTGCATTGGCATTGATGCCTTTGCTTTTCAATATTTCGGAAATAATTTTAGCCGATAATAGTTCTCCAAAGGCCAACACCTGGCTTTTGATTTTCTCGCTGTAATCCCCAAGTAAAGCCACCCCTTCGAAAATATTTTCCAATGCCGAAAACTCACCTGTAAAATCAATACTTGACAATGGCTCCACTTGATAAGTTTTGAAGGCTTCAAAATCAGGCTTATAAGCTTCCTTTTTGGAGGCTTTTTCAAGCAAAGCTTCCAAATCGTCCGTGGCATTCCCTCTAGCCGATACAACCACTGCTATTTTTTCGCCATCATTTACCTTTTTCTCTATGATTTCAAGGGCTCTTGTAAGACCTTCTCCATTACCTAAAGACTTCCCGCCAAACTTCAATATTTTCATTTTCCTGTGTTTTGTATCTGGGCTAAAAATGCCCTCTATAATTTTTTCTAACTGTTCAAATTCTATTAAAAACGCATCGTGACCATGATCTGAATGGATTTCGTGATAGGTCACATTTGGATGCGTTACGGCCATTTGTTTTTGGGTTTCCCTGTTTTCTTCCGCAGTAAAAAACAAATCGGAATCCACCCCAACAATAGCAATTTTGGAACTGATAATGTCCAATATATTTTCGTTGGCTTCCCTTCCTTTGGTAACGTCGATGGTTTTCAGCAATTGGTTCATCAATTTGTAGGCCGACAACTGAAAACGTTCCTGCAACTTATTACCATGGTGCAGCAACCAACTCTCTACATTGAAAATTTCCAATTCATTGTTAATACTTCTTTGGAAACGTTCCTTAAACGACTTAGGCGTTCTGTAGCATAGCATGGCGTGCATTCGGGCATCATGTACTGGGTTGTTGGAATTCACCAAAAACTGTTCTTGGATCTGGCAATTGGCAATCAACCAATCAGTCGATTTCCAGTCGGTTGCCACCGGGATTAAATACTCGGCTAGTTTAGGTTTTAAAACGGCCATTTCCCAAGCAATTCCACCTCCAAGCGAACCGCCTATCAAGGCAAATACTTCTTGAATGTTTAATTCTTCTAGGCCTTTTAAAAACAATTTGGCAACATCACGCGCTACAAAATCCTTATAGTTTTCAATTAGGAATCCGTCGTAACCATTGCCAGGAATATTAAAGGCTAGAACCGTGAATTTTTTGGTATCGATAATTTTATCGTCTCCAATCAAGCTTCCCCACCAGCCATCGTTTCCGGCAACATTACTGTTCCCCGTTAAGGCATGATTTACCACTACTATTGGGGCTTCATGAAGCGGCAACCCAAAGGTTTGATAAGATAATTGTATTGGCAATTCTACCCCGCTTTCAAGAGTAAAATTGTCGAGTTGCATGAATTTAAGTGCTTTCATTTCAAAATTAAAAATTTAAAAACAAAAAGCTCGAGCCCAATTGGGCATACCTAAATAAAATATGTTACAAAGAATTTATAGAAAATTACAGACTGTAATTCTCGTTGGGTTATCTATCCAAAAGCACGTTGCTTTTAGTAGAATGTAGCACCTTCTTTATTGCTAAAGGGTTGCTAAGGTTTCGTTGGGTCTAATCCCTCCACCTTTCTTGATAACATTTTCAATAAGTGAGTGAACTTTGTGAGTGCAAATATTCAGTTAGAAAAACTTAAAATCCAAATTTATTCTCCACTTTTTGAATTTTTTATGATTTTATCATGAAAATTCTGCCAAATACTTTTCCCTGATAATTTGAGCTACAGGCTTGTTGTAGATTTTACTTTCCAACCAAGAAATAATGTCCAAATACAAGAACGCTCGTCTCTCATAAGGATCGTTTTCGTAGGTTTTAAAGGTTTTATGAAGTTCAATAAATGCCTTTTTAATATCCTGTGGATACACATCCTGAAGCCCTTTGATGAACTTGATCATTTCTTTTTGGACTTCGTATAGATCGTTGATTTTCAAAAGGAATTTATAGGTGCTCCTCAAAAGCTTTTCAATATGATAATCATACCCGCCTTCGTAGTGGGCAACTAGGTTCAATACTCTTGAAAAACAGAGCAAATCTTCTCGCATGGATAGGGATTTATTGGAAATAATTTTATCCAAATAAGCTATACATTCCTTGTTGTTTCCTGCTCCAAAATGCAAACTGGCAAACTTGTAATAAAACACCATGGTGTGGTGTTCATCAATACGATCTTTATACTCTTGCAGGTCCTTTTCGATAATTGGAATTAGATACAAACCTTCCTGAAAACTCCCATCTATGAAGTAATAATTAAGCCTATTGACATTTAAATACAAAAAGGTAAGCGCTTCAACATTTTCATCTTTAGGAAAGGATTTAGCCGCAACAATGGTCTCAAATTTTCTTAAATAATGCTCGAATTTTCGTTTGTTTTTAGTGTAGAACAGAGCCTCCAAAAGGTAATTGTTCCCCTTGATAAAAAACACAGGGTTAAGGTTAATCATGTCCGGATGTTTATCAAAAAGCTTGACCCAACGAAGCGCATATTTATAGCAATTCAAAAAATCCTGAAGCAAAAAACTATACCATAAATTGGCCTTGTAAAGCCAAAGGCGCTCCCTAAAACCGAGTTCGTTGATATCGTATTTTGGAAGTCGGGCCTGGAAATAGTCCCTTATTTGCTTGGCTTCGGCTTCATTTTTAACGTAACCAATCTTAAGAAACAAACCGTAAAGTTGCAGTGACAAGTTGGAAAGTTTACTAGCTATCACATTGGCCTTGCTCAGCTCTTTCGCCTGGATTGTCAATTCATCGGCACGCCCACTGATACTTCTAGTAATGTATTGTGATTCGATGATTTTTTCAAGTTCCACGATTTCAAAAGCCAAATTCTTTTCTTCACTTTGAATTGCCAACTCTTTGGACTTGTCCAAAATTTTCAGAGCCTGTTTGTAAAGTCCTTTATGGTATAATATTGAAGCAAAATCCAATTGCTCCCTTAATTGCGACCGCGTATTTTGATGAGAAGGGTTCAAACGGAGACTAATCAGGATTTGCTTGTACAAATGGGCCTTGACATTGGCCAATTGTTGTTTTTTGACCACCCCACTTTTCAGGATAATGGCCTCATCATACACAGAGAGTCTATCCATGATATTGAACAGATTCAGAAACTTAGAATCCTCATTAACTCCCAACCGTCCCACATACAGCTTAAACTGGCGTTTTTCCGATTTGGTCATGGATTTCACCAACACAAACAAATTGTCTTTCACGTCCTTAGTCATCAAACAAAAATAAACTTTAAAATATTGATTTCAAGTGTTTTACATATCAAAAACAAGTTTGAACATCGTAATACTTTCTAAAAACCAAAGTGAAATGAATAACCAAAGTATAAATTCGTAAGACAATACAAAAATATATTTCTATAAATGTCTAAAGAGCACGTACAAATTTTTGACACCACCTTAAGAGATGGTGAACAGGTTCCTGGGTGTAAGCTAAATACAACCCAAAAGTTGATTATTGCCAAAAAGTTGGACCAACTAGGAGTAGATGTTATTGAGGCAGGATTTCCAGTTTCAAGCCCTGGCGACTTTGAATCTGTTGAGGCCATTTCCAAATTAGTTAAGAATGCAACAGTTTGTGGTTTGACCAGAGCTGTTGAAAACGATATAAAAGTTGCAGCCGAAGCTCTGAAGTATGCCAAACGACCTAGAATCCATACAGGTATTGGAACTTCCGACTCCCATATAAAATTTAAATTCAACTCTACCAGAGAACAAGTTTTGGTACGCGCCTACGAAGCCGTAAAATATGCCAAATCCTTTGTGGAAGATGTGGAATTTTATGCCGAAGATGCCGGAAGAACAGACAATGAGTATTTAGCTCGCGTTTGTGAAATGGCCATTAAAGCTGGAGCTACGGTTTTAAATATTCCTGATACTACAGGTTATTGTTTGCCTAGTGAATATGGCGCAAAAATCAAGTACTTAAAAGAAAACGTAAAAGGCATTGAAAAGGCCATCTTGTCTTGCCATTGCCATAACGATTTAGGATTGGCTACGGCCAATTCCATAGAAGGTGTCATTAACGGTGCTCGCCAAATTGAATGTACCATCAACGGTATTGGCGAACGTGCCGGAAACACGGCGTTGGAAGAAGTCGTCATGATTTTAAAACAGCACCCCTACTTAAACTTGGATACCAACATTAAAACTCCAGAGTTATACGGCATCAGCCAATTGGTATCTGAACAAATGGGCGTTTACACCCAACCTAACAAAGCCATCGTAGGCTCCAATGCCTTTGCCCACAGTTCTGGAATTCATCAAGATGGCGTCATTAAAAACAGAGAAACTTACGAAATCATCGATCCAAAAGATGTAGGGGTTACCGAATCTGCCATTGTATTAACGGCCAGAAGTGGGAGAGCTGCCCTAGCATATAGAGCCAAAAACATCGGGTACGAATTGACCAAATTACAATTGGACGAAATCTATGCCAGTTTCTTGAATTTTGCAGATAGTAAAAAAGAAGTTGATGATAGTGACATCCACCGCATCATCGAAACAAGTAACATATATCAACAAATAATTAGCGCGTAATGGGAAAGACCTTATTTGATAAAGTTTGGGATGCGCACGTTGTGGACTCCATTCAAAATGGCCCACAAATATTATATATTGACAAACACTTAATTCACGAAGTTACCAGCCCACAAGCTTTTAACGAACTTGAAGAACGAGATATTCCAATATTTAGGCCAAACCAAATTGTGGCCACCGCAGACCATAATACCCCTACAAAAAATCAACACTTACCGGTTAAGGATGAGCTGTCCAGAAATCAGTTAAAACAGCTCGCCGAAAACTGTCATAAAAATAATATTACACTCTACGATTTAGGACATCAATACAATGGTATCGTCCATGTTATGGCTCCTGAACTAGGCATCACACAACCAGGTATGACCATGGTTTGTGGTGATTCGCATACCTCTACCCATGGTGCTTTTGGCGCCATTGCCTTTGGTATTGGGACCAGTCAGGTAGCACAGGTATTTGCAAGTCAATGTTTGTTATTGACAAAGCCTAAAAGTTTACGTGTAACGGTTAATGGCAAGTTAAAGAATGGCGTCCTACCCAAAGATGTCATTCTTTATATCATTTCAAAATTGGGAACCAATTCAGGAACAGGCTATTTCTGTGAATATGCAGGAGACGTTTTTGAAAACATGAGTATGGAAGGCCGAATGACTGTTTGTAACATGAGTATTGAAATGGGTGCTCGAGGCGGTATGATTGCCCCAGACCAAACCACTTTTGAATACATAAAAGACAGAGAATTTGCACCTAAAGGTGAGGAATTCGAAAACAAAGTCGCCTATTGGAAAACATTGCCTACAGATACCGACGCTACCTTTGACAAAGAATACGTTTTTGATGCCCAAGATATTGAACCGATGATTACCTACGGAACCAATCCTGGTATGGGCATTAAAATTTCAGAACATATCCCTGTTTTGAATGATGCTTCTTTTGAAAAATCCTTGGAATATATGGATTTCAAAAAAGGGGAATCCTTAGTAGATAAACCTATCAATTATGTATTTATTGGTAGCTGCACCAATTCTAGAATTGAAGATTTTAGAGTGGCCGCCAACTACATTAAAGGCAAACATAAGGCCGACAACGTCACTGCGTGGTTAGTTCCAGGCAGTAAGCAAGTAGAAGCCCAAATTATTGAAGAAGGCTTAAAAGACGTTTTTGAAACTGCCGGTTTCGAATTGCGACAACCAGGCTGTTCCGCATGTTTGGCCATGAACGATGATAAAATACCGCAAGGCGAATACTGCGTTTCTACCTCCAATAGAAATTTTGAAGGACGTCAAGGCCAGGGTGCCAGAACCATTTTGGCTAGTCCACTAGTGGCAGCAGCGACAGCGGTTGCAGGAAAAATAGTAGATGTATCAAAAGCTTTCGAAAATGCTTTTGAAAAAGAATTAATGAGCTAAACCTTTCAACGGAAAGGACACAAATATGGAAAAGTTTACAACATTACAATCAAGAGCCATTCCGTTGGCCATTGAAAATATAGATACCGATCAAATCATTCCAGCGCGTTTTTTAAAAGCAACAGACAAGCAAGGATTTGGCGACAATGCCTTTAGAGATTGGCGTTTCGACAAATATGGAAATCTCAATACTAGCTTCCCTTTAAACGATTCAAAGTACACGGGAAGCATTTTGGTTGCCGGCGATAATTTTGGATGTGGCTCCAGTCGTGAGCATGCTGCATGGGCGTTGGTTGGTTATGGTTTTAAAGTAATCGTTTCAAGTTTTTTTGCTGATATCTTTAAAGGAAATGCCTTGAACAACGGACTATTGCCTGTTCAGGTAAGTGAAACCTATCTTGAAACCTTGTTGAATACCATCAAGACAAATCCTGAAACCGAACTCATCGTTGATTTAGAAAATCAAACCATTGGGATTAAAGACAGTAATCAACAAGAAAGCTTTGAAATTGACGCTTACAAAAAAACCTGTATGATCAATGGCTATGATGATATTGATTATTTATTAAGTAAAAAAGAAGCCATTGAGGCTTTTGAATTAAGTAGAACAAACTAACAAGTAGAGAAGGCTACAAATGGTCCTTCGCATAAAGAAATGAAATTAGATATTGCTGTTTTATCAGGAGATGGAATTGGTCCAGAAGTGACCGATCAGGCAATTAAAGTCCTAAAGGCAATTGCACAGGAGTTTGACCATAGCTTTAGGTTCAAGCCTGCCCTAGTTGGAGCCGTTGCCATAGACGAAACGGGGAATCCTTTACCAGATGCCACTTTAGACATTTGCAAACATAGTGATGCCGTGTTATTTGGCGCCATTGGCGACCCTAAATACGACAATGACCCTTCAGCAAAAGTACGCCCAGAACAAGGATTGCTTAAACTTAGAAAAGAACTTGGGTTGTTTGCCAATATCAGACCTGTAAAAGCTTATGACAGTCTGGTAGGAGCCTCTCCTTTAAAAGATGAAAAAATTAAAGGAACAGACATTAGTATTTACCGAGAATTGACTGGAGGTATTTATTTTGGAGACAAATATTTAAGCGATGACGGCAACACTGCTTCTGACCTTTGTTTATATACTCGTGAAGAAATAGAACGCATTGCCCATTTGGCATTTAAGGCTGCCCAAACTAGAAGCAAGAAACTCACGTTGGTAGACAAGGCCAATGTTTTAGAATCTTCCCGTTTATGGAGAAAAGTAGTGACCGAGCTTTCTACGTCCTACCCAGATGTAACTTTAGATTTCTTGTTTGTTGACAATGCAGCCATGCAAATGATTCTCAATCCAAAACAGTTTGATGTTATTTTAACCGAGAACATGTTTGGAGATATCATCAGTGATGAAGCCAGTGTTATTGGAGGGTCTATTGGTCTTTTGGCCTCGGCTTCTGTAGGTAAAAAATATGCCATGTTTGAGCCAATCCACGGTTCCTATCCTCAAGCTAAAGGAAAAAACATTGCAAACCCGATTGCATCTATTTTGTCTGCGGCCATGTTATTGGATCATTTTGGATTGAATGACGAAGCCGATATGGTTAGAAATGCTGTAGAAAAATCGATACAATTAGAAATAATGACCCCAGATTTGAACAGAAAATATAATAACATTACAACGTCTAAGGTTGGTGATTTTGTTGAAGATTTCATCAACAATCCTAAAGACAGTAATATTAATTTCACTAACATCCATTTGGGTCAGTCTACAATAATTTAAAAACGTTTACCTTCTTTAGGATCTAAAGGCACTCAATTCTTGAGTGCTTTTTTGTTTCTAAAAATTGATATAAAAAATCAATTTCACTTAATTATGACACCATTTTGACGAGGGGTTTTCTAATAGATTTAGTAATTTTAAGCATTCAGAAAATTTAATTCTATGGAAATTCTAGGAATCGATGTCGGCGGATCGGGCATGAAGGGAGCATTAGTGAATACCATCACAGGAGAACTTATCACCAAAAGATATAGAATACCAACACCCCCTTCCCGAAAACCCGAAGAAATGGCCAAAGTATTTGCCCAAATTGTTAAGCATTTTAATTACTCTGGACCTATTGGCTGCGGATTTCCTAGTATTATAAAACATGGTATTTGTAAAGCTTCTGGAAACCTCCATGAAGAGTGGGATCACATCAATGTAGAAGAATTATTTTCTAAAGAAGTACACTTACCCGTAACAGTCATCAACGATGCAGATGCAGCCGGATATGCCGTTATGAATTATGGCATTGGCCAAGGTAAACCTGGATTTGTACTCACCATTACCATAGGTACCGGCTTGGGAAGTGGCGCCTTTTACGAAGGAAAATTGATTCCTAATTTTGAATTGGGGCAAATCCCTTACAAGAAGTACGAAAAAATTGAGCAATGGGCTGCTGCGTCTTCAAAAAAAGATCAAAACCTAAGTTTCAAAAAATGGGGCAAACGTTTCAACACCTTTCTAGGCTTGGTTGAAACTCTGGTATGCCCCGATTTGATTATTCTCGGAGGTGGGACTTCTGATGATTTTGATAAATTCAAAGATTACATCACCATTGAAACCCCCGTAGTTCCTGCCCATTTGGGCAACCATGCGGGCATTATTGGGGCTGCTTGCGCAGCTACCCACCAAATCCCGAAATCGTATTGATTTATTTGGCGAATTTAGCCTTGATATCCTCTAAACGTAAGTTCCCCATACTTCCAACATGGGTATGTTGTTTGGATGTGTCTGGCGTATAAGTTCCTTCCTGTACCTGCTTACCAATAACCTGATAAGCTTCTCTAAAACTCATCCCGTTCTCTACCAAAGTATTCATATTGTCTACCGTAAAAAGGTAGCGGTATTTCGCATCATTCAAATCGATATCCTTTACTTCCACCTGATTGACGGCATAGTTGAAAATATCCAACAAATCCTTTACATCCTCTATTCCCGCTATGATGGATTCCTTCAACAATTGGTAATCTCTGTGGTAACCACTCGGAAGGTTATTGGTAATTAATGTCATCTCTGTTTGAAGGGCTTGAATTTTGTTGCATTTGCCACGAAGTAATTCAAAAACATCAGGATTTTTCTTATGAGGCATGATGCTGCTTCCTGTGGTCAATTCATCTGGAAATGAAATGAAACCAAAATTCTGGCTCATATACAAACAAATATCCATTGCAAAACGCGCCATGGTGTTACTTAAACCTCCTAAAGCAGCCGCGATGGTTCTTTCACTCTTACCACGGCTCATTTGCGCCGCTACCACATTGTATTTTAAAGTATCAAATTGAAGCTCTTTGGTGGTAAATTCCCTGTCAATTGCAAAGGAACTTCCATAACCAGCAGCCGAGCCCAACGGGTTTTGATCCACCGTTTTTAAGGCCGCCTGCAATAGATAACTATCATCAGCCAAAATCTCGGCATAGGCAGAAAACCACAATCCGAAGGAAGACGGCATCGCCACCTGTAAATGCGTGTAGCCAGGCAACAGTTTATCCTTATGGGTATCGGCCAAGTCCAAAAGTGACAAAAAGAACGTTTCTGTTTTTGATAGAATCTCCCGAATATTTTCCTTGTAATACAACTGTAAGGCTACTAAAACTTGATCGTTTCTAGAACGTGCTGTATGGATTTTTTTTCCAACTTCGCCATAAGTTTTGGTCAGTTCAAATTCTATTTTAGAATGAACATCTTCAAACTGGTCTTCAATTACAAATGTTCCCGCTTCTATTTGTTCCTTCAAATGTTGCAATCCTTCTTCCAACTGGCCAAGCTCTACCTCATTTAAAATTCCAATATGTCGTAACATTTTTGCATGGGCCAGAGATGCCTGAACATCATATTTTGCAATGTGCAAATCTATTTCTCTATCGTTTCCTACAGTAAACTGTTCAATTTTTTTATCAATGGCCAAGCCTTTGTCCCAGAGCTTCATAATACGTTGTTTAGCAATTCAATATAAATCTTAATTCCTTCTTCAATTTCGTGCAGATAAATAAATTCATCGGCAGAATGCGAGCGCGTACTGTCTCCAGGCCCCAGTTTTAAGGACGGGCAAGACAACACCGCTTGATCCGATAACGTAGGTGACCCATAGGTTTCCCTTCCCAAAGCGATTCCAGCTTTCACCAAAGGATGTTCTACAGGAATGGAAGAAGAATTCAATCGCAAACTTCTCGGAACAATGCTATCGCATGGTGCTTCCTTCATCAAAATATCTGCAACTTCCTGATTGGTGTATTGGTCATTCACCCTCACATCCACCACTAAATCAACATTGGCAGGAATGGCATTGTGTTGTTTCCCTCCATTAATTTGAGAAACGGTTAATTTCACCTCTCCTAAAGTTTCGGACACTTTTTCAAATTGAAACTTTTGGAACCATTCCAAAACCTTAATGGTATTGTATATAGCATTATCATCATTTGGGTGCGCAGCATGACTTGGAGTCCCCTTTACCACGGCATCAAACACCACCAACCCCTTTTCTGCAATAGCTAAATTCATAAGTGTTGGTTCGCCTACAATAGCGACATCCACCTCCGGAATGATCTCCAACATGCTATTCAAACCATTAGGCCCACTACTTTCTTCTTCCGCAGAAGCCACAATCACCAAGTTATATTTTAAATCTTCTTTGGCATAGAAATATGTAAAGGTTGCCAAAAGTGACACCAAACAACCTCCAGCATCATTGCTTCCCAAACCGAAAAGCTTCCCATCCTCCACAATGGCTTCAAAAGGATTTTTGGTATAGCCATTATTAGGTTTTACGGTATCGTGATGGGAATTAAGCAACAAGGTTGGTTTGTTCTCATCAAAATGTTTATTGATGGCCCACACGTTGTTGTTATCTCTTTTATAAGGAATGTCATGCTCTTTGAACCAACTCTCAATATGCGCCGCCGTTTGATCCTCTTCCGAAGAAAAAGAAGGGGTGGCAATGAGCTGTTTCAACAAAGCTATGGCATGCTGTGTCAGTTCTTGAATCATTTGGTAATTGTTGTAAATTTTGTGGTAGGTTGGGTTAACATGTTTGGTTTGCCAATGCAAACCTTGGTTACATTTTTGTTAATTGCATGAAAGCAATTATTTAATTTAGGTAGCATTCCATCGGCAATAACCCCTTCGGAAAGCAAGTTTTGATAAATTGGTGCGGTGATGGTTTCAATTACAGAATCCTCATCATTCACATCACGCAGCACTCCATTTTTTTCAAAACAGTAATACAATTCTACATTGTATTTTTTGGCAAAGCCTATGGCCAATTCCGAAGCAATAGTATCGGCATTGGTATTAAGCAAATTCCCCTGTGCATCATGGGTAATAGCACAAAATATTGGAGCGATATCTTGCCTCATCAATAACTCTAAAATTTCGGTATTTACTTTTTCTACATCACCTACAAATCCGTAGTCGATATCTTTTACAGGACGTTTTACAGACACAATCGTATTTCCATCAGCACCTGTAAAACCAATGGCATTGCAGCTAAGCGACTGAAGTTTTGCAACAATATTTTTATTGATTTTCCCTCCGTATACCATCGTAATGATGTCCAATGTTTCAGCATCCGTAATACGTCTGCCTTGCACCATTTTCACTTCAACCTCCATCTTTTGGGCCAATTGGGAAGCTAATTTCCCACCGCCATGCACCAATAGTTTTGGTGATTCCATCTCGGAAAATTGCTCTAAAAATGCATCTAAAGCCTTAGAATCGTCAATAATGTTTCCTCCTATTTTTACAATTTTAAGCGTTTCCATTATTTCAGGTTTTCTAAAATTTGCTTCAATACTATCTGTGCGGCAAAAGTTCTGTTATTGGCCTGCTGCATCACGATGGATTGTCCACCATCCAAAACTGCATCTTCAACCACCATATTTCTACGTACTGGTAGACAGTGCATAAACTTGGCCTTACCAAGTTTTTCTGCAGTCATCATCCAATTAGGGTCTGTATTTAGCACTTTTCCGTAGTCATTAAAATTGCTCCAGTTTTTTACATACACAAAATCAGCATCGGCTAAGGCTTCTTCCTGATTATAGATAATTGGCACATCTTTAGTAATGTTGGGATCCAATTCATAACCTTCTGGATGGGTAATTTGAAAATCCACATCCATTCGTTTCATCATGGATGCAAATGAATTGGCCACCGCTTGCGGCAATGCCTTAGGATGCGGCGCCCAAGACAAAACCACCTTGGGACGTTTTGTTTCTGTAAATTCCGAAATAGTCACGGCATCTGCCAAAGCCTGCAAGGGATGTGCCGTGGCGCTCTCCATATTGACAATTGGTACCGTGGCGTATTTTTCAAAACTTTTTAAGATATATTCCGACTGGTCCTTGGCTTTATTGGTCAAACTTGGAAATGCTCTCACGGCAATGATATCAGCGTATTGTGAAATCACTTGTGCTGCTTCCTTAACGTGTTCTGATGTATTGGCATCCATTATCGTTCCGTCCTCAAATTCCAACTGCCAAGCCTCATTAACATTAAGCGACATCACTTCCATACCAAGATTCCTAGCTGCCTTTTCCGTACTTAAACGCGTCCTTAAGCTCGCATTGAAGAATAGCATCACCAAGGTCTTGTGCTTTCCTAAACCATGATATTTAAAAGGTGCCATTTTCAACAAAATGGTTTCTCTTATCAAACTATCAAGGTCAGTGATATCGCTTATGTCGGTATACTTTTTCATCTATAATTCGCTTTTCAAAGCAGTTAAAAACTGGTCGATATGTTGTTTTTGCACCGTTAGTGGCGGCAAAATCCTGATCAAGTTTGGATTATTGGCACTTCCAGTGAAAATTTTATGTTTATGAATCAACTGTTTGCGCAAATCGGCCACTTTAAAATCGAACTCCAAGCCTAGCATCAAGCCTCTTCCTTTGATATTCCTTAGACCTTTGAGAGATTTTGCTTGCTCGATAAAATAATCAAAAACTTCTTTTACATTGGTCATCAAATTTTCATGTTCCAATACCTTTAATACTGCTAAAGAAGCCGCGCAGGCTAAATGATTTCCTCCAAAAGTGGTTCCCAACATTCCAAAAGACGCTTCAATTTTTGGATGGATTAATATCCCTCCTACGGGGAAACCATTCCCCATTCCCTTCGCCAATGAAATGACATCTGGAGTTATCCCATGTTTTTGGAACGCGAAGAAATCACCTGTTCTTCCATAGCCACTTTGCACCTCATCGGCAATTAAAAGCGTATTGTATTGTTGACACAAGCTTTCAAGTCCTAGGTAAAACTCTGTGGTGCTTTCGTCCAATCCCCCAACACCCTGAATGCATTCAACAATCACGGCACAGGTTTCATTTTTAGCTAGGATGGCTTCTACAGCTTCCAAATCTCCCAACTCAACAAAATCCACCTGCTGTTGCGCATTTAATGGCGCTACAATTTTAGGATTGTCTGTTGCTGCAACCGCTGCCGAAGTTCTTCCGTGGAAGGAATTTCTAAAAGCTAAAATTCGTTCTTTACCGTTATGGAAAGACGCCAACTTCAAAGCATTTTCATTAGCCTCTGCCCCTGAATTGCACATGAATAATTGGTAATCTAAACATCCAGACACCCTTGCCAATGTTTCCGCCAATTCCTCCTGCAATGGATTTTGAATGGCATTGCTATAAAAGCCCAATTGTGCCACTTGATTTGAAATAGCCGATACGTATTCGGGGTGAGAGTGCCCTATGGAAATTACGGCGTGACCGCCATAGAGATCTAAATATTCGGTACCGTTGTCATCATATACAAGGACATCTTTCGCCTTAACTGGCGTGATGTCGAACAACGGATATACCTTAAACAAACTCATATTTGTTCTTTTTTAATATTGTTGATTTTGTTAAATGAGGCTACCATACCTTGAATTAAAGAGGAGCTCAAGCCTTTGTGTTCCATCTCGTTCAAGCCTTCAATAGTACAACCTCTTGGCGTGGTTACTTTGTCGATTTCTTCCTCTGGATGATGTCCGTTGTTAATCAACAAACTCGCCGCTCCTTCTGAGGTATACATGGCCAACTCCTGAGCCTCTTCTGCATCAAACCCCAATTGAATGGCCGCTTGGGTAGTGGCGCGTATCAAACGCATCCAAAAGGCAATTCCACTAGCACAAACCACGGTGGCCGCCTGCATTTGGGTTTCTGGAATGATCAAAGTATGTCCCAATCTTTTAAATATTGCTTCGGCCACTTTAATACGCTTGGCACCTTGCTCGTTACTACACAAACAGGTCATGGATTTCCCAACAGCAATGGCCGTATTAGGCATGGCTCTGATGATAAATTGATTCTCTCCTACAATGGCTTCAATCCTAGAAATGGTGTAACCTGTGATGGTTGAAATTAACACATGTTTTTCAGTCAGGTAGGGAGCTACTTCTTTCAAAATTGCTTCCAAATGGGAGGGTTGCACTGCAAAAATGAGAATATCGGAATTCTTCACTGCCAACACATTGTCGTTGGTGGTGGTAACCCCTTTGTATCCTTCAAATTCTGAAATGGCTTCTACATGCCTTCTTGTTAAAAACAAAGTTGTAACGGCATTGGTAGTGATTAAACCCTTGGCAATAGATTGCCCTAAATTACCTGATCCAATAACGGCTAATTTCATAGACTTATATGTTTAAAAATAATTGGCTTTTAAATTCAATCCTTCGGTTTCAAAAAATCCATGCATCAAGTTCATATTCTGGATTGCCTGACCCGAAGCGCCTTTCAGCAAATTATCAATGATACTTGTCACCAACAGCATTCCATCGTGCTTGTGCAAATGCACAAAACAATTATTGGTATTTACTACCTGCTTTAGGTGCAATGGATTTTGGGACACGAAAGTAAAGGCATCGTCCTTATAACAGGCTTCATACAGCTCCTTGGCTTCTTCCAAATCACCCTCAAATTTGGTATAGGCCGTAGCGAAAATTCCTCTTGAAAAATTCCCTCTGTTAGGCATAAACAAAATATTGGAATCAAAACTGGATTGCAACTGTTTTACCGACTGGTTGATTTCCCCTAAATGTTGGTGGGTAAAAGGTTTATAATATGAAAAGTTGTTGTCTCTCCATGTAAAATGCGTGGTATCGGACAATGAAGTTCCTGCTCCAGTTGCCCCTGTTACGGCATTTACATGCACATCACCCTGCAATTTCCCTGCACTAGCCAAAGGCAATAATGCCAATTGAATAGCGGTAGCAAAACATCCCGGATTAGCAATATAATCAGCTTTTCTAATGTCGGCTTTATTTAATTCTGGAAGTCCATACACAAAGGTTTTCCCTTGAAAGGTCTTGTCGGCTTCCAATCTAAAATCATTACTTAAATCAATAATCTTTGTATGATCGGCAAACTGATTGTTTTCCAAAAACGCCTTAGAATTCCCATGTCCCAAACACAAGAACAACACATCTACTTCAGGATTGATGGTACTTGAAAACTGCAAATCCGTGGTGCCCAACAAATCTTGGTGAACGGCACTAATAGGGTTGCCTGCATTGGATGTACTATAAATAAAATCGATTTTGGTTTCTGAATGGTTTAACAGCAACCTAATGAGTTCTCCTGCTGTATACCCTGCGCCACCAATAATTCCGGTTCTAATCATGATTCTGAATTTACTTGGTGATAGATTTTGTTCTGGTTACCGAAGATTTTGATAAATCCTTTGGCATCATCTGCAGTCCATCCCTTGTTCATTTCTCCATAGCTTCCAAACTTGGCATTCATTAAGTCATGAGCAGATTCAATACCATCCAAGGTAAAGTGATATGGTTTCAAACTTACGGTAACATCACCAGACACCTGTTCCTGGCTGCTTTCTAAGAAAGCTTCAATGTTTCTCATTACTGGATCCAAATATTGCCCTTCATGCAAATGCATCCCATAAAAACTTGCCAAATACTCTTTGTGTTGTAACTGCCATTTGGTCAAAGTGTGCTTTTCCAACAAATGATGCGCCTTAATGGTAATTAAAGCTGCTGCAGCTTCAAATCCTACACGCCCCTTGATTCCCACAATGGTATCTCCAACATGAATGTCTCTTCCTATAGCAAAAGGCGCTGCCAAATCATTCAATATTTGAATATTCTTTTCAGGTGCATTTTCTTTTCCATTTACAGCAGTCAATTCCCCTTTTGTAAACGTCAAGACTACTTTTTCTTCACCTTCTTTTTTCAGTTGTGAAGGATAAGCATGTTCCGGCAATGGCTTGCCTGAAGTCAAGGTTTCCTCGCCTCCTACACTGGTTCCCCAAAGTCCTTTATTCACCGAATATTTAGCCTTTTCCCAAGACATTTCAATACCATTACTTTTTAGGTAATCGATCTCTTCCTGTCTTGATAATTTTTGATCCCTAATTGGGGTAATGATTTCAATTTCTGGAGCCAAGGTTTGGAAAATCATGTCAAAACGCACTTGGTCATTTCCAGCGCCAGTACTTCCATGGGCAATATATTTAGCTCCAATGGATTTGGCATATTCAATAATTTCAATAGCCTGAATAATTCTTTCTGCACTCACAGAAAGCGGGTAGCTATTGTTTTTTAATACATTTCCAAATACAAGATATTTCACAACCTTGTTATAAAAGGTGGCAACAGCATCAATATTTTTATAGGTAGATACTCCCATTTTATAGGCATTGGCTTCAATATGCTCAATTTCCTGTTTTGTAAAACCTCCCGTATTCACACTTACGGCATGCACATCATAGCCCGCCTTTGACAAACTTACAGCACAGTAGGACGTATCCAACCCACCGCTGTACGCAATTACTAACTTCTTACTCATTATTTCTCCTTTTTTAAAAACAGGTTCTCCTTAATGCTCTTTAACCTTTTATACACCTTTGTTTTAATCTGCTTTTTTTCCTCTACTTGTTTTTTAGGATCATAGAGCATTCCTGTACACAAGCACATTTTTTGCTCAGTTCGCTGTAAAACATCATAGTTCTTACAGGTTTGGCAACCATTCCAAAAAGTTTGGTCATCTGTTAATTCCGAAAAGGTCACAGGTTTATAACCCAGTTCACTGTTCATTTTCATGACAGCCAAACCAGTGGTTATACTAAATACTTTTGCGTCTGGGAATTTGGTTCTGGAATGCTCAAAAATCTTTGCTTTAATTTTTTTAGCCATCCCCAAACCTCTATAATCTGGGTGGACAATCAAACCGGAATTCGCTACAAACTTGCCGTGGCCCCAGGCCTCGATATAGCAAAAACCAACAAATTTATCGCCGTCTAAAGCAATAACGGCATTACCATTTTCCATTTTGGTAATGATATATTCTGGGGTACGTTTAGCAATACCAGTACCTCTAACTTTTGCTGATTCTGAAATGGTTTCGCATATTAATGGCGCGTAAACCGCATGAGATTTATCTGCTATAACAATCTTCATTGCCTTTCTTTTTATTAAAAATATTAAATAAATGTTTTGAAAGCGGAATCGGACTCACCTAAAATTCCAAGAATAGGACACACACCCCTACGGGCGGCGGTTAAAAACAACACGTAGCCTAGGATTGCTATTGAAAGCAATAATAGAATTTGTAAAGGATGTTATTTGTGCTGTTTTTTTCAATTTAAAAAAATAATTAATAAGTGAATGCTTAGTCTATAGAATGAAGAAAATACTAAACACGGCGGGGTTTGCTATAGGGCAAACACCTACCAATCACACCATTATTATTCTTTAATTTTTGCATGGTCCAAATTTAAAACATTATTCAATACCGTATTCATTTGCCCCTTAATTTTTAAGAATTATTATGATTTTTTTGATTAAAAGGGGCAAACATTACGAAGATTCCATCCCAAAGGGACAGAATCTTTTTTTACAAAGCACTAAAGAATATAGTCTGTACTCACAAAGTTGGAAGCTTTGGAGTCCAATAAATTGTTCAATATCGCATTGTTATAGTCGTTATCCTTAGAGGCTACAAAAGTCCTTATGGAAAACGAACGTAGCGCATCGTGCACACTCAAAGTAGCTACCGCCGAATCCTTTCTACCTGTAAATGGATATACATCTGGTCCTCTTTGGCAGGAACTATTCAAATTCACACGGCAAACCAAATTCACCAGGGTATCGATAAGTGGCGCTAGGGTTTTCACATCACTTCCAAACAAACTTACCTGCTGCCCATAATTGGAATCGGCAATATCACTCATTGGTTCTTCAATATCCTTGAAAGATAACACGGGAATTACTGGACCAAATTGTTCCTCTTCAAATACCCGCATCTCTTTATTTACTGGATACAACACCGCTGGAAAAATATAATTCGGAGTGGTTTCTCCTCCTTTGGCATTCACAATTTCCGCACCTTTCTCAAGCGCATCATCTATCAATTCTTGGATGTATTGTGGTTTTTCAGGCTCAGGAAGCGGCGTTAACTGCGCGCCTTTATCCCATGGGTTTCCAAAATTGAGGGCATCCACTTTTTTAGAAAATCGCTTATTGAATTCTTCCACGATATCTTCGTGTACATACAGCACTTTCAAGGCCGTACAACGTTGCCCATTAAACGACAAAGTACCTGAAATACATTCTGAAATGGCTAAATCCAAATCGGCATCCTTCAAAATAATTGCTGGGTTTTTAGCCTCTAAGCCCAATACCAATCGTAATCTGTTTTGTCTTGGGTGATGGCTTTGCAATGCATTTGCGGATTTACTGTTGCCTATCAAGGCCAACACATCAATTCGGCCTGTTTCCATAATTGGAGTAGCCACAGTACGGCCACGCCCATAAATAATATTTACCACTCCTTTCGGAAAACTATTCTGGAAAGCCTCCAACAGCGGCGACAATAACAAAACTCCATGTTTGGCAGGCTTGAAAATGGTAGTATTCCCCATCATAATGGCAGGAATCAACAAGGCGAACGTTTCATTCAACGGATAATTATACGGACCTAGACACAGTACTATACCCAAAGGCCCCCGACGAATATGGGCATGAACGCCATCGTGCTTTTCAAACTTGGCACTATCCCGATCCATTTGCTTGTAGTCTTCAATGGTATCGTAGATATACTCCACGGTTCTATCAAATTCCTTTTGGGAATCTGGTAAATTCTTTCCAATTTCCCACATCAATAGTTTAACCACCTCATCTCGCTTGGTTTTCATTTGCTCAACAAACTTTTCCATACAAGCAATACGATTGGCTACTTTCATAGTAGGCCACAGCCCCTGCCCTTTTCCATAGGCATCACAAGCCGCGTCAAGGGCTTCCAAAGCCTCGGTTTTTCCTAAGGTTGGAATGCTCCCCAATAAGGTAGGTTGATAATCTTCGGTGGAAGAAATGGTAGAATACACATTTGACGTTTCACCATTCCATTTTTTTAACTCGCCCCCTACCAAATATGTGTTTTGATGTACGAGATTTTTAATTTGATATTGTTCTGGAATTTCTGTAAACGTAGACGTCATAATACAATAGTTTTTTAATGAAGAATGCTTTGCATAAAGATACAACAAAGTACTCTTCCAAGCATTACTTAAAAGTTATTAAGCTATACTAAAAACTGAAATAAATCCGGCTTGTTATTGAGGTAATCGCCATAAAATTTATGTAGTTTCATTTTGGTAATCAAGGGCTCCAAATCCTGAGGCGATTTCAACTCAATCCCCACGACTGCAGAACCATTATCACGATTGGATTTTTTTGTGTATTCAAAGTGCGTAATATCATCTCCAGGACCTAAAATATCTACCACAAATTCCTTAAGTGCTCCTGCTCTTTGAGGGAATTTCACTATGAAATAATGCTTCAAATTTGAATATAACAAGGCGCGCTCCTTAATTTCGGCCATACGAGTGATATCGTTATTACTTCCACTCACCACGCACACCACATTTTTACCTTTTATTTTATCGGCATAAAAACTGAGAGCAGCAATACTCAAGGCGCCTGCAGGTTCCACTACAATGGCTTCTTTATTGTAAAGTTCCAAAATGGTTTGACAAATTTTCCCCTCCGGAACTGTGATAACATCATCCAAATTCTGCCGACAGATTTCAAAGGTTTTATCACCTACCTTTTTAACAGCGGCCCCGTCCACAAAATTCTCAATATGTTTAAGTTTGGTATTTTTGTTGTTCCTCAATGAAACCGACATTGAAGGCGCGCCTTCTGGCTCTACCCCAATAATCTTGGTACTGGGAGATAATTCCTTAAAAACGGTTGACAAACCAGAAGCCAAACCACCACCTCCAATAGGCACAAACACATAATCTATCGGCTCTTTTGCCTGTTGAATAATTTCCAAGCCAACGGTAGCCTGTCCTTCAATGACTTTTTCATCATCAAAAGGATGTATAAATGTTTTATTGGACTGCTCCTGTTCTTGAATTGCCGCAGCGTAGGCATCATCAAAAGTATCGCCTTCCAACACCACTTCAATATAATCTTCACCAAACATTTTAACCTGATCGATTTTCTGCTTTGGTGTAGGGGCAGGCATAAAAATGCTCCCTTTAATTTTCAACAATCTGCAGGACAAGGCGACTCCTTGAGCATGGTTACCAGCACTTGCACAAACCACCCCGTTTTCAATTTCAGAATCCTTGAGTTGCGCCATTTTATTGTAAGCGCCCCTAATTTTATAGGAACGTACCAACTGTAAATCCTCTCTTTTGAATAATATATCGCTCCTGAATTCCCTTGAATAAAACATATTCGAGGTAAGCGGCGTGTGATGGACGACAGATTGCAATTTATCTGCCGCCGCTTTTACCGCTTCCAATGTTGGGAAATAGGTTGTGGTTGTATTTTCCATACTTTTAATTTCTGCTTACTTTCTACTTAAGACAACACTGCTTCATTGATTTCTGCTGTCTTTATCACTTTCATGGCTGTCATAGCACTTCTCAACCTTTTTCCAACTGTCTCAATCGGATGGTTCCTTATTGCGTCATTAACCGCAATAAGCTCTAAATTATCAACTGCATTAGATTTTGAAAATGGTTTCCCTACCACATTCACTGAAACGGTTTCCATAAACCCTTTTAGCAGAGGTTTTGCTGCATGGTCAAACAAGTAACAACCATACTCAGCAGTATCTGAAATCACCCGGTTCATTTCATACAATTTCTTTCTCGCAATGGTATTGGCTATCAATGGTAATTCATGCAAAGACTCGTAATACGCAGAATCTGCAATAATACCGGCACTCACCATAGTTTCATATGCCAACTCAACCCCTGACTTTACAAAAGCCACCATTAGGGTTCCATTATCAAAATATTCTTGTTCAGAAATATGATTAGGCGTTAATGATGTTTTCTCGAAATTTGTTTCAGCTGTGGCCGCTCTCCATTTTAAAAGATTTACGTCATCATTAGCCCAATCTTCCATCATGGTTTTCGAGAATTCACCTGAAATAATATCATCCATATGTTTTTCAAACAAAGGTTTCATGATAGTTTTCAATTCTTCAGACAACCTGTAAGCTTCAATTTTTGCGGGGTTGGAAAGGCGATCCATCATATTGGTAATTCCTCCGTGTTTCAATGCTTCCGTTATGGTTTCCCAACCATACTGAATCAATTTTGCAGCATACTCAGAATCAACACCTTCCTCAACCATTTTATCAAAACATAAAATAGAACCTGTTTGCAACACGCCACACAAAATGGTCTGTTCCCCCATTAAATCACTCTTTACCTCAGCCACAAATGACGATTCCAAAACCCCAGCACGATGCCCACCAGTTGCCACGGCATAAGCTTTTGCCTGTGCCAAGCCTTTGCCTTCAGGGTCATTTTCAGGATGCACCGCGATAAGTGTCGGTACCCCAAAACCTCTTTTGTATTCTTCGCGAACTTCAGTTCCTGGACATTTTGGCGCCACCATAATTACGGTAAGATCTTTACGTACTTGAGTCCCTTCTTCAACAATATTAAATCCATGTGAATATGACAAAGTCGCTCCTTGTTTCATCATTGGCATCACAGCATTCACCACATTGGTATGTTGTTTATCCGGTGTTAGGTTCAACACCAAATCGGCATCTGGAATGAGCTCTTCATAAGTTCCTACGGTAAATCCATTTTCCACAGCCTGCTTATACGAAGCACGCTTTTCAGCAATCGCTTGCGGTCTTAAGGCATAAGAAATATCCAACCCGGAATCTCTCATGTTCAATCCTTGATTCAATCCTTGAGCTCCACAGCCCACAATCACTACTTTTTTATCTTTTAAAACGTTTACGCCATCCTCAAACTCTGAGGCGTCCATAAAACGACATTTTCCTAATTGCTCTAATTGTTTTCTTAATGAAAGTGTGTTAAAATAATTTGACATTGCTTTGTATGTTTTAATTGCTGAATGCTGCTAGCATTTCTGATATTTTCATTTCGTCTTTGGTTACGGCAATCCTTCCTGATCGGACAAATTGCATGATTCCAAAAGGAATTAATTGGTTGTATATTTCCTCAATTTCATTGCGCCTTCCTGATTTTTCAAGTACAAAAAATTTCTTGTTCACAGTAACAATATTGGCGCCGCTGTCCTTGATAATATTTTGGATTTCTCGCTCTTCAAATAGCAAATCTGATTTGATTTTGAACAAACAGGATTCCTGATAAATGGTATCCTCGTCCTTATGGTAATAAGCCTTAATAACCTCTACCTGCTTTTCAATTTGCCCAACAATTTTCTTGATCTGCTCTTCTGAAACTTTGACCACAATGGTCCACCGAGACACCCCTTTGATTTCAGAAACCGAAGAGACTATACTCTCAATATTGACATGTCTTCGTTGAAAAATAGCCGAAATCCTGTTGAGCAGGCCAATATTGTTTTCGGTATAAATTGAAACTGTATATGTATGAATTGTTTTTTCCATAATTAACTTAATCTTACGTCCGACACTGAAGCTCCCGTAGGAATCATAGGAAATACATTATCCTCTTTCTCCACACAAACCTCCAAGAAATAAGGCCCTGCATTACCCATCATTTCAGCAACTGCATCCTTTAAATCTTCCCGTTTAGTGACTTTTTTAGCTTCTATATAATAGCCTTTTGCAATGGAGACAAAATCAGGGTTGATCATCTCTGTGGAAGCATAGCGCTTATCAAAGAACAACTGTTGCCACTGCCTTACCATGCCTAAAAACTCGTTGTTCAGCACTACAATTTTCACAGGCAAACGCTGCTGGAATATTGTTCCTAACTCTTGAATAGTCATTTGGAAACCACCATCACCAATAATAGCGACCACTTCCCTTTCAGGCGCCGCCATTTTAGCGCCAATAGCCGCAGGAAGTGCAAACCCCATGGTACCCAATCCGCCTGAAGTAATATTACTTTTGGATTTATTGAATTTCGCATAGCGACAGGCAATCATTTGATGCTGCCCAACATCACTTACTATTGCCGCATCTCCTTTACTCTGCTCATTAATTTCTTTCAACACTTCCCCCATCGTCAAACCTTCCTTAGTCGGATACAAATCTTTTTTTATCACCTTTTCAAACTCCACAACATGAAGCTTTCTGAATTCATCATGCCACTGCTCATGATTCTTTTGATCCAATAAAGGAAGTAAAGCCGCCAAAGTTTCTTTGGCATTTCCCAAAACAGCAATATCTGTTTTAACGTTCTTGTCCACTTCGGCAGGATCGATTTCAAAATGAATGACTTTGGCTTGTTTGGCATAGGTAGCCAAGTTACCAGTAACGCGATCATCGAAACGCATCCCTATTGCAATCAGTACATCACATTCATTGGTTAATTTATTGGGTGCATAATTGCCATGCATTCCCACCATGCCCACATTTAACGGATGGTCTGTAGGAATGGCCGAAGCTCCCAAAATTGTCCACGCTGAAGGAATACCAGATTTTTCAACAACGGCCTTAAACTCCTCTTCCGCTTGACCAAGGATTACCCCTTGCCCCCAAACAATCATTGGTTTTTTGGCTGAATTGATCAATTCCGCGGCAGCCTTCACCTGTTCCAAATCCATTTTTGGAATCGGTGTATAACTTCTTATTCCAGTACATTTTTTATACTTGAAATCAAATTCTGCGAATTGTGCATCTTTGGTAATATCTATTAATACAGGCCCTGGACGCCCGCTTCTGGCGATGTAAAAGGCTTTGGCCAAAACCTCAGGAATATCTTCCGCTCTGGTGACTTGATGGTTCCATTTGGTCACAGGTGTGGAAATTCCAATGATATCAGTTTCCTGAAAGGCATCACTTCCCAACAAATGCGAAGCCACCTGCCCCGTAATACACACCATAGGTGTAGAATCAATTTGCGCATCGGCAATTCCTGTAATCAAGTTAGTCGCACCGGGACCAGAGGTAGCCATGGCAACACCAACTTTTCCTGAAATACGCGCATAACCTTGCGCCGCATGGGCAGCACCCTGCTCGTGCCTAGTCAAGACATGATGAAGTTGCTCTCTGTATTTATATAATTCGTCATACACAGGCATGATTGCCCCTCCAGGATATCCATAAATGGTATCCACACCTTCCTCCAACAAACAGCGCACAATGGCTTCACAGCCCGAAATGCGCTCCGTAGTTGCTACGGTTACTTTTTGTTCTTTCAATGTTTCTGTATTCATAGTCTCAACTTATGTTAAAAAAGACCCGTCTGGAAACTAAAATTCATCGGTCACACATCCTTTGGAAGCAGACGATACGGTTCTTGCATATTTATACAGCACCCCTCTATCAAATTTTAACTTAGGTGCCTTCCATTGTTTTCTTCTTTCTTGTAATTCTTCTTCCGAAACTTCCAACATAATGGCATTGGTTTCAGCATCTATCGTAATTAAATCACCATCCTTAACTAAAGCGATATTTCCACCCTCTTGCGCTTCAGGGGTAATATGCCCCACTACAAAACCATGAGTTCCACCCGAAAATCTTCCATCGGTAATCAAGGCAACATCTTTCCCCAATCCAGCACCGATAATAGCAGCTGTTGGTTTCAACATTTCCGGCATACCAGGCCCTCCTTTCGGCCCTTCATAACGAATCACCACCACATCACCTTTTTCAACTTTACCATCCCGAATCCCATCATTGGCTGCATATTCTCCATCAAACACCTTAGCTTTCCCAACAAAACTCAAGCCCTCTTTCCCTGTAATTTTTGCCACACTTCCCTCCAAAGCCAAATTGCCATAAAGCATACGTAAGTGTCCTGAAACTTTTATAGGACTTTCTAAAGGTTTGATGACATCTTGATCGGGAGATAAATCTGGTACGTCCAAAAGATTTTCTGCAAGTGTTTTACCTGTTACAGTCAAACAATCCCCATGCAACAATCCTTTTTTCAATAAATATTTTAGTACGGCCGGGATACCACCTACGACATGCACATCTTCCATCAAATATTTTCCGCTAGGCTTCAAATCGGCCAAAAAAGGCGTGTTGTCACTAATTTTCTGAAAGTCCTCAAGCGTGAATTCTATCTGGGCCGCTCTAGCAATTGCCAAGAAATGCAGCACCGCATTAGTGGAACCTCCAAGAATAGTCACCAACCTTATGGCATTTTCAAGAGACTTTTTGGTAATGATATCCGAAGGTTTAATATCCTTTTCCAGCAGCAAACGCATAGCCTCACCTGCTCTAACTGATTCATCTTTCTTCTCCTGACTCAGTGCAGGGTTGGAAGAATTATATGGAAGCGTCATCCCCAAGGCTTCAATAGCCGAAGCCATGGTGTTGGCTGTATACATACCTCCGCAAGCACCAGCTCCCGGACACGCCTTTTCCACAATACTTTGATATTCTGTTTCGGTCATGGTTCCCGCCACTTTACTTCCCCAAGCCTCAAAAGCAGAGACCACATCCAACTTCTTACCATTATGACACCCAGAATCAATAGTTCCTCCATAAACCAAAATAGAAGGACGATTCAATCGAATCATGGCCATTAAAGCTCCAGGCATATTTTTATCACAACCTACGACTGTCACCAATCCATCATAACTCATCGCCTGAACTACTGTTTCCATAGAATCGGCAATGATATCTCTTGAAGGCAAAGAATATCTCATTCCTGGAGTTCCCATGGAAATTCCATCGCTCACCCCAATGGTATTGAATATCAAACCAACCACATCTTCGTTCTGGGTTCCCTCCTTCACCAATTTTGCCAAATCATTTAAATGCATATTACAAGGGTTACCTTCATAGCCGGTACTTGCAATGCCAATAATTGGCTTAAAAAAATCTTCATTCGTCAATCCTATGGCGTGCAACATTGCTTGAGCCGCCGGCTGAGTAGGATCCTGAGTTACTGTTTTACTGTATTTATTAAGTTTATTCATTCTTATTATTATACTTCTCTCAATAATTAGTTCTAAATTAAAAGTTTGTGTTTTATCTTATTTTTTCGATTGTAATCCAAGGTTAAACTCAAGCAAATCAAATATAATTCAACTAGCTGATTTACAGTTACTTAAATGCTTTACAATATGATGTTCAAGGCCTTAATTTTACCAATAAAAAAAGCCTTCCCAAACAGGGAAGGCTTTGACTTTAAATATTGACAACACAGCATTCCCTACCTTAACGAAATAATCGCGATGATAATAATGGAAATAATGTGTAATACGTTTCTGTTCATGATGTTCATCAAATATCAAAAATATCCATCAGGAATCCAAGTTTTTAAGCTCATTTCTTAAACTCGCGGCAAATCGCTATCATCCTTTAGTGGCAGGTCGGTAGATCCCATCAAATATTTGTCAATATGATGGGCCGCTTGCCTCCCTTCTGAAATAGCCCAGACAATTAGAGATTGACCCCTACGGGAATCACCCGCCGCAAAAATTCCCGGAACATTGGTTTTATAATCGGAAACCGTAGCCTGAATATTACTTCTAAAATCGGTGTCCAAACCAAATTGTTCCACCAAAGTTTTTTCTGGCCCCGTAAATCCTAAGGCCAAGAGCACCAAATCGCAGTCCCATTTTTTTTCTGTATCTGGAATTTCTTTTAACTGAGGTCGCTCACCATCTTTAAAAATCCATTCTACCTCAACAGTTTTAAGACCTTTTAGGTTCCCATTTTTATCCCCTAAAAATTCTTTAGTTGAAATACTAAAAAAACGCTCCACTCCTTCTTGGTGTGAAGAACTTGTTTTTAACTTCATTGGCCAATAAGGCCAAGGCTGATTGGCTGGTCTACCAACTGAAGGCTTACTCAATATCTCAAAATTAACAACCGATTTAGCACCATGCCTATTGGAAGTCCCAATACAATCCGAACCTGTATCTCCACCACCAATCACAATCACATTTTTATCCTTGGCACTCAATATATCGTCGAACTCCAACTCCCCGTCAACATATTGATTATTCATTTTCAAAAACTCCATAGCCTGATGCACCCCTTTTAAATGCGCTCCTTTTATAGGAATACCACGTCTCTCCGTAGCACCGTTACACAATAGAATGGCATCAAATTCATCTTTAAGTGTTTCCACACTCACATTATCACCTACATGTGCATTAACCTGAAAAATGATTCCTTCTTCTTCCAAAATAGCAATCCTCCTGTCGATAATTGATTTTTCCAATTTGAAATCAGGAATTCCATAACGAAGTAAACCTCCCACTTTAGCATCACGCTCAAAAACCGTCACGTTATGCCCCGCTCTGTTCAACTGCTGCGCAGCAGCCAATCCTGATGGTCCAGAACCAATTACCGCCACGCTTTTTCCCGTCCTCACCTCAGGCGGATTGGCCACAATCCAACCTTCTCTAAAAGCGGTTTCCACAATATTCTTTTCAATATTTTCTATAGTTACAGGATCTTCATTGATCCCCAACACACAGGCCTCCTCACATGGCGCAGGACACAAGCGCCCTGTAAATTCAGGAAAATTGTTGGTAGCATGCAAGATTCTTGCAGCTTCTTTCCATTTCCCTTTATACACATTATCATTGAAATCAGGGATCAAATTGCCCAACGGGCAACCACTATGGCAAAATGGAATACCACAATCCATACATCGCGCTCCTTGATTTCTCAACTTATCCTCCGCTAGAGGAATTGTAAATTCTTTATAGTTTTTAACCCGATCCTCAACATCGGTATATTTTTCAACCTCCCTCTCAAATTCCATAAATCCGGTGATCTTTCCCATAATTCTATTTCGTTACAAGGTTATTTTCATTTTCCAATCGTATCAAAGCCTGCCTGTATTCCTCAGGAAGCACCTTGATAAACTTAGGCAATTCACGCTCCCAATTTTCAAGAATACGCTGTGCCAAGGCACTTTGCGTGGCATTATAATGATTTTCAATCAGGCGTTTCAATTCTTGAATATCCTCTGGAATCACCACAGGATCCAAATTCAAGCCTTCGGTATTACATTTTTTTACAAAGGTTTCGTTTTTGTCATACACATAAGCGATACCGCCACTCATACCGGCCCCAAAATTGCGTCCGACCTCACCAAGTATCACAGCAATTCCACCGGTCATGTATTCACAACCATGGTCACCAATACCTTCAACAACTGTTTTAACTCCAGAATTTCTAACACAGAAACGCTCTCCCGCCTTTCCGTTGATATAAGCCTCCCCTGAAGTAGCTCCATAAAAAGCCACATTTCCAACAATGACATTTTCCTCAGGGACAATCGTTGCTTCATCCGGTACTTTCACCACCAATTTGGCTCCAGAAAGCCCCTTACCGATATAGTCATTGGTATTTCCGGTCACAATCAAACTCAAACCATGGGTAGCAAAGGCTCCAAAACTCTGCCCCGCCGAACCTTTAAAATTGATTTTCAAAGTATTTTCAGGCAGTCCCTGAGCTCCGTATATCTTCGAAATTTCATTACTCAATATAGCACCAATCGCACGGTCTTCATTAGTTATTTTGAAATCCAAAATGGTTTTTTCCTTTCTAAACAAAGCAGGATGCGCCTGACTGATAATTTCAAAATCCAAGGACTTTTCCAAATGATGATCTTGCTTACAAGTGTTGTACAGCTTAGTCCCCGCTTCCACTTCTACTTTATGCAGAATAGGTGACAAATCGATGCCATGAGCTTTATAATAATCAATAGCTTTATTCCTATCCAACTTTTCAACTCTTCCTACCATTTCATCTACCGTTCTAAAACCAAGCTTCGCCATAATTTCCCGAAGCTCTTGAGCCACGAAATACATAAAATTGACTACATGCTCAGGTTTTCCTTTGAACTTCTTGCGCAATTCTGGATTTTGTGTTGCGATCCCAACTGGGCAAGTATTCAAATGGCACACGCGCATCATGATACACCCTGAAGCTACCAAAGGCGCCGTTGCAAATCCAAACTCTTCAGCCCCAAGTAGACAAGCAATCGCCACATCTCTGCCAGTTTTCAACTGACCATCACATTCTACCACAATTCTGTTACGAAGATTGTTCATCACTAAAGTCTGCTGGGTTTCTGCCAGTCCTAATTCCCAAGGTAATCCTGCATGTTTCAAGGACGTTAATGGTGAGGCCCCTGTTCCTCCATCGTAACCAGAAATCAGTACCACATCAGCTTTTGCCTTCGCAACACCGGCAGCTACGGTACCCACACCAACTTCTGACACCAATTTAACATTGATACGCGCGTCACGATTCGCCGATTTCAAATCGTAAATCAATTGCGACAAATCTTCAATAGAATAAATATCGTGATGTGGCGGCGGTGAGATCAAACCAACATAAGGCGTTGAGTTTCTAGTTTTAGCTATTTCAGGATTCACTTTTGGACCGGGCAATTGCCCCCCTTCTCCAGGTTTGGCCCCTTGTGCCATTTTTATCTGTATCTCTTGGGCATTGGTCAAATAATTGGAAGTCACTCCAAATCGGCCTGATGCCACTTGTTTAATGGCACTGTTCTTCCAGTCGCCATTTACATCTTTATAGAAACGATCTTCATTTTCCCCACCTTCACCTGAATTACTTTTTCCTCCAATTCGGTTCATGGCTATCGCCAAATTTTCATGGGCTTCCTTACTAATGGATCCATATGACATGGCTCCCGTTTTAAAGCGCTTCACAATATTGGTCCAAGGCTCTACTTCCTCCAATGGAATTGGATCATAATTAGCAAACTCAAACAAGCCCCGGATGGTCATTAAGTGCTTAGACTGATCATTGATAATCCTAGAATATTCCTCATAAGTCTTAGGCTTGTTACTTCTCACGGCCTCTTGCAGTTTTGCTACAGACAATGGATTGAACAAATGATGCTCTCCATTTCTTCTCCAACGATACTGCCCACCAATTTCTAAGTCGAGGTTAGCGGCTATATGTTTACTTTGATATGCTTTTTGATAACGTTTATTGATTTCCTTTTCCAACTGATGCAAATCCACTCCCTGAATTCTAGTTGCAGTTTTTGGAAAATACTTCTCTACCACATCCGTATTAATACCGATACACTCAAACAACTGCGCACCTCTGTAGGAGTTAAGCGTAGAAATCCCTATTTTATTCATCACTTTCAAAATCCCTTTTCCAACCGCTTTATTATAGTTGTTTATGGCCTGTAGCGGATCTATGGAAGAATCATTCAAATCTTCCATTTGATCCTCGATAATCTCATTGACCATATATGGGTTAATAGCACTAGCACCATAACTAAAAAGCATTGCAAAATGATGCACCTCTCTAGGTTCAGCCGACTCTATAATGATACTTAACTGGGAACGTTTTCCCAACTTGTACAAACCACTGTTCACATAGGAACAAGCCAACAAGGCAGGAATCGGCGCCTTCTGTTCACTTATATTTCTATCGGAAAGAATTATGATGTTTGTTCCTTCCTCTATACAATTTGCTGCCTGAGCCAATATATCTTCCAAGGCATCCTCCAAACCGTTATGACCTTTGTTAACATCATAAAGTATTGGAATTTGCTCCACCTTAAAAAGAGGATTTCTATAACTTTTTATTTTATCCAAATCCTGTTTGGAAATCACTGGATTTTGGATTTTCAGCTTTTGACAATGTTTTTCGTCAATCTCGAAAATATTGGAATCACTACCCAAAGTAAGACTGATATCGGTAATCAACTCTTCACGAATACCATCCAAAGGCGGATTGGTAACCTGAGCAAATAACTGCTTGAAATAATTATAAATTAATTGGGGACGCTCAGACAACACGGCCAAAGGTGTATCGCTTCCCATAGAACCAATGGGCTCCTTACTGTTCTTTGCCATTGGCAAAATGATAGTATTGATATCTTCCTGAGTATACCCAAATACCACTTTACGTTTGTCCAAAGGCTCTTCATTGAAAAACACAGGACAATCATTATACGGAATATCACGAAGCTGAATTAAATTATTATCCAACCATTTGCGATACGGATGCATAGCTGCAATACGCTCCTTGATCTCTTCATCGTTAACAATCCGCCCTTCCTTCATATTAACCAGGAACATTTTCCCTGGCTCCAAACGTCCGTGATGCTCTACATTTTTAGGCTCAATTTCAATAACGCCAATTTCAGACGACATGATTACATAACCATCTTTGGTCACCGAATATCGTGATGGACGCAGGCCGTTTCTATCCAAAACCGCCCCGATATAATCCCCGTCGGTAAAAGGAATGGATGCTGGACCATCCCAAGGCTCCATTAAACAAGAATTATATTCGTAGAAGGCCTTTTTACTATCGGACATTTCCGGGTTTTTCTCCCAAGCTTCCGGCACCAACATCATCATGACCTCAGGCAAGGAGCGCCCAGTCATCAACAACAACTCTACCACCATATCCATAGAGGCTGAATCTGATTTTCTTGGAAGTACAATAGGCAAGATATTTTTGATTTCCTCTCCAAACAATTCACTTTCCATCAATTCTTCCCTAGAATACATACGGGAAATATTCCCCCTTAAGGTATTGATTTCCCCATTATGGCACATATAACGGAAAGGCTGTGCCAAATCCCAAGTTGGGAACGTATTTGTAGAAAAACGCTGATGCACCAATGCCAAACGCGTCACCAATAAAGGATCGTTCAAATCCTTATAAAACAATTTGATATCCTCTGGAATTAAAAGCCCCTTATATATTATGACTTTAGTTGACAAACTAGGCAGGTAGAAAAATGCACTTTCGGAAATCTTAGAACCAATAATTTCGTGCTCTGTTTTTTTTCTTGCGATAAACAGTTTTACATTAAAGTGAAAATCATCTTGATTCTTATCTCCCTTGCCTACAAACACCTGCTTAATGTAAGGTTGAGTTACTGCAGCAATTTCTCCAAGCACAGATTCATCAACTGGCACATCACGCCACCCCAATACTTTAAGCCCCTGCTCCTCCATATGTTTTTCCAACACCGAAATACAGAATTTCCGTTGGTTTTCCTTTTTAGGCAAAAACACATTACTAACGGCGTACTCACGCTCCTTGGGCAACTTAAACTTACAATTAGCAACAAAAAACTCATGCGGAATATCCACCAATATACCGGCACCATCCCCCGTTTTCCCATCGGCACTTACCGCACCTCGATGCTCTAGTTTTTCAAGTATTTGAAGAGCTTTATGAATAATGTCATTCGATTTAATTCCTTTTAAACTACATATAAATCCCGCACCACAATTATCATGCTCAAATTCCGGCAAATACAACCCTTGTTTCTTCAACATAACCTTAAATTTTAACGTAAATCTTTAGAATTGGATTTACTAATATAGGAGAGAAAATGCATTAATTATAAAACACTTAGCATTATTGCGATTTCACCAAATTCAAGCCTGTATAATTAGAATTATCCAATCATACCCTTAAAAAACTAAAATTTACTTAATGAATTTTTATCATCAAAAATACCATTTAAATAAAAAGACTTCAAATAAACCCAAACTAACATGTGTTAACCCTATTTTTTTACTTAATTTTTTAAGATTTTGTCATTTGAATAATTTGAATATTCTTAAAGAAATTTAAAAAATAACAACAACCCCCAATTAATAGAGGGTAAAAACTAAATAAATCATAAAAATATCCGATTCACCCCTATTTTTTACAGGGTGTAATCTATTTTTTACATAGATTTATACATCAATTAACAAAAACAATTTTGTATGAAAAAACTTTTTACCCTTTACATGCTCCTATTGGCAATCTGCCAAATGAGCGCACAAGAAGATGCCCCAAAAAGTGATTCAGAAGACAAAAAGAAATTTTCCCTAAGTGGTAGCATAGATGCCTACTACAGGGTAAATTTTAACGCCCCAAACAAAGAACTTGAGGACGGCACTATTGTCGCCCCGGGATCTTCATTTGCCAACCTACCGGGATTTGCACTTGGCATGGCCAATGTTGTTGCTGCCTATGAAGGCGAAAAAGTAGGCTTTGTAGCCGACTTGGTTTTTGGACCAAGAGGTACAGATGCTATTTTTGCCTCCCCCATGTACTCTGCTACTGGAAACATTGTCAACCAACTTTATGCCTACTGGAATGTTTCAGACAATGTGACACTTACCTTTGGAAACTTCAACACTTTCCTTGGCTACGAAGTCATTTCTCCAGTTGCCAACTTTAACTACAGTACATCCTATTTATTTTCTTACGGACCTTTTAGTCACACAGGACTGAAGGCGGACTTCTCTCTTACAGAGGATTTTAGTTTGATGCTAGCCGTAATGAACCCTACCGACCTTACAGAGTTCAACCCAACAGACAAATACGCCTTTGGAGCCCAACTAGGATTTAAAGGACAGTTCCTTAACTTCCTAACTGATGATGGCGCCTTTGAAATTGACTATACAGGAGGCTTCGATATAACTAGCAGTGTTTTCTTAGGAATCAATGCCGCCTATTACAATAATGACGATTTTGGGTTTGCTGGAGTAGCACTGTACCCACAATTTGCAACCAGTGACAACTTCACTATTGGATTTAGAGGAGAATATTTCCTTGAAGACGGTGACTTTGGAGCTATCGGTACCGGCGTTGAGGATTCCAGCGTGTTTGCTGCTACCCTTACAGGCAGCTACACCATCAATAGTCTAATCATCAAACCAGAATTGCGTTTGGACAGCGCATCGGATGACGCCTTTATGGATAAGGATTTGGACGCTAAAAAGAGCCTAAGCTCATTCCTATTGGCTGCCATCTATTCGTTCTAGCAACCCGCTCAACATTTAATAAATAATAAACTATCTAATAATGAAGAAAATTGAAGCAATCATTAGAAAATCCAAATTTTCAGAAGTAAAAGAAGCTCTTCACAATGTGGGAGTAGTTTTTTTCTCCTATTGGGATGTTACTGGTCTTGGTAACGAAAAAGAAGGCCATGTATATCGCAGCATTACCTACAGTACCAGCGACATTCAAAGACGCTACCTCTCGATCGTTGTTAATGACGATTTTGAAGACATTACTGTAAAAACCATCATTGAGTCTGCAAAAACTGGCGAGGTTGGAGATGGAAAGATTTTCGTTTCAGACATCGCGGAATGCTACAGAATTCGCACCGGTGAAAAAGGCGGAGAAACTTTAAAATAAACTAATTAAGAAAAGAAATAATTAACATGGAAGAATTAACAAACCAAATAACAGAAATAAATGGTGTTCTAGATATTTTTTGGATTCTCGTTGCCGGTATCTTCGTATTTTTTATGCAGGCAGGCTTCACATTGGTTGAGGCTGGTTTCACCCGTTCCAAAAACACCATCAATATTGTAATGAAAAACCTGATGGACCTCTGCATTGGTTCCTTAGGGTTTTGGGCCATAGGATACACCATCATGTATGGTGAATCCATAGGAAAATTTATTGGAAGCCCTTCATTGTTCTATAACGAACCGGGAGACATGCACAATTTGTTTTTCCAAACCGTATTTTGTGCCACCGCTGCAACTATCGTTTCAGGAGCCGTAGCTGAACGTACAAAATTTTCAACCTACATTATTTTCTCTTTGATCATGACCACCATTATCTACCCAATCTCAGGCCACTGGGTATGGCAAGGAGATGGTTGGTTAACAGAATTAGGCTTTATTGATTTTGCGGGATCCACAGTTGTACACTCTGTAGGAGGTTGGGCCGGATTGGTAGCTGCCGCCTTAATAGGTCCTAGAATTGGAAAATATACAGGAGGCAAATCAAACGCGATCCTTGGTCACAACATGATGTACGGAGCATTGGGTGTGTTTATTCTTTGGTTAGGATGGTTTGGTTTCAACCCAGGATCTGAGCTTGCCATTTCAGGAGGAAGCGCCAACAATGTTGCCAATATTGTTATCACCACCAACTTGGCCGCTGCAGCTGGAGCAGTTACAGCTTTAATCCTGACTTGGGTTAAGTACGGTAAACCTGATTTATCAATGACCTTGAATGGCGCCTTAGCCGGCTTGGTAGGAATCACTGCTGGATGTGCAGCTGTCTCCCCAGTTGGAGCCGCCCTTATTGGAGCCATCTCAGGATTTACTGTAGTAGTCTCTATTGCGGTAATCGATAAAAATTTAAAAATAGACGACCCTGTGGGAGCCATTTCAGTACACGGTGTTGTTGGAGCCTTAGGAACCTTATTGGTTGGTGTATTTGCTACCGATGGAGGCTTGTTCTACGGAGGAGGCTTTAAACAATTGGGAGTTCAAGCCATTGGAGTTTTCAGTATCGGGGCTTGGGCAATTGTAGCCACTTTCATTGTACTATTCATTCTCAAGAAAACCATAGGACTGAGAGTTCCAGAACAAGATGAAATAAAAGGATTGGACATTACCGAACACGGAATGAACGCCTACAACGATTAACTAATTTAACTTTGCAAATACAAAAAACCCTCGACAGCAAATGCTTCGAGGGTTTTCTTTTTAAAATATTTTTTTTTTAATCTAAGCCGAATTTCTACTGGCATTGATATTTCCGAACAACGAACGCGTTACAATCTTCTCAAAGATCTCTATCTGTTCTTCATCTCTTACCTCTGCCTTCTCCAGCTCTTGGATTTTCTTCAATGCATATTGCTGAATGGTCAACAACGGCAACACAATAGATTCCCTTACTTCAATTGACGCCTTCCCTGCAGGCTCATCTTCCATTAGGGTTTTAAACCCTGTCAATTTCAACAGCAAGCGTTTAGTGGTTTCGTATTCTGTATAAATGATTTTCCAAAACTCCCCGAACTCAGGATCGTCTGCCATATATTTAGTTAAGTCAAAAAAGGATTTTGACAAGGACATCATACTATTGGCGATTAAGGTTCTAAAGAAATTGGAGCTTTTATACAGATGTTTCACTTTATCAAATTCTCCAACATCTTCATAGGTTTTCAACGCTGTACCCACACCGAAAAACCCAGGAACATTCTGTTTCAACTGACTCCACGACCCTACAAAAGGAATGGCTCTCAAGTCAGAAAAAATAAGTTTGTCAGATTTTCCACGTTTCGATGGACGGCTTCCAATATTGGTCTTCGCATAATATTTTAAGGTACTCATACGCTCCAAATACGGAATGAACATAGGGTGCCCTTTGAAATCCATATAAGTTTTCAAACTGATTTTAGCCAAATCATCCATTACGGCAACATTGTCTGGAGACATACGGTTAACATCCTCGTGCATCTGGTTATTGAGCCCAGAACTTATCAGCTGCTCCAGGTTGTATTGAGAAGAATCCAAAGTCCCAAAATTAGAACTGATGGTCTGCCCCTGTATGGTCAACTGCACTTCCTTATCTTCAATGGTTGGCCCCAATGAGGCATAAAACTGATGCGTCTTTCCTCCACCTCTTGCTGGTGGTCCACCACGGCCATCAAAAAAGATCACGGTTACATCATATTTACGCGACACCTCTGTAAGGCGTTCCTTAGCCTTAAAAATAGCCCAGTTCGCCATAAGGTACCCACCGTCCTTCGTTCCATCGGAAAACCCTAACATGATAGTTTGTCTATTTCCTCTAGCCTTTAAGTGGGCCTTGTAAGCTGGATTGGTATAAAGCTCTTCCATAACTAGGTGAGCATTTTCCAAATCGGTAATCGTTTCAAACAACGGCCCAATATCCACGGTCAATTCATCTTGGAAGGCTACCAACTTTAACATAGCAAACAACTGCATAACATTAAGCGTTGTTTGGTTATTACTAATGATATATCGGTTTGCAGCACGTTCACCATTATTGGTTTGTATCTCTTTAATCACCTTGATAGTATTCAAGGCTTTTAACACTTCTTCATCTTTTATCAAGGACAAATCAACCTTACCTTCCACTTCAGAAAGTATTTTCACCTGCTCTTGTTCGGAAAGTTCATTGTAGTTTTTTGGAAAAATATCACTTCCACTTTCTATTAAGGTATCCACCATAGCGGTAAACACCTTGTCATGCGCTCTACTATCTTGCCTAATATCTAAAGTGGCAAAATGGAACCCAAACAGATGCACTTTGTTCAACAAACTGTTGACTTCTTTATAATAAAGTGACTGATGCTTTTCCTCGATTGTATCAAGGATGAATTTCAGTTCAGACTGAAAATGCTCCAACGTAATATTATCCTCGGCATTCACATCGACAAACGCGTTATATAGTTGTGCTTCCAAAGCCGAAATGCGCTCTTCTACATCACGGAAGGTCAAACGCCTTCTTAAGGCCCTAACACTTTTATAATAATTTTTAAGAATGGTCATCTTAAGCCTATTGGCCACTTTAAGTGTTATTTCCGGAGTCACAAATGGATTTCCATCCCTATCGCCTCCAGGCCAAAATCCAAGATTGATGATATCATTATTTATGTGCTTTCCATCAAAAATATTCTGTTGGATATAGTCATAAATAGTTCCGAAGGAATAATAAAACACATTTTCCAAATACCATATCAAACTAATCGCTTCATCATATGGCGTTGGCTTGGTGTGCTTAAAAAATGGTGTTTTTCCCAATTGGGCCAAAAGGTCATTGATCAATAACAAATCGTTGTTTTGGATAGCTTCGGTAAGATCTGTTATGATCCCCAAAACAGCCCCAGGATAAAACTGTGTAGGATGCGCCGTAAGTACGATGCGTACTTTAAATTCTTCCAAATACTGGCGCAACATCTCCAAATGCCCTTCAGAAGTAACAGATTCCTTCAAACTTCTCAAAGTCCCAATCCCATCCATGTTGTTTACTGTAGGGAAAGCGGCATCTTCAATAGCATCGAACAATACGACCTGGCGCTCGATATACTGAATGAAGCGAAACAACAAATTAATTTGACTTTCCTTACTGCGCCTGCCTTGGTACTTTGAAAAAAAGGTATCCACAATAGTTGTGGGATCATCCCCTCTTTCAAACCCCTTTTTGCAGGTTTCATGAAACAGCGGCAATAAAACGCCAGTCTTGGAAATGGTATCAAAAGGCAAGGTCATAAATATACTGTTGTATATCTGATATTTGGACAATACTTCTTGATTAAATCGTGTTAATTTTGGTTGTGTTCCCATAAAATTTTTCTCGTAAGAGTGAGGATATAAAATTACTTAAGCTTCGTGAAAAGTCATAAGTTTTAAAAAGAAATACAGAATTTTCAGTTTTTCACCCTTAAATTAATGATTCTTTGCTGAAATGTATAGTATAGCATTTTTTTTTAAACATTAACCATTTATTCGAAAAAATCGCCCAATTCATATATTAACAATTCATTAAGTTGCTTTTTAAGGCAAAGTGTTTTGTTCTTTTAATTTAATCAGTACATTTGTAGCCGAATTTTAGAGGAAAGATTTGACTGATTGCAACCTCATTAAAAAATGCTAAAGGACAGTGACAACTTCCTTTGACGCTACCGTCAAATCTCTCCATTTTAAGCATATTTTATTTATATTTTATGGCATATTTATTTACGTCGGAGAGTGTATCTGAAGGACACCCAGACAAAGTAGCGGACCAAATAAGTGATGCTCTTATTGATAATTTTTTAGCGTTTGACCCAGACTCCAAAGTGGCTTGCGAAACCTTGGTAACCACAGGACAGGTAGTACTTGCCGGTGAGGTAAAGTCAAACACCTACCTAGATGTTCAAAAAATAGCAAGGGACACTATTAATAAAATTGGTTACACCAAAGGCGCCTACATGTTTGACGGGAATTCTTGCGGGGTGTTTTCTGCCATCCACGAACAGTCTGAAGACATCAACAGAGGAGTGGACAGAGCTTCCAAAGAAGAGCAAGGAGCTGGAGACCAAGGAATGATGTTTGGTTATGCCACCAACGAAACCGAAAACTACATGCCTTTGGCATTGGATTTATCTCACAACATTCTTAAGGAGCTTGCCGAATTAAGAAGAGAAAATCAAGATATTACATATTTGCGCCCTGATTCTAAAAGCCAGGTAACTATAGAATATAGCGATGACAATACGCCTCAACGTATTGACTCTATTGTTATTTCTACGCAACACGACGACTTTGGAAGCGACGATGAAATGTTAGCTAAAATCCGTAAGGATTTGGTTGAAATTTTAATTCCTCGTGTTATAGCAAAACAACCAGAGCACATTCAACAATTGTTCAACGACAACATCACGTACCATATCAATCCTACCGGAAAGTTTGTAATTGGTGGTCCTCACGGCGACACAGGATTGACTGGACGAAAAATTATTGTGGACACTTACGGGGGCAAAGGAGCTCACGGAGGTGGTGCTTTTTCAGGAAAAGATCCAAGTAAAGTAGACCGAAGTGCTGCTTACGCTACAAGACACATTGCCAAAAATTTGGTTGCTGCAGGAGTTTGTGACGAAGTATTGATTCAGGTAAGTTATGCTATTGGCGTTGTAGAGCCCATGGGAATCTTTGTAGATACTTACGGTACTTCACATGTGGATTTGACGGACGGAGAAATTGCCAAGAAAGTAGGCCAAATTTTCGATATGCGCCCAGCAGCCATTGAAGAGCGTTTAAAATTACGCCAACCAATGTACAGTGAAACTGCCGCTTACGGACACATGGGCCGTACCAATGAGGTGGTTTCTAAAGTATTTTCGCAACCAAATGGAGAAGACATCACAATGGATGTTGAACTATTTACGTGGGAAAAACTAGATTATGTAGATACGGTAAAGACCTCTTTTGGACTTTAATTGATTATAAAAACATCCTTTTTTATAAAATGCCTCGAGACCCTCTCGAGGCATTTTTATTTCCATCCATTATGTAATTCAGAAAAAAATAAACGAAATTAGAACAAACCAAAACTTTAAAAACCGACATTTTTCCGAATGACTATTTCCGAAAAACCAGCCAAACACATCCTTCCCATTATTGTGATCTCACAATTTTGTTGTACCTCACTTTGGTTTGCAGGAAATGGTATCATGGATAATTTGGTTAAAAATTTCAACTTAACCGAAACCGCCTTGGGGAACCTTACCTCTGCCGTACAATTTGGTTTTATAATCGGCACCTTAACCTTTGCCTTACTCACCATTGCCGACAGATTTTCTCCTTCCAAAGTCTTTTTGACTTGCGCCATTCTTGGAGCGGTTTGCAATTCCTGTATGATTTTTAATGGTAACAACTATAGTACCTTATTGACATTTCGCTTTTTAACAGGATTCTTCCTTGCAGGCATTTATCCTGTAGGCATGAAAATTGCCGCTGATTACTACCAAAAAGGACTTGGCAAATCATTAGGATTTCTTGTTGGCGCTCTAGTTTTTGGTACAGCTCTCCCTCATCTTTTGAAAAGCTCGATGCAAACCATTTCTTGGACCTATGTATTAACCGCCACCTCCTGTTTGGCCCTCATTGGAGGGGTAGTCATTGCCATTTTTGTGCCAAACGGCCCTTACCGTAAAGCTAGTAAAGGTTTAGATTTTAAAGCCGTTTCCAGAGTTTTTAAGAACCCAGAATTCCGGTCGGCGGCCTTTGGATATTTTGGGCATATGTGGGAACTCTATGCCTTTTGGGCCTTTGTTCCCTTTATGCTAAAACATTACAACCAACAAAACGATAGTCATATCAACATCTCTTTAACCGCATTCTCCATAATCGCTATTGGAGGACTATCCTGTGTATTGGCTGGATATATTTCCCAACGAAAAGGAGCTAAACAAACCGCCTCAACAGCACTTTTACTTTCGGGCTTATGCTGCCTTCTTTTTCCTTTGGTTTTTCAACTTGGAAATTTCCTTTTTGTGTCATTTTTGATTTTCTGGGGAATGGTAGTCATCATGGACTCTCCTATGTTTTCCACCATGGTCGCCCAAAATGCCCCAACAGAAATAAAAGGAACCGCGCTAACCATTGTCAATTGTATTGGTTTTGCAATCACCATTTTCAGCATTCAACTTTTAACCCAATTAAGTAGCCGTTTCGATTCTCCTCTCATATTTTCGATTTTAGCTATTGGGCCTATATTTGGACTTATCGCACTACTGAAGCCTAAAAACTAATCAACACCACCCAACCTTTTTGGGGATTTCTGTTCAGGCCACAATTGCTGTTCACCTGTTTTAGGATCCATAGGCATGACTATTTTTTCACGGGAAGCAGTTTCAGAATCTTCAGATGCCATATAAGCCAAAATGGCCGTTAAAATAACGTTGCTCCGCAAATCATCAAACACAATCTTGTCGTAAGTATCCCTATTGGTATGCCAAGTATAATCTCTGTAATTCCAATTTAGGGCACCCAAATAAAACGCCGGCACTCCTGCCGCCACAAAGGAGGCATTATCCGAACCACCGCTACTAGGCGACCCAGGAAACGTAGTTTTCACCTGCTGTGAAATTTCTTTAGGTACGGCTGCCAACCACCTCGAAAGATACTCATAGGAATTTAAAAAACCTGCCCCTGAGATATCTGTGATTCTCCCCGTTCCGTTATCCTGATTCAAGACCACCTGCACGTATTCTACAATTTCAGGATGATCTTCTACAAAAGCCCTGGAACCATTCAAGCCTTGTTCTTCACTTCCCCAATGCCCCACCAAAATGGTACGTTTTGGATGGGGATAGACTTTTTTCAGAATGCGCATCACTTCCATCATCAACACAGTTCCCGTTCCATTATCGGTTGCTCCGGTGGCACCATCCCAAGAATCTAAATGCGCCGATAAAATGACATATTCCTCAGGTTTCTCAGACCCCTTAATCATTCCTATGGTATTAAACGCAGGCACCAAGCCCAAATCTTTGGAACGAGCCACCACCCTAACTTCGGGCTTCTCTCCACTTTCTGCCAAACGGTACAGCATGGCATAATCTTCCAATTCCACATCTAGAGTTGGAATACCCTTTGTTTTAGATCCAAAAATACGGTTCACTCCAAATCCTTTGGACCAATAACTTGAGATAATACCAACAGCACCGGAATTCTCCAATAACCTCACAATATCTGCACTTTTGTAACCTGTTCTTGCTATGTTTCGATACCATGCCCTTGTTATGGAATCGCGAGAATTCTTCAATTTTTCAAAAGACTCAGGCTTAGCAAACTTCTCCCAGCTACTATCAGGACGCCCTGTTAACTGATACATCGAAGTCAAAACAAACTTTCCTTTTACTGTCTTTAACCATTTCTGAAAATGTATAGAATCTTTCACTACAGGCAAGGTCACCACCTCTCCAACCACACCTTCCGGAGGAGTCGTTGGACTCCAAGCCAATTGAATCCCTTCTAAAGATTGCACACGAGGTGACACCATATCGATGTGGGTGATGCCCCGCTCCCATCCTTTCCACTCGCCCCATTGCTCCCTTTTGGCTTCAATACCCCATTTTTCATAGGTTTTCATAACCCAATCACTGGCCTGTTCCATTTGTGGTGTTCCAGTTAACCTGGGACCAATGACATCCAAAAGGTGATGTGCCAAATTTTCCAATTGGGAAGTATTATTAGCCTCTTGCTCTATTTGAGAAATAATGTCTTGGGATTCCTGCGCATAACCCATGGAAGTCGCTAATATTCCAACTGCCAGCACACATTTTGTAAACAGATTACATGTCATATTTTAGAATTTTCAACAATCTTAAAACCTCTAAAATAAACTTATTTTAACACATAGAAGCAACAGCCTTTAAGAAGCTTCGAAACAAGGTCAAAATCAATTTTTCAGTCAAAAACTTTAACACAAAACACAGGTCTCCAACTGATAAATATCATTTCAATTTTATTTTTTTAAACTTATATTTAAGGCTCAATAGCTCCTCATTTTATCTCTCCAAGATTAAGCTTCTCTTAAAGAAATCCTATAAAAATTATTAACGTTCTACAATGTCATTTTCTGTGGTAGGAATCTTGGCAAACAGCAATAATCCGCAAGTTAAACGGGAACAATACTTAAAAATCAGAACTCATGGAAACGCTAATAATCCAAAATTCAGATTTTCATTTTGAGCACAAACAATGGGAAAGAGAACTCTTTTTTTGGGAAGATGAATTGAAATCCTTCAACAAGCGTTTGGAAGAACTAGTAAAACGCTATACCAATCACAGTGTTTTAGCACAATTGGAACATTTCCAAAACCAATTTATCCGTCAAGTGGAAGTTATGGACACACTTCAACACGACATCAATGTACATGAAACAGACATGACCGAGCATGAAAAAAAAGGCGAGGACGTGATGAATTTCAATCTGGCAAAAAAACATTTTCTGTTAAGGGAACGCATGGAAACCCAAAGAATGATCTATCATGATTTAAAAACAGATTTCTTCAAGTTCCTCTCAAAACACATGTAAAAACACTTTCACAACAGTGTCGTAATGTCAAAAATTACGGCCCCAAAAACGAACAATAAATAAAAAACAATAGCCATGAATACTGCAACAGACACTTATAAAAAAGGGACTATTCGGGTAATGATTACCGAAGTATTTCCAGAACTCATCCACCTGAAAAAAGTAGATGACAGGGAGACTTTCAACAATCTTATCCTAAAAATTTTACCGAGTATTAAAAAATATATCCACGGAAGATTGGCCGCACTATCCTCACACCCACATTTTTCAAGAAATAAATACAGCGAGGACGATATTGTTGACCAACTCTTCATAGAAGTTTACGACCATATTGAAGAGGTAAAAAAAGCCGATGATTTTTATCTATGGTTATTTAAAAAAACTGACGAATTACTCGAAGACATCACCGTTGAAGAGGAATTTGACGACTTCTTCTACAAAAATACTGATGAGTACACCAAAGACGAATGGAATGAAATGGAAGAACAGTTTAGCACAGATGGCGACGGCGATTTATTGATGATTGAAGAATTGGACGATATTTCATATAACAAAAACGACTACCTGCTAAACCATGTATTTATCAAAGATGACGAGCAAGACTACATTGAGAAATTGGACAAAGAACTCGACGAAACCAAAATTCAAAAGCACATTGCCATGGTACTCAAAAAACTTCCAATCCCAATGCAATCCGCCTTCGATCTGTTTGCAAACTACAATTTTACCCCAACCGAAATAGCAGATCTTAAACGGATGAAAACCATAAAAGCAATACAATTGATTCAAACTGCCAGAAACAGCATTCGAGACAGTTTAATAAGTAGATATTTATAATTCTTAGAAACCTTGAATTCACACATTATGGAAACTACACATACAAACCCAAAAACCGAGCTTCTATTGGGAGCCGGACTGAACGTGCTTCATTTTGAAAGCAAAGAATGGCTCGAAAACCTTGCCTTTTGGAAAGATGAAACTCGATTTTTTGAAGACCTTTTATCTAAAAAAACGCCTATTACCGAGCAACAAAAAGAACATGCAGACATGCTACGGGAACTAGACCAAATTCACAAAGATCTTTTTGAGGATTTCCAACAAGTAATCATGAAACACGAGCGAAAACTTTCTAAAATTGAAAATGGAGACCAACAAATCTCCGATAGCAATTTTAGGGAAGAACATAGAAAAATAAAAGAGCGCATTACCACCTTTGAAAATAACTTCCGGTCATTTAAAAAAATCGTATTTAGTTTTGTAAAAAGTCTGTAATCGCAACATTGATTTGACACAACTAGACACGCCAATTAAAGATTGGTGTAGCACTGCTTTACCCTGAACTCAACATAATCCAATTCACCTTAGAGAAAACTTATTGCCTACAAATGAACAATTACAGTTCGATTTCCAACTGTACCGGACAATGATCTGAACCAAAAACATCACTCAAAATTGTTACGGATTTCACCCTATCCACCAAAACCTCGCTCAACAAAAAATAATCGATTCTCCAACCCACGTTGCGCTCTCTGGCCTTAAAACGGTAGCTCCAATAGGTATAGGCAACTTCATCTGGGTGCAACATTCTAAACGCATCCACAAAACCAGAAGCAATAAAGGCATCCATGCCATCTATTTCTATTTGAGTATAGCCTGCTGTTTTGTTATAGTTTGCCTTGTCATTCTTTAGGTCTATGGGTTGATGTGCCACGTTAAAATCGCCACAAACTATAACAGGCTTCTTAGCCTCTAGAGCTTTTAAATATTTCAGAAAATCTTCGTCCCACTGCTTCCGATAATCCAACCTATCCAATTTTTGCCCCGAATTGGGCACATATACATTCACCAAATAAAAATCTTCATATTCCGCACACTGCACACGCCCTTCGTCATCATGTTCTTCTACTCCAATATCATTGACTACATCCAAAGGAAGTGACTTTAACAACAGAGCACTTCCTGAATAGCCCTTTTTACTTGCCGAATTGAATTTTAGCGTGTACTCTTCAAAATCTCCCAAAGCTTTTAGCACCTCATTATCCTGAGCCTTGGTTTCCTGTAAACACAATATATCTGGCGCCATATGTTCTACCGCCTCTTTAAAACCCTTACCCAATATGGCTCTTATACCATTAACATTCCAGGAAACAATTTTCATACGTTTAAGAATTTGATTTACTAAATATATGAAGGAAAATTAACAATAATACCCAAATTACGCCTTAAGCAATTTTGAAGGAATCAATAAAAATGGGATTTTCAAATTAAACCCAATTTGATTGATATTGGATTTGAAAAACAAATTCTCGAAAAAGGAGTGCTTATTATTGATCATGACTAATAAATTGATTTTTGCCTTGATCTGAAATTTTTCGATAGCATTTACAACGGTAGCATTACTCACACTATGAAATATATGAGCTATGTCCTTAAAGTAAGTTTCCAAGGTATCTTTATTCTTTTCTTGCCATTCAGAAAGTCCGTTTTCCGGAACCACATTTAAAATATTCACCCGAGAACTATGAGAAGACAAAATATCACGGATAGGCTTTAATTGGCTCTCCTTATAATCGATGGAATAATCGGTTGGAAACAACACCTCATGAGGTGTTTCAAAAGGAAAATTTTCTGGAATTGCCAATACAGGACATTTTACATTTTTAAACACCTGTACTGTATTGGATCCAAACAGAACCCCTTTGGTTCCCGAAGCCCCCTTGGTCCCCATCACAACATAATCAATGGCCTTTTCCTTTACAAAAAGGATAATTTCCTGAATTAAAGTATTAAAAATAGCCATGGTCTCAATTGTGTGCTTAGGATTGCGAAACTCTTTATGCATCCGGTCCTTAAATTCATTCAATTGCTCTACTGAATTTGACCTAGCCGTATCCACCATTCCCAGTTTGTCGGGAATCATCAATGCATATTCTATCTGATAAATTGGAGGTGTATAAGTGTTAAGCAAATAAAACTTGCAGGTTTCATGTTCAAAAAGCTGCAAGGCATATTTGATGGCATTCCAAGAATTCTCAGAAAAATCGGTGGGAAGAAGAATATTTTTCATGACTTTTAAGTTTGATTTTCATGCGCTCTAGGCCCTTCTTCTGCTATACTTAGGAATAACCTCAACTAATTTCCAATAAAATTTAGGGGTATTGCCAATGAAACCGGTAAAGCAGTTTAAATTTTCGCTCCAAGATTCCACTACTAAAGTTACACAACTTAAACACTTAAAACAATGACATATATCAGCAGAAATTTAAACTCATAGAGTTCCTAATTTTAAAAGAGAAGCCGTTAAAACAGGGAGTATTTAAAAAGCAAAAAGCCTCCAATTTCTTGCAGGCTTCTGTTGTTTTAGTGGGGAGAGCAGGATTCGAACCTGCGAAGACATAGTCAGCAGATTTACAGTCTGCCCTCGTTGGCCGCTTGAGTATCTCCCCCAAAACCGAGCGCAAATATACTACAGTTTTTCATTTGCACAAATAAAAAAGAGAAAAGAACTCAATTATTTTTCCTTCTGAAAGAATTAACCTTCTACAACGTATAAATCAACCTAAACGTAACATACATTGGCTGAATATAATACTCACTGGCCCTGATACTGGTGTCACTGGTACTACTTTCGTTTTGAGCCCTCGTGTCCAACAAGTTAGTTGCTTTTAGCTCATACTCCAATTTGGCATCTTGATTTTTTCTATAGGACAAGGATGCATTCCAAAACTTATAATCGTTGATTGTACCATCTTCATTGCTGAAATTGGTATAGGAAAAATCTGTTCTAAAAGTTATGGACTTCCAAATGTAGGCATCAAACTCAACGGATGGCGTACTGGTATAAAACTTAGCTCTAGTATCGCCTTGGTCACTATCCTGAATGGTATAGGCATAGCTTAGTTCCACATTCGGTGCCTCTCTAAAATTGGTACGAAGTTCGGCTTTATAATTTTGGGTGTAGTTTTCATTCACCGAGGTCTGCGATTGGATGAATTGTGCAAATTTGGAATAGGTCAAACCTCCGTTAACCGAAGCCCGCAATTTTCCAAAACGTCTTTGAAAACGCCCATTGGCAGAAGCCGTTTCATCTGCAAAAGACGAGTTAAAAGGGGAACTGGTACGAATCACACTTTCAAAATTGGACAGACTCCTAATTTGATCAATGCGCTTGCTATAACTTACCATAGCAAACACATTGGTATAATTAAACATGTTGAAGCTGAAATAGGTCAGGTTGACGTTATGGGACACCGCATTATCCAAAGTCTCGTCCCCGGCAAAAATGGCATTATAGTTATTCAACACCAGCCCTTTTGCCAAATTGGTCACATCGGTAAATTGGGTTTGCATTCTATAATTCAAATTGATATTTTCACTCTTCTTCAACTGAATACGCATATTGAAATCTGGCAGTACTCGGAAAAAGTTGTCCTTATAAGTATCGCCGTACTGCACATTTTTTGTACTGTAGGCATGAGTGGAAAATCCAGGAGACACGGTAAACTTCCCTCGTTTGAAACGGTAATGAACCCCCAAATAAATATCACTGAAATTATAATCTGTATTATTGACATCCAATCCGTCATTAAAGGTTGGAGTAGGGTCAAAAACCGAACCATCATCCAAAACCTGAAAGATCTCTGAGTCGAACTTCTGATTGCTTAAAATGGTTCCGAAGGTAAAATTGATATCACTTCGTTGGCTCAATACATTCCAATAATCCAACTTGGCATCCATCTGATTGGACTTGATTCGCTTGTCCTGCCCTATGTCATACACCAACTGGTCCGCGTTCATCCCCAAAGCGTTCGCTGTATTCTCATAATTCTCCTTATCCTCTAAAACTGCATTGTAAAATGGATCTTCATCCTGAAGCAAATGCTGCACTTCCAAAGCGAAAATATTCTTCTCATTCAAGGTATAGTAATAGTTCAGGTTTTGATTAATGCTATACGGACTGGTTTCTTCATACTGGTTGGTGTTTCCTATCACAGAAGAATTGAACAACTGGTCTTGCGACTCCTTGGACATCCTCCCCACAATATCATAATCCAACTGGTTATTTACATTAGGCTTGTACTTGGCACTCAGTTTTAGCATTCCCAAATCACTTCGTTGCATGGTATTGCTTTGGGTAAGCTCATCCGGAATTCCCAACTCTGGATTGGTGTATTGCACAAAATTGTTTTCTTGAAGTTCGGTTTTGGAGTTCGAGAAAATAGCAAACCCACTTAAGTCCAATGATTTTTTTGGCGAATAACTAAAGTTGGCCGCCCCAAACTTAGTACTGATAGCTTTGGCGCGATTATTTTGCAATGCCAAAAATCCCAGGTTGTTATTTCCCAAATCAATGTTGGTACCACTTTGTCTACTCGGCATTCTAAAGCCTCCCGTAAAGTTGAAATAGTCCCGTCTTGTAAAAGCCACTTCCCCTATATTGTTTAAATCTCCAATAAGGTTGATGCTGTATTTAGGACTGTAATAAAACAGTTTGGGCTGCACCACGTACAAACCATCCTCATTGGCTACGCCAGAACCTCCCGTAACATGGCCAAACCAAAAGTTCTCTTTACCTTCTTTCAACTTGATGTTTATGGCAATATTATCTTGGTTATCGGTCACTCCTTTCAATTGCCCTACTTCTGCATAATTTTTAAGCACCTGCACTTTATCCACCGCATTGGAAGGGATATTTTTAGTGGCCAATTTTGAGTCGCCATCAAAAAAATCCTTTCCATCCACCATCACCTTCGATACTTTTTTACCTTCAACTTCTATTTCTCCGTCATCGGTCACCTCTATACCTGGCAATTTTTTCAGAACATCCTCAAGTTTCCGTTCCGTTCCATTTTTAAAGGAATCGGCATTGTAAATCAAGGTATCCCCTTTTACCGTTACAGGCATTTCATACACCAATTCAACCTCATCCAAAGTATTGTCCATTTGCAATGAAAAGTCCTTAGTAATATCTGCTTCTTGGGTTGAAATAATTTCTTCATGGGTTTTCATCCCAATGTAACTCACCTGAATCTTGTACTTAGAATTAGCCTTTAAATTCAACTTAAAACGGCCCTTATCGTTAGTCGTCCCGAAGGATTCCAAAGTATTGCTCTCTTGGTTGATAGCAATAACATTGGCCAGTTCCAAAGGGGTCCCGATACTGTCCTTTACAACGCCCTCTACTTTAATTTGGGCAAAAGAATAACTTGTCGCTAATAGCAACATGGCTAACAAAAATCTTTTCATTTTAGTGGTTTGGAATGTTTGATACTTTAGAAATTGCGATTAGAAACGTCTGCCTTCACCGTGACGTCTACCCCCATACATTTCGCGCATTTCCTCAATTTTCTTTTTCACAATGTCGTTATACTCTTCACGAGTAACTTCTTTCCCTTTCGAAGGTATTTTAATGGTTTCCTTCTCGTCTGGGTTCAATACTATTTTAGAGCAAAGTATGGTCGTTCTATCTGCATTGACTTCCAAAATCAACCCTGGCAATCCCCAATATTCTCCAGGCCCCTGGTTGACTGGAATTTGTGGTGTGTACCAAGCGGTAATAATAATTTCCTTTGGAACTTCCACCTCATCCATGATATTTTTAGATGTAGAATCTTTGGCTTTTTCCTTGTCTTGGGACTCGCTACGGTCTTTTGGTGGACGTGGTCTCATACTCCTAAAATCCATGTCATCCACTTTTTTTACTGCCGTAGCTTTGAAACAGGTATACTGACCAATTTGCTTGGTTTCGCTTTCCATTTTCCACTCCAACTTTGGCAATTCGTCCTTGATTAAAAATTGCTTTCCAAAAAACTCCTGCTCCTGTAGCAATTGAGCATCCTTTACATTTTTATACTGTGGTCCCGCTGTGAAATTCCCCATCATTCTCATAGGTCCTCCTGCACCGGGAGTTTCCAATTTTTCTTCTTCTTTATAGATGGACTCCGTTTTATTGAACACAAGAATGAATGTCTTCTCAAACATTTGTTTCATGCGCTCGGCCATCATCTTTTTTTGTTCTTCTGTAAATTGCCGGCCACCTCCAAAATTGGACATGTCAATGGTAGTTTTGGATTCGTAAATGGCTTTGCCTTGAAACTCTTGGGCATTGGTCATACCTGTCATGAATAGCATGAACAAGAAGCATAATTTGGTAGAAATCGATTTCATATGATAAGGTGGTTGATTGTTAAATGATAAAATTATCTCTTAAACACCATATTAGACTTATGAAATCTTTAATAGTTAATCCTACAAGTGTTAAAATTTTCTTAAATACTACCCGCCAATCTTAATTTCAATATTGTGACCGTCACCTCGTTCGGAATTATAGCGTTCTTCCATTTCCTGGAGTTTCTTCTCCATGATCTTGTCGAACTCCTCTTGATTTACCTCCTTACCCTTTTTTGGCTCCAAAATCTCAACCTTATCTGCAGGGTTCAAAACAATCTTGCTACAAATAATGGTTTCGGAGCCATCATTAACTTCAAGGATCAACCCTGGCAAACCAAAATAGTTGGCCGGCCCATTGTTTACAGGAATTTGGGGTGTGTACCAAGCCGTCACAGTTACCGTTTCCATTTCAGGCTCCTTTTCCTGGCTTAAATCCTTGTCGCCATTTACACTAATTCCACTAACAAGCTTGGGTTGCACCCTTGTAATGGTTGCTTTGTAACAGGTATATTCTCCTATATTTTTGGTGTCTGATTGGAATTGCCAATCTTCCTTTTTCAACTGATCTTTTATTAAGAAAACCTTCCCGAACACATCATTTTGATTGGTATAGCGTTCTTCTTTTGTATTCTTATACAATATATCCGAACCTCCGGTATTTACTACCACCATTTGCATGCCCCCCATTTGAGGCGCTCCCAGTTTTTCTTCTTCTTTATAGATAGACTCTTCCTTGTTAAAAGACAAAATGAAAGTCTTTTCAAACTGTTTTTTAAGCATGTCCATCATTTTTTGGTGCATCTCAGAATTCACCTGACTACTATCCAATTGGATATCGATTTTACGTTTGGTTTTATAAGTGGCAACGCCTGTAAAATCTTGAGCATTGGCAATGGTTGTAAATACCATCAATATTGCAAATACTTTAATAACTGTTTTCATAAGTAGTTCTTTTTGATTTTTTATTGGTAATAGCCCAAGGCCATTTTTTGTATCATTTTAATTTGATTGCAAAAAGCTTCCAAATCATTGGAATTGCCATCGGCCTTCATGGATAAAGAGGACTTTTTTCCGTTTTTCATTGGTTCGCCATAGCACACAATTTGGAATGACAATTCTTTATTGGCTTCGGAGTTTTTAAAGATATCCTGTATTTCCTCAAGATTCAAGTCCTCCAAGTCCTGAATAGATTCAACATTAATACTTATGGAAATACTTTCAAATTTAACCTCGTCACTTTTGCCAAAGTCTGCTACGCTTGGTGATTGGGCCAAGCATAGAACAGACATCAGACTTGTGACTAACACAATAATTAATGTTTTCATAACTGTTCGCTTTTTGATTAATTGACATTACAAATATGGTTGTTAATTTCTGCAATAACAGTTAACTAGTGTTAACGTGTGTTAACCGATTAGTTTTCCAATGGCATAACATTTACATTTGAGTTATGAACGATAAACGCTACAATTGGATTTTATACATTATTGTTTTGGTAATCCTTTGCACCATTGGCATACAGGTGTATTGGAATTACAAAAACTATCTTTCCAACAGGCAGCAATTGATCAATGAAGTCCAAATAAGTTTGGACAACGCAGTAGACGCCTATTATACCGAGTTGGCCGAAAACACGACTATTGGGTTTGCTTTCAATGGTGATGGGCAGGATGAATTTATGAAAAACGGAGGTGCTTTTGACAGTATTATCAAGCAAATTGATTTTTCTACCAAACAACACAAAGGTTTAGATTCCTTGGAGCTGAAAGCTATAGACGGCGTTTCAATTTTTAAGGGCAAAGCAGCCGATTCCATGTTAAGCTCCCTAAACCTTCACAAACCAAAAATGGGAGACCATGTATTGGAAGCAGCCTTTAACAATGAAGTAGATTCCACAAAACGAAAAAACTTCGAAATACTCACCTCGAAAGTGGTCATTTCATTGTCCAGCGATAGTATTTCACTTCCAAAAATAGACACACTTTTTCAAAAGGAACTACTAAGAAAGCGTATTGACATTGACTACAAACTCACTGAAAATGTCAACGACAATGATACCATTACCCTAAACCAACTCTCGTTCACACCAAAAAGCCAAAAACTAAAAAAACTACCCGTTTTAAGTACAACTTCGGAATCCTCATACTTGCCAAGAGGCAACAATCTCACAGTATTTTTTGCGAATGAAACAGCAGAAATCCTAAAGCGAAGTCTTTCCGGTATTCTTATATCGAGCATCCTAATTTTAGCCGTAATCGGCTGCCTGTTTTATTTACTAAAAATCATCAAACAACAAAAACAGTTATCTGAAGTAAAAAATGACCTGATCAGCAATATCACCCATGAATTTAAAACACCTATAGCAACCATTAGTGCCGCCATTGAAGGCATTAAAAATTTCAACATACAAAACGACCCCAAAAAAACAGAAACCTATTTAAACATTTCCAACCAGCAACTTTCCAAACTCAACACTATGGTTGAAAAGTTATTGGAAACCGCCACTTTGGATAGCGACAACTTACCACTGAATAAAGAAACCACCAACATCACGGAGCTCTTGGAAACGGTCATTAACAAACATCAACTTCAGCTTGAAAACAAAACTTTAGTATTCCAACCTCACCGAAAAGATGTGTTAGCGCATATAGATGTTTTTCATTTTGAGAATGTGCTCAACAACCTTTTGGATAATGCCATTAAATATGGTGGTTCCCAAATAAAGGTATCACTAGACCAAAATCGAAATGGTTTTAACATAGAAATTTCCGATAACGGAAATACCATTACTACTGCACATAAAGACCAGATTTTTGAAAAATTCTATCGTATTCCCAAAGGAAATACACACGATGTAAAGGGCTTTGGTATTGGACTGTATTATACCAAAAAGATTATTGAAAAGCATGGCGGGTCCATTCAGTTGGACCTAACCAAAAATTGGACGACTTTTAAAATTAACATGCCTAATGACTCCTAAAATCACCATACTCCTAGCCGAAGATGAGGCTGCTTTGGGCCAAATTATCAAGGAGAGCCTTGAAACCAGAGATTTTAATGTGTTGCTCTGCCCTGACGGCGAAGTTGCTTTGAATACTTATAAATTGCAACATCCAGACATTTTGGTTTTAGATGTAATGATGCCAAAAAAGGATGGTTTTACATTGGCCAAAGACATTAGAGCCATAGACGACAGCATTCCCATAATTTTTTTAACGGCCAAATCCCAAACTCAAGATGTGGTAGAAGGTTTTTCGATAGGCGGCAACGACTATTTAAAAAAACCCTTCAGTATGGAGGAACTGATTGTTCGCATTCACAACTTACTGAATAGATCCAAACTTCAAAAAGCGTCAACAACCTTTCAATTAGGCAAGTTTACCTTTGACTTTCCAAAACAGACTTTACAATTCCTAGATGAAGATGCCATTCAATTAACCCACAGGGAAGCGCATTTATTATTTCACTTGATCCAAAACAAAAACAAGGTTTTGGATCGTTCTGTGATTTTGAACAAACTTTGGGGAAATGATGATTTTTTCAGCGCCAGAAGTATGGATGTCTTCATTACAAAACTCAGAAAAAAATTAAAGGAGGATCCAGAAATCCAAATTTTAAATGTACGTGGATTTGGGTATAAACTCATTTACTAAACTTTTTCTCCCTCATATAAAGCCATATATTTTTTCATGATTCTAGTCATTTGAATAACATTAATAAGTTGCCTATTTTTGCAGAAAATTTCGAAAGCATCCCGACAAAAAACTAAGGTTCTATGGAAAGACACATTTTATTAGCTGAAGATGATATAGACCTTGGCACTTCTCTTATACAATATTTAGAATTCAACAAGTTCAAGGTAAGTTGGGCCCAAAATGGAGAAGAAGCTTTTGAGATGTTCAAACAACAAACTTTCGATATTTGCATCCTCGATATCATGATGCCCAAAATGGATGGGTTCTCCTTGGCAAAAAAAATGGTGGGCAGCAACCCTCATATTCCTTTTTTGTTTCTAACAGCAAGAAAAACTAAAAATGACCGTTTCAAAGGATTACGTTTAGGTGCCGATGATTATATTGTGAAACCTTTTGAATTGGAAGAGCTCATTTTAAGGGTAAACAATATCATTAGAAGAACCCTCCAACAACAAAAGCTAACGGTAGAGACCCAAACTTCAGACCTTATACAAATAGGCAAATACACCTTCGATTTCAATAACCTTGAACTTCACTTAGGAGATTCTATCCAAACCCTAACTGAAAGAGAAGCGCAACTGATATACTTTTTTTCGAACTACAGAAACCAATTGATTCCAAGGGAAGATATTTTAACCAAAGTCTGGAACAAAAAGGACTTCTTCTCTGGCCGCAGTATGGATGTATTCATTAGCCGTGTCCGTAAGTTTTTTAAGGATGATAAAAATATCAGTGTAAGAAGAGTGAGAGGTGTGGGACTAGAATTTCAAGTAAATGAAGAATCAGAATAAAAAAAGCAGCTAATTAATTAGCTGCTTTTTTTTCTTATCCACCTTCAAAAGTTTCAAATGCATTTTGTAATTTCATTTCCATGAAGCACTCCCTTTTTTTATTGCTTTTTTACAGCCTTCTCGCAAGTGCGCAAACGTCTATTAAAGCCAACTTTGCCGACTCAAGACCTTTTAAGGCAGATACCATCATTGCTATTGACAATTTTGAATCCCTCTACTACATCTCCAACAATACTTTTCACAAGACATATCAAGGAAAGGATATCAACTACGCCAATGTGCAACTGGGAAACCTTACTTCTGCAAATACTTTCAATCCGTTAAAAATAAATTTATTTTACAAAGACTTTAATACTATCGTTATTTTAGACAATCGTTTGGCTGAAATTTTCAAAATTGATTTCAATACCAAACAGCCCTATAAAAATGTGTCTCATATAAGCACTGGTTTCGATAACAACATATGGATTTTCAATCAGGATTTACTTCAATTGGAACTTTACGATTATAAAACCAATACCACCAAAGCAGCCGCCATGCCCATCCAATCCAAAGTTTTGGACCTTAAAAGCAATTACAACTACTGCTGGCTGCTTACCGAAGATTATCTATACACCTACACCTACACAGCAAGTTTACTTTCCAAAATAAAAAATGAAGGCTTTACAGCTATGGGCACTGTTAATGAAATCCTTATCCTAAAAAAAGACAACCAACTTTACTTTTTGGGAAATGGGCAGAGCCAATTTCAAAGTATCGTCCTTCCCGAATTGTTAATAAAACAGTTTTTAGTAACCAACCAAACCTTGTATATTTACGATAGGGAAACCCTCAAACAATTCCATCTAAAAATTGATTAACATATGCATTTTGCAGTAGCAGGAAATATTGGCGCTGGAAAAACAACGCTTACAAAATTACTCGCCAAACATTTTCATTGGGAACCACAATTGGAAGATGTGGTAGACAACCCATATCTAGATGATTTTTACAATCAAATGGAACGTTGGAGTTTCAACCTACAAGTTTACTTTTTGAACAGTCGATTTAGACAGGTATTGCAAATTAGGCAAAGTGGCAAGGACATTATTCAGGATAGAACCATCTATGAAGACGCCCATATTTTCGCTCCAAACCTCCACGCCATGGGCCTTATGACCAATAGGGACTATGAAAACTATCGCTCGCTTTTTGACCTTATGGAATCCTTGGTGCAAGGACCAGATCTGCTTATTTACCTGCGTAGTTCTATCCCTAATTTGGTGTCACAAATCCACAATAGAGGAAGGGATTACGAAAGCTCTATTAGCATTGATTATTTAAGCAGATTAAACGAACGCTACGAAGCTTGGATTCATGGTTACGATAAAGGCAACCTTTTGATTATTGACGTAGACCAATTGGATTTTGTGTCGAAACCAGAAGATTTAGGTGAAGTTATCAATAGAATTGATGCCCAAATAAACGGTCTCTTTTAACCCCTTATTTAATAAATTTATTAGCTCTTGCATGGGCTATGGCCTGTTCGCTACTTTCCACCAAAAGTACAGGTGTAGTTTTGTAGTTTTCAAACAAACCGCGAACCCTTAACATTTTTTTGGTGTGTTTGACACTGCGAAGATAGATGGCCAAGATTCTATCTGGGTACATTTGTGCTATTTCAATATAGATATCGGCATCAAATTCACCACTATCCCCAATCAAGATAAACTTCATCATGGGGTAGGTTTTCAAAATATTTAAAATCTCCTTTTGCTTTTGTGGTTTATCCCCTCTTTTTTTCTGCAGAATATTTTTAAAACTTCTTAGCAGAATAGGCCCTTTCGGGAATTGATGCTGCCTTAAAAACAACTCCAAATATCTATACATATTCCACGGACTATGACTGACATAAAAAATAGGATTCGCATTTTCACCTGATCTTCCCCGATGCAACAAATGATAAAATCCAGGAGCTCCTTTTAAAGGCAACCGATGCTTGGCATTCTTAAAGATGGTATTGTAAATCACTCGCCATTTTAACCACGATACCACACCAGTATGCAAAAGCGTGTCATCAATATCGGTAATAACACCATAATCTACTTTTTCGGAAGGCACCAACAGCTCTCCCTTAAACCTATTATTGCTTTGAATTTTTCGCTTTGGATGGTCATCGCTATAGGACACCTCAAAATGCACCCAACCTTCCTCATTGGTCAATGTGTGTAAATCTTCAAGAGTGGTATCTACCAAAAAATAGCCGTGGTCATCAGTTTGGGTTTCAATTATTCTTGAATCTGGCAGGGTAATTTTAAGGTTGGCGTATTTAATTTCATCGCTTTCAAAACGCTTCCAAGAATTCACCAATAAATGAAATATATGATGCTGATCGAGATCAATCGATTCGTCTTCCAAAGCCCTTCCCCTTACATACAAATGGGAATTGGTACCGTAACTTTGAAACACAACAATTTGAAGCGGGTCTTTTTTAAACATTGAAACAAAATCACTTTATAAATGCCACCAATCTGGCCACAACCAAATAATAAACAAGCCAACTAGCAAGGCAATCCCAAACACTACACCTACCCATTTGGCAAGCTGTTTTGTACCTAACATCATTGCCATAATACCTTTAAACACTAAATTGGAAAGTGCTGCTAGCAGAATAAGTTTCCATCCTAAATGCACGGGAATATTATCAATTTTCATCAATTGGGAAATCGACAAGGTAATGGCATCCACATCGGTTAGACCACTCACAATTGAGACCAAATATAAAGCTTGATTCCCAAATTTCTCTTCGGTAAATGCCACTGCCAACAAAATAAGCGCATACAGTAACCCAAACAAAAGGGCACTTTTAAATTGAGCAGGGTTTTCAGGCTCTGGCATTTCATCATCAGTTTCGTCCTTATTCACCAAATAAAATAAGGCCGAACAAAGCAGAGCCAACACCATAATTTCAGCCAATATGGGCAACAGAATATAATTGAGCTTTTGGGGAACTACCACCGTTATTTCTATAAGAACCCGAACCAAAGACACCATGGATGCCGTAGCAATGACGAATGCCGCCATTTTATTGATATCCTTAGTACTTTTGGTTTTGCGCGCATAACTTACCGTAGTAGCCGTACTGCTAATTAAACCTCCCAAAATTCCATTGGCAATCACCCCCACTCTTTTACCTGCAAATTTGTAAATGAAATACCCTACTACACTAATCCCTACAATCAAGGTAATCATCAACCAAATATTTCTTGGGTTGAGCACACCATAGGGACCAAAAGTTTTATCAGGTAGAATGGGAAGAATCACCAAACTGATTCCTGCCAAGGTCATAATTGCAGAAAGATCCTTTTCACTCAAACGGTCGATAAAATGATGCAACCGTTCTTTTACATACAACAAAATAGCCATCAAGGTCCCTACAATAACCCCAACCAACTGATCTCCTAAGACTAAATAAGCCCCAATGGAAAACATCAATAAGGCAGCAACCTCAGTGGTCTGGCCAAAATCCTGAGATTCGTCAGACTTATATTTGATCATATTGGCCGTCACAAACATGGCTGCAATTGACAATCCCAAAGCTGGTAAAATATATGGGTTGTCATATACTTGGGTTAAATACCCTGCCATTACGCCCAACACAGACAAAAGGGTAAAGGTCCTTACCCCCGCCATTTTATTATCGCTTTTTTGCCTTTGCACCCCAACTAAAAGGCCAAGTCCAAAAGCAATTCCCAAAGTGGTTAGTTGATCGTAATTCATAAATTAAAGATAGTAAATCAAATGCGCTTCGTAGGGAGTTTCTTCCTTCAAAAATTGTTGGCACAAAAAACCATGCCGAGAGGCATGGTTCTTCAAATTAACACTTAAAAGACCAAACGTCTTACTCTTCTCTTTTTATGTTTTCAAGAGCCTGTTTTACCTCGTCCAAACTTCCTTCTAAAACCACCTCTTCAGTTACCGTCTCTCCATCTTCGGTAAATACAGTCGTTACCACCGCTCTGGCATTTTCAGCTTCCACAGACTGCATTTCTATTTTTATTTCCTTTTTAATTTCATGACTTTCCATAGATTCGCCTAAAGCCGAATGAAAAGAGTGCCCTCCCAAAATAGGAGCAATCACCAAACCAACCAAACAGGTCAACTTGATCAAGATGTTCATCGATGGTCCTGAGGTGTCTTTAAAAGGATCTCCAACCGTGTCTCCAGTAACCGCAGCTTTATGGGCATCACTCCCCTTATAGCTCATTTCACCATCTATTTCTACTCCAGCCTCAAAGGACTTTTTGGCATTATCCCAAGCACCTCCAGCATTATTTTGAAAAATAGCCCACATTACACCACTTACACACACACCAGCCATATACCCTCCAAGTGGCTCAGGACCAAAAACAAATCCAATAATAACCGGGGTAATAATTGTAATCAAACCAGGTAAAATCATCTGACGTAATGCTGCTTGGGTAGAGATATCCACACACTTTGCATATTCTGGCTTACCGGTTCCTTCCATAATCCCCGGAATTTCACGGAACTGGCGTCTCACTTCCTTAACCATTTCCATAGCCGCTTTTCCTACAGACTCCATAGCCAATGCAGAAAAAATTACAGGAATCATCCCCCCTACAAACAACATCGCCAATACATCTGCCTTGAAAATATTAATTCCTTCAATACCCGTAAAGGTTACATATGCTGCAAATAAGGCCAGTGCTGTTAAGGCGGCCGAAGCAATGGCAAACCCCTTTCCTATGGCTGCCGTCGTATTTCCTACAGAATCCAGAATATCAGTACGTTCTCTTACCTCAGGATCCAATTCACTCATTTCTGCCACACCTCCCGCATTATCGGCTATAGGCCCAAAAGCATCAATAGCCAACTGCATAGCCGTGGTAGCCATCATGGCAGAAGCTGCTATGGCCACACCATAAAATCCAGCCAATTCATACGACCCGAAAATGGCAACAGCAAACAACAAAACAGAAAAGAAAGTAGATTTCATTCCCACGGCAAGTCCTGCTATAATATTGGTAGCAGACCCTGTAGAACTGTTTTGAACGATCCCTCTCACAGGATCTTTACCTAGAGCTGTATAATGCTCTGTAACGGTCGCAATTAAAGCCCCTACACAAAGCCCGATCAAGGTAGCCCAGAACACATGCATGGAAGACACTGTTTTATAACCTTCACCAAAGAAACTCATGGTTAAGGTATCCGGAAGCATATATTTTATCAAAAGGAAACTTGACACCAAAGTTAAAAGAATGGCCACCCAGTTACCATAATCCAAAGCCTTTTGAACCTGTGATTCCTTGGCATCATTACTAGAAATTTTCACAAAAAATGTCCCAATAATAGAAGCTAAAATGCCCACTCCTGCAATTACAATTGGCAATAAAATAGGTCCCATATTATTGAAAGGGTCTGTATAAGGCCCATCTACAGACATATCCTTAATTACATAATTCCCAAGTACCATAGCCGCCAAAACGGTAGCTACATAACTACCAAATAAATCGGCGCCCATACCAGCTACATCCCCTACGTTATCACCTACATTATCAGCAATAGTTGCCGGATTTCTAGGATCATCCTCAGGAATTCCCGCTTCCACTTTTCCTACTAAATCAGCTCCTACATCGGCAGCTTTAGTATAAATACCTCCACCTACGCGAGCAAATAAAGCAATCGACTCAGCTCCTAGCGAAAAACCAGCCAAAGCTTCCAAGGCCATGGTCATTTCATCGTAAAAAGAGGCATTTCCAACAATAAACATTTTTATGAAAATAGAAAACAAAAGGCTCAAACCCAAAACCGCCAAACTCGCAACCCCCAATCCCATCACAGTACCTCCTCCAAAAGCTACTTTTAAAGCTTGCGGTAAACTGGTTTTGGCAGCTTCTGCAGTTCTTGCATTAGCTTCGGTAGCAATGCGCATCCCTATATTTCCTGCCAAAGCAGAAAAAATGGCTCCCAAAATGAAAGCCACGATGATTATCCAATGTGTTGTTGGAACAAAATATGAAATGGCAAATAGCGCCACAGAAGCAATCGCTACAAAAATAGCCAGCAATCTATATTCGGCATTTAAAAAAGCAAGGGCTCCTTCCTTGATTGAGGTTGATATCTCTTGCATTCTTTCACTGCCAGGAGACTGCTTTTTTACCCACGCCATTTTGACGAACATAAAAAGCAACCCTAAAATCGCCATTGCAATTGGCACAAAAATCATATTTGATTCCATATCCTAATATTTTAATTTACATTTATTTACGCTAAATGTAGGAAAAACAAAGAACATAAAAAACCCCTTAATTTTATTAAGGGGTTTTTGAAAATAATTTATTTTTTAAGGGAACTTATATGGAAAAGCTACCTTTTTTGAAGTGATCACTCTCTTGGTAACGTTGCACACATTTGCTGAAAATTTCATAGGCTTCTTTGGCATCTCCCCAACCTCCGACGTCAACTTTCTTTTCTTCCAAATCTTTATACACTTGGAAGAAGTGCTCGATTTCTTCCAGTCTATGTGGATTCAAATCGCTAATGTCACTTAATTTGTTCCAAATAGGATCCGACACCGGTACACAGATTAATTTTTCATCAGGTCCTTTTTCATCTGTCATATGGAAAACGCCAATTGGCTTTACTTCCATAACACACATTGGGAATGTTGGTTGATGCCCCATTACCAAAACATCTAAAGGATCACCATCCAAAGCCAAAGTTTCAGGAATAAACCCGTAATCACCAGGATACATCATTGATGAAAACAACATTCGATCGAAACGAATTTTCTTAAGATCGAAATCATATTCATATTTGTTACGACTCCCGTTTGGGATCTCAATTAACACATCAAAGGTTAAATCATCTTTCGTACTCATTCAATATTTATTTTTCTACCTCCAAAAAAGAGATACAATGTTTAGTTTTTTCGAAATTCAAAGGCGCAAAGATACGGAAGTCTTTATGCTTAGACAACTAAAAACTATTGGACTTTAGATTAAGAAAGTGTAAATCGGGGCTACCTTGCAAAGAATAAAGACCATATCCTTATAAAAACTACATTAAAGTAAATTTCTAGAATTGGAAGTTAAACCCTCCTGTGATTCCAAAATCCCTTGCTGATGGAATTTCGAGATAATTCCCCCTGAAATTAAAATCTAAACGGAACACCTTAAAAATATTCCCAACCCCTAAACTATATTCGTAATAGGGTTCATCTGTAGGGGATATATACTCCAGTCCGGAAGCATTCAAATCTCTATTTTCTTGGGATATTTTCCCCCATGCAGCCCTAAAACCAACAATGGCCCTTAGATTGAATTTCTTTATCACCGGAATACGGGAGAAAAAACGTCCATTGAAATTATGCTCAAGGTGAAGTGAGGTATACGTATCCGTTACAAACTCGTAATAATCCAACAAGCTAAAAGTATTATAAATTGAAAAATACGATTGGTTCCCAGGAATAACACTCAACAATCCAAGAGGCACCGCTCCAAAAGTCTTTCCTGCCTCAATTACCGAAGTCAAACGTCCAAAGCCACCCAATTGCCATGGTTGGATATAGGAGAACTGTAATTTGGTATACTCAAAATCACTTTGAAAAACCACTTTATCCCCTCTACTAATCTGGGCAAACAAACTAGCATAAGTATCATTGGCACTGGAACGCTCCACTCCAAAACCAGTCATTTTTCGCCCTGGAAAATAGGACAAGGAAAGTGTGGTTTGGTATTGACGGACTTCAGATGCAATTCCCGAAGGTGATTCTTCATCATAATAGTCCAAACTAAAGGTTTCCGAAGCTGAACGCAAGGTTCTATAATCACCAATAATGCGCAGTACCAAATTCTTTACAGGTTCTATTTCCGCAGCCAATGTGGTTAAATTAATATTAGTAAGCTTATCGTTGACACTTGTGGTAAACACCGCTGAAGAGGCAAAACTGCGCCCCAAAACATCGGTGGAATTGGTAAGGCTCGCCCCTATTTGTTCTACATCCCGACGATTTCCTCCAGAAATGATGATACGGTTCTTTTTATCCAACAACCATTTTCCTGAAATTCCGTATTTAAACTTGTTGTCCTTAAAACCGTAGGCCGTAAATCCTTCAACACGCCACAAATCGTTATATCCAAAATAAGTTCGTCCCCCAGCCCGAAGCCTAAAACCTTCAACATCGTTATAACCAAATGTTGAGAAAATAGGTCCGTAATCAAAGTTCAATTCAGGAAACTCTTTATACCCCGAGGCAAACATGCTCACCGTATTGTAGACTCGCTGAAACTTTTTAACGGTTCTTAAGGTGTCGAGCATTTTGTAGACACCTTGCTCATCCTTATTGAGGGATTCCAAACGGTTCTGCTCCCAAAATTCATCATCACGATTGTAGATTTCCTTATTAAAATCGAAAACCTCCTCTACATAGAATTTAGGATCCTTAGGTTTATCGAACACATAGTTGTTGTACAAAGTAGTTCGCTTTCCATAAACCCCTTTTGCCTTTTCCTTTTTCTGAAAGGCAAAATCGGACATAAAATAATCCCTTTTGATCAAAAACACCGAATCATTTAGTACCTCAAACTCCTGTTCGATATAGATTTCCTTCACCCAATTAATGTTGGCACTCTTGGAGGCCTGCATATTGATTTCCTTAATGGCAAAGGTGGTATCTGCTACCCAAAAATCCCCTTTAAAAGTCAACTCGTTTTTACGCCTAGGGTAGTAAATAATGTTATAGCACCATTTGTTTTCTATAAAAGCACTATCGGAAAGTACATAGTTATAAGTATTGATTCCTGTTTTTGACAATGGACTCACAAAACTCTTATCGAAAAACTTAAGGTAATTATCATACACGTCATAATCGGCATACAAGTCATCCACAAAATCAATAAGGGCCTGATTATCGCTAAAACCAGAATTTTTATTCCCCTTTAACTCTTCACGCTCCTTTTTGATCTCATTGTCCCCATACACCCTACTAGCCGCTTCGTTGATGAATATTGGCAAATAGGTTTTTCCCGTGACATTGGAAGTATCCACTTGCTCAAAGACAAACTCCATCCCTTTGAACAAGTTCTTTTCCATAAAAGCACTGTCTATGGTGTTAATATCAAATTCAACCTTTTCATACTTATCGTACTCGTATTGTTTAAACATACGAAGTCCGTTTGATCGCTTATGAGCCCAGATTTTCTTTAAAATTCCAATAGCAGGATTCTCCGATTCCTTTTTGGATTGTTTACCGGTTACAATAACTACCTCCCCCAAGGAAGCAGCTTCCTCCTTGAGCACTAAGTTTAAATTGTAGTTGACACGTTTAGGCAAGGCTAACTCCAAGGTTTCATAGCCCAAAAACGATACAGTTAAAGTTTCCCAATTATTATCGGACTCTAGATAAAAACGCCCTTCTTCATTGGAGATGGTCCCCTCTGTAGATCCCTTAAAAATAACGTTGGCATAAGCCACTGGTTGGTTGTTTTCATCTATTACATAACCGCTAACCTTGGTTTGCGAAAATCCAAATAATAACCCGAAGAAAAAGAATAGAGAAAATAGTTTTATGTTCATAAGCAAAAAAACTTCATCAGCACAAATATGCCAATGAAGTTTATATAACGCAAAAAAACGCGTTTTATTTATACATTACCTTTTTTACAGCTTTAACAACATCGGTACTGTTAGGCAACCATTGCTCCAATAAAACTGGAGAATAAGGCGCAGGAGTATCGGCAGTGTTAATTTTTACAACAGGAGCATCCAAATAATCGAATGCTTCAGATTGTACGATATAAGTAATCTCGGTTGAAACGTTTCCAAATGGCCAAGCTTCTTCCAATACTACCAATCTATTTGTTTTCTTAACAGAAGCCAAAATAGTTGCTTTATCTAATGGACGTACGGTACGCAAATCGATGATTTCACAAGAAATTCCTTCTTTAGCCAATTCATCAGCAGCGATGTAAGCTTCTTTAATGATTTTACCAAAAGATACAATGGTTACATCGGTTCCTTCACGCTTGATATCAGCTACTCCTAATGGAATCGTGTACTCTCCTTCTGGCACTTCTCCTTTGTCACCATACATTTGCTCACTTTCCATGAAAATTACTGGATCGTCATCACGAATGGCTGATTTTAAAAGTCCTTTAGCATCGTAAGGATTTGATGGCACAACTACTTTAAGACCTGGCGTATTGGCAAACCAACTTTCAAAAGCTTGAGAGTGTGTTGCAGCCAACTGACCAGCAGAAGCTGTAGGCCCACGGAATACGATAGGACACTTGAACTGTCCACCAGACATTTGTCTGATTTTTGCCGCGTTGTTTATAATTTGATCAATTCCAACCAAAGAGAAGTTAAACGTCATGAACTCAACAATTGGCCTGTTTCCAGTCATTGTCGAACCCACCGCGATTCCTGCAAAACCAAGTTCAGCAATAGGAGTGTCAATAACACGCTTAGGGCCGAATTCATCCAACATTCCTTTTGATGCCTTGTAAGCACCATTGTATTCTGCGACTTCTTCACCCATTAAGTAAATGCTTTCATCTCTACGCATTTCTTCACTCATGGCTTCGCAAACAGCTTCTCTGAATTGAATTGTTTTCATTTGTATATTATTTAAATGGTCAGATAAAATTCACCTATTGCCCTGTAGAAAACTTACGGTTACAATAAGGCTCCTCTCATTTATATTTCAAGTTTAAATTGGATAGCAAAAATAGGAATAATTCATAAAAAAATAATCCCCTTTTCCCACGATTTGTAATTTTTGAAAGGCCCCAGATAAAACAGCATTCTATTTTCAAACCAAATTCACTCCTATTTTTAAGTAATTACCACAAAAGAGCATATATATTTTAACTTTTTTTACCATAAACGCCATATTTCTCTCAAAAAGGCAAAATTATATTATGCATGCATAGCAAATATTCAAATGAATTTATTTAACTTCGTAACCTCGAAAAAAAAAGTACTTATTAAATAATAATATCAATATGAAAATATTAGTATGTATTAGCCATGTACCTGATACGACTTCAAAAATTAACTTTACCGAAGGCGACACTAAATTTGACACCAACGGTGTGCAGTTTGTAATCAATCCTAATGATGAATTTGGTTTGACCCGCGCCATGTGGTTTAAAGAAAAACAAGGTGCAACTGTAGATGTTGTAAATGTTGGAGGTCCTGAAACTGAACCTACCCTAAGAAAAGCCCTTGCCATTGGAGCAGATTCTGCTATTCGTGTAAACACAGAGCCAACCGACGGTTTTGTGGTTGCCAAACAATTGGTAAAAGTTGTGCAGGATGGTGGGTATGACCTTGTAATTGCCGGACGTGAGTCTATCGACTACAACGGAGGTATGGTACCTGGTATGTTGGCACGTTTAACCAATGCCAACTTTGTAAATACTTGTATTGGTCTTGAAGTTGAAGGCACTTCTGTAACAGCCATAAGAGAAATTGATGGCGGAAAAGAAACCGTTACTACTTCTTTCCCTCTTGTTATTGGAGGTCAAAAAGGCTTGGTAGAAGAAAGCGACTTGCGCATTCCTAATATGAGAGGAATTATGATGGCTCGTAAAAAGCCGTTAACAGTTCTAGAACCTGTGGAAGCATCTGCCGAAACAGCATCTGTAAAGTTTGAGAAACCAGCTCCAAAAGGTGCTGTAACCTTAATCGATCCAGACAACGTAGAAGAATTAGTTAACCTACTTCACAACGAAGCCAAAGTAATTTAATAACCTACATATAAAACCCAATTGAATTTAATTCAATTTTAGTTTTATATTTCAAATTAAGCTTATGTCAGTTTTAGTATATACAGAATCAGAACAAGGAACATTTAAGAAAGTGGCACTGGAAGTAGCGTCTTACGCCAAAACTGTTGCCAACCAAATGGGCACTACCGTTACTGCCGTAACCATTAACGCCGAGGACACTTCCATTTTAGGAACTTACGGTGTTGACAAAGTATTAAAGGTAAGTGATTCCAAATTAGAGAAATTCAATGCCAATGCTTACGCTAGCATCGTAGCTCAAGCCGCTCAAAAAGAAGGCAGCCAAGTAGTGATTGTAAGCTCAAGTGCAGACAGTAAATATTTAGCGCCACTTTTGGCAGTAGACCTAAATGCAGGCTATGCTTCCAACGTAGTTGAAGCGCCAACAAGCACTGCTCCTTTCACCGTTAAACGTACAGCATTTACCAATAAAGCGTTCAACATGACTACCATCAACACCGATGTAAAATTAGTTGCGCTTTCTAAAAATGCCTTTGGCCTTGTTGAAAACAGTGCCGCCGCTGCTGCAGAGGACTTCACTCCTTCTATTCCAGAGTTTGGAGTAAATGTACAATCGGTAGATAAAGTAACCGGTAAGGTTACCATTGCCGATGCAGAGATTGTAGTATCTGGTGGTCGTGGTCTTAAGGGACCTGAAAACTGGGGAATGGTAGAAGAGCTTGCCGATGTTTTAGGAGCTGCTACGGCCTGCTCAAAACCAGTGAGCGATTTAGGATGGCGTCCGCACAGCGAACACGTTGGACAAACAGGAAAACCTGTGGCTGCCAACCTGTACATTGCCATCGGAATTTCAGGAGCAATTCAGCATTTGGCTGGTATCAACGCTTCCAAGGTAAAAGTGGTTATCAACACCGATCCTGAGGCCCCATTCTTCAAGGCTGCCGATTACGGAATTGTTGGAGATGCCTTTGAAGTTGTTCCTAAACTCATTGAAAAATTGAAGACATTTAAGGCACAACAATAATATTTTTTATAACTTGTATCTTTAAAGGACTGTTTAAATTTAGTTGACTTACAAAATCTGTCATTAGTTGTTGCTAAAGTCCTAATTTAAACAGTTCTTTGTGTTTTTTATTATGAGTTTAGTACGTCTTAACATAAAAGGAATTTCATATAGTCAAACACAAAATGGTGCCTACGCACTTATTTTGAATGAGGTTGACGGCGACCGAAAACTACCTATTGTCATAGGTGCTTTCGAGGCACAATCCATCGCCATCGCCCTAGAAAAAGAAATCCGCCCTCCAAGACCACTAACCCACGATTTATTCAAAAATTTTGCCGATCGGTTTGACATTATTGTCAAACAGGTCATTATTCATAAATTGGTTGATGGTGTATTCTATTCGAGCTTGATCTGCGAACGAGATAAAATTGAAGAGATTATCGATGCCCGAACAAGTGACGCCATTGCCTTGGCCCTAAGGTTCCAAGCCCCTATTTTTACCTATAAGAACATTTTGGACAAAGCTGGGATTTATTTAAAAGTAAACCCAAAAAGTGAAGAAGAAGGTGACAGTATCCTAGTGGATGATTTGGTTGCCGAAGAAGTTGAAGCTGGAATTCAGGAAAGTTTCAAGGACAAATCTTTGCAAGAATTAAATGCACTCTTGGAAGAAGCTGTTAAAAATGAGGATTATGAAAAAGCCGCGAAAATAAGGGACGAAATCTCCAAACGTTAGTTTCGCTGTTTAAAATGAGTGTTTGCTTGACGGTTATGGGTGCTTCAAATTAGTATTTTGTAGCTCACATATGATCTAATAAACTCAAAACAGATGAAATATTTTTTCTTGGCTTTTACAGCTATTTTTTTTGCAATAAATACACTCTCATCGCAAAGCATTGAAAAAAAATGGCAATTTCAAACTATAGAAAACAAAACAGGTCAACCACTTTCTTCTGTTTCTGATTCAGATTTTTTTCAATTGGATAACGGTTCGTTTTCTTATCAAACGTCTGCCGAAAACCAAGAACCTCATTCTGGAAATTACGTACACCAAAACAACGTTTTGGTACTGTACTATAACCAACCTAAAGACACCATACGCCATTTCAGCATCAAGGAACTTACCGATTCCACTTTGGTGTTCACTGAAAAAGATGTGACCTATCGCCTAGAACCAGTTCCTACAACCTCCCAAACTCCCGCTCTTGTTGAAGCCAATACGCTCATCAAAAGCAACGGGTTTTCATTTGGCAGTTTTGGAAGAGGCGTCTTGGGCATGTTTTCCCTTTTAGTGATTGCCTTTCTCTTTAGCAGCAATAGAAAGGCCATTAACTGGAAAACGGTTGGGATTGGATTGGCTGCCCAATTATTCTTAGCTTTTGGTGTTTTAAAAGTTCCTTTTATACAAAGTATGTTTGAATGGGTTGGCGGAATTTTTGTCTCCATTTTAGATTTCACCATGGCCGGGACAGAATTCCTGTTCAAATCCTTTATCACCGATAAAATAGAAGATTCCCTAATAACCTTTGCGGTATCCATTTTACCGACCATCATTTTCTTTTCGGCATTGACCTCGGTGTTGTTTTATTTAGGAATTATTCAAAAAGTAGTAAAAGGCTTGGCTTGGCTACTCTCCAAATTATTGAAGGTTTCCGGTGCCGAGAGTTTAAGTGTGGCCGGAAATATTTTCTTGGGACAAACAGAATCGCCTTTGATGATCAAGGCCTATTTGGAAAAAATGAACCGCTCCGAAATGTTATTGGTCATGGTAGGCGGAATGGCCACCGTAGCTGGAGGAGTTTTGGCCGCATACATACGATTTTTGGGAGGCGGAGACCCCGTAATGGAATTGTTTTATGCCAAACATTTATTGGCAGCATCTGTGATGGCAGCTCCTGGAGCTATAGTGATTTCCAAAATTTTATATCCCCAAACTGAAGACATTGATGCCGAAATAAAAGTGACCCATGACGACATTGGCTCCAATATCTTGGATGCCATTGCCAACGGTACTTCTGAAGGATTGAAATTGGCCGTAAATGTTGGCGCCATGCTATTGGTATTTTTAGCATTCATCGCCATGCTCAATGGTATTTTGCAATGGTTTGGAGACATCACGACTTTGAATACGCTCGTAGCCAACCATACCATTTATAACAGCCTCTCTCTTGAATTTATCCTTGGTTATATTTTGGCTCCCGTTATGTGGCTTATAGGTGTTGCCCAAGAAGATGTTGCCTTGATGGGACAGCTTTTAGGCGTCAAATTAGTGGCTAGTGAATTTGTTGGCTACATCCAATTGGCCGAGCTCAAAGATATTGGGAATGTCCTTCACCTGAAATACGAAAAGTCTGTAATCATGGCCACTTACATGCTTTGTGGCTTTGCCAACTTTGCCTCCATTGGAATTCAAATTGGAGGAATTGGCTCCTTGGCTCCCGGACAACGAAAAACCTTATCGGAATTTGGTATAAAAGCACTAATTGGAGGAACGATTGCCTCCTTGATTTCTGCAACAATTGCAGGAATGATTATAGGCTAAACCATTTTGAAAGGCGCAATCTATTGTGCTCTTGGTTAGTTGATAACTTTTAATATCATTTCTAAGTCACACCAATTTCTTGTTTGCCTTTTTTCTAATTTAGCCCCATATTTAGACATGTAAGTTTACGGCATGTTTTTCAACTAAAAACAAAGAAATCCCAGAGATACAGAACTAGGAATATGAAACAATACCACGACCTTGTCAAGCATGTTTTGGAGCATGGTAATGAAAAATCGGACCGCACAGGTACAGGAACCAAAAGTGTATTTGGATACCAAATGCGATTTGATTTAAGCGAAGGCTTCCCTATGGTGACCACCAAAAAATTACACCTAAAATCTATTATTTACGAATTGCTTTGGTTTTTAAAAGGAGACACCAACATCGAGTATCTTACTGAAAACGGCGTTAGAATATGGAATGAATGGGCTGATGAAAATGGTGATTTAGGCCCCGTTTACGGACATCAGTGGCGCAACTGGAACAGCGATGAGATCGATCAAATCAAAGAAGTCATACAAACCCTGAAAACGAATCCAGACAGTCGCCGTATGTTGGTTTCCGCATGGAATCCTTCGGTGCTTCCTGATACTTCGAAAAGTTTCAGTGACAATGTTGCCAATGGAAAAGCAGCATTGCCTCCTTGTCATGCTTTCTTTCAATTTTATGTAGCCAATGGCAAACTTTCCTGCCAACTCTACCAACGTAGTGCGGACATCTTTTTAGGGGTTCCGTTCAACATTGCTTCGTATGCCTTGTTGACCATGATGATGGCCCAAGTTTGCGGTTATGAAGCGGGAGATTTCATCCATACGTTTGGAGATGCCCATATTTATAGCAACCACTATGAACAATTGGAACTGCAATTATCTAGAGAGCCAAGACCTTTGCCTACCATGGTTTTAAATCCTGAAATCAAGGATATTTTTGATTTCACTTTTGAAGACTTTACGTTGGTTGGTTACGATCCACATCCTCATATTAAAGGGGTGGTAGCCGTATAAAACCTAAAACATATTTCAACAAAAAAGCGCTTTAAGGATTCTTAAAGCGCTTTTTATATGGAATTAAAAAAGGTTATAGGTTCAAAATACAATTGTCTGCCGAAGCATAATCACTCCATTTGTAACCATCGGCTTGTTCGTCATTCATATAGGTTCCGTCTACCACATATCTAAATTCATACGAATGATCTTTCTCTAAATCCAAGGTTCCTTTAAAGGTCCCGTTTTTCAACTTTTTAAGCTCTACAGCTCCGGTATCCCAGTCATTAAAGGTACCTACCAAAGCTACTTTGCTCGCTTCCTCTGCAGGCAAGGAAAAAGTAACTTTACAAATTGGTTTACTCTTTAGGTATTGTTTTGAAATTGCCATGGTAAAATGAATTAATTATACTCAAATCTATGAAAGAAAACTTCAGCAACAAACTGAAATCAAAGCAGATACTCAATATTTATCATTTTCTTAAAAATGGCTTCATTATAATTTAAAGAATAAAATAAAAACTTGTCTTTTTTGGTGTTTTGAAACCCGACTCACATCAAAAACGGGCATATCAGTTTCATTTTCAATACATAAAACCTTCTCCTTCTGAATAAAAATTAATATTATTCCATTTACACTAAAAAGAGTAAATTTACATTAACTAATATTCAACCTATGTTCGGAAAGAAGAAACCAACGCCGCAAATAGACAAAGAACAATTGGAAATGCTTGAATACGCCCAAAAGCGTATCAAACAAAAAAAACGTTTATACTCCCATTTTGTAGTTTTCTTAATTGGCGCCGTGTTTCTAATCCTTGCCAACCTTGCCATGGGCATTGGCAAAGATGTCAAACCTTTTGGAGTAAATTGGTTTGTCTATCCTATCGTTATTTGGTTGTTCTTTTTGCTCTACCATACCTTTAATGTGTTTGTAACCCACAGATTTATGGGAAAAGATTGGGAACAAAATCAATTAAATAAGTTAGTTGCCAAACAGAAAGCAAAAATTGAAGAGCTACAAAAGACACTTCCAGAGCCAACAGTTACAGCTGTAAAACCAACTAAAAACAGTGAATTGACAATTATTGTAGCGGCTGCAGAAAACAATGTTATCGGGAAGGACAATGACTTGATCTGGCATTTAAGTGACGACTTAAAACGATTTAAAAACCTAACAAACGGACACCACATTATCATGGGAAGAAAGACTTTTGAAAGCTTCCCAAAACCTTTGCCAAACAGAACCCATATTGTCATCACTACCCAACAGGACTATAAAGTCCCTAGCGGTGTAGTTTTGGTGCACTCATTGGAAGAAGCCATTGATGCCTCTCAAAGTGATCCTCAGCCTTACATTATTGGTGGAGGTGAAATTTACAAACAAGCCATGGCCATTGCCGACAAAATTGAATTGACCAGAGTCCATGAAAGTTTTGAAGGCGACACCTATTTTCCTGAAATAGATCCTTTGCAATGGAAAGAAGTAGCCAATAAATTCCACCAAAAAGACGACAAGCACGATTACTCCTTTTCGTTTTTGACTTACGAACGCGCGTAATTCTCTAGCTTAATAAATCACAATAAAAGCTACTTTTTCTGTAATTTTGCCACATGGTAAAAGACATACAGCTGCGTGTAACTCTGGAAGAGGAAAGGCAAAGCGATATTCTGCTTCTTAAAGCAGCTCAATTTTTAGATATTCCTGCAGATGACATTTCAGGAATTAAAGTGTTGCGCAAATCTATTGATGCCCGCAAACGCCTTATCATTCTTAATTACAAAATAGCCGTATACATTAAGGAACCTGTTCCTGAAACTTCAGAATACCATTTTGACTACAAAGATGTTTCCAATGCCAAACCCATACATATTATCGGGTTTGGACCCGCAGGAATGTATGCCGCTTTGCGCTGTATTGAATTAGGATTTAAACCTGTAGTTCTTGAAAGAGGTAAAAATGTAAAAGACAGACGCCGCGACCTTAGAGCCATCAACCAAGAGCATTTTGTGAATGAAGACTCCAACTATTGTTTTGGAGAAGGTGGCGCAGGAACTTATAGTGATGGAAAACTTTACACCCGAAGTTTGAAACGTGGTGATGTTCGCAGAATTTTTGAAAATTTGGTATACCACGGTGCCACAGACCAAATTCTTGTGGATGCCCACCCCCATATTGGGACCAATAAATTGCCAAAAGTAGTTACCAACATTCGTGAAACCATATTGAAATACGGGGGAGAAGTCCATTTTGAAACCCGTGTTTCCGATTTCACAATTAAGAATGGTACCATCACGGCCATCCATACACAAAAAGGAGACGAAATCCCGGTGAATCGCGTAATTCTTGCTACGGGACACTCTGCTAGAGACATCTTCTATTTATTGAACGACAAAAACATTGGGTTAAAAGCAAAATCATTTGCTATGGGCGTTCGTGTGGAACATCCACAACATATTATCGACTCTATACAATATCACTGTTCTGGACAACGCGATGAACTTTTACCTGCTGCAGCCTATAGTCTGGTGCAGCAAGTAAATAATCGCGGTGTCTATTCATTTTGTATGTGCCCCGGTGGATTTATTGTGCCTGCCGCAACCGCTAATGGAGAAGTGGTGGTAAACGGAATGTCTCCCTCAAAACGCAACAATGAATTTGCAAATTCAGGGATTGTTGTTGAAATAAATGCAGACACCGATTTGCACAAATATGAAAAGCACGGTGTATTTAAAGCCTTGGAATATCAAAAGGATTTGGAGCGTTTGGCCTTTACTGCTGGAGGCAGAACCCAAACCGCTCCTGCGCAACGACTCACCGATTTTGTAGAAGGAAATTTATCAACCGATCTCAACCCGACGTCTTACCAACCAGGATTAAAATCGGCACCATTGCATTCTTTGTTACCAAAACTTATTGGTGGTTCGTTGAGAAAAGGATTTAAAGCCTTCGGAGAAAAAATGAAAGGTTATTATACCTCCGAAGCCAATGTTATAGGTGTGGAATCTAGAACTTCTTCACCTGTGAATATCCCTAGAAACGAACAACTTGCACACCCTCAAATATCCAATCTTTACCCATGTGGTGAAGGAGGCGGTTATGCCGGTGGAATTATTTCCGCAGCCATGGATGGCGAACGTTGTGCAGAAGCTGCTACAGAGAATTTATAACAAGATTACAAAACGCAAATCCAAGTTAAAATATTAAGTTTCAAAACCTTTTATAGTGCTGATAAAGGCTACTATCTTTTAAAGATATTATTCCTATTTTTGCATGACTAAAATTAATAACATGAATGCATATATATTCCCAGGTCAAGGCGCCCAATTTACAGGAATGGGTCTGGACCTTTACGAAAACTCAACTTTAGCCCAAGAACTTTTTGAAAAAGCCAATCAAATTTTAGGTTTTTCAATTACCGATATCATGTTTGAAGGAAGCGCTGAAGCCTTAAAAGAAACTAAAGTAACACAACCTGCCATATTTTTACATTCCGTAATACTAGCCAAAACTTTAGGTGACAAATTTCAACCAGACATGGTTGCAGGACACTCTCTAGGTGAATTTTCCGCCTTGGTTGCTAACGGCACCCTAACTTTTGAAGACGGATTGCGTTTGGTGTCTCAACGTGCTATGGCTATGCAAAAAGCTTGCGAACTACAGCCTAGTACCATGGCTGCGGTATTGGGTCTTGAAGACCAAGTTGTGGAAGAAGTATGCGCTTCTATTGATGGGGTGGTAGTTGCTGCCAACTATAACTGTCCAGGACAATTGGTAATTTCCGGTGAAGTGGAAGCTATCCACAAAGCTTGTGAAGTATTGAAAGAAAAAGGAGCGCGTAGAGCATTGGTTTTACCTGTAGGAGGCGCATTCCACTCCCCTTTAATGGAGCCTGCTAGAGAAGAATTGGCTGCCGCTATTGAAAATACAACCTTCAACCAACCAAAATGTCCTATTTACCAAAATGTAACGGCTAGTGCCGTAACCAATCCTGCAGAAATTAAGGCCAACTTGATTTCGCAATTGACTGCTCCAGTAAGATGGACACAATCTGTGCAACAAATGGTTGCCGATGGTGCCACCCATTTCACCGAAGTTGGCCCTGGAAAAGTATTGCAAGGTTTGGTAAAGAAAATCAATAAAGATTCTGAAACTGTTTCGGCAACCTTAGAAACCAATAACTAAACGCTCATGAAAATTTCAAGAAGTTTAGGAATTGTACTGCTCATTGCGGCCAATATTGCCGTAGACCAAATTTCAAAAATTATCATCAGGCAAAGTGTCGATCCTAGAGAGCAAATCTCTTTGATTGGGGATGTTTTTGTAATGATGAATGTTGAAAACACAGGCGCATTTTTGGGCATGGGAAGCGATTTAAACCCAACTTTTAAGCTTATATTCTTGTTGCTATTACCTGTGTTGGTATTAGGATATTTAATCTATTACATCTTTAAAACAAAAACACTGGACCGCTTTAGCCTTGTGGCGCTGTGCTGCATTGCTGGAGGAGGAATAGCAAATGTTTACGACCGCATTGTTTATGGATCAGTAACCGACTTTTTGCATCTTGATTTTGGAGGGATGTTAAAAACGGGAATCTTTAACATTGCAGATGTCTCGGTAACAACAGGAATGATCATGCTACTTGTGGCCAATTTTTTCCATAAGAAAAATGTAAAAACAGCATAAAAATAAAGCCTCAATATTGAGGCTTTATTTTTTTATCGTGCTAAAACACAATCTTCACAGTCTTTGATTTCTCCGTAATAGGTCTCCCTATATTTATGGAGGGTTTTAAAAGGAATACTTAAAAATTGCTTTTTAATGTATGTCACTTTTGTACTTAACAATCCCATCTTTGGGGTGAATCGTTCTTCGGAAATAGTTTCCCTTTTTATACTTATCAATTTCATTATATATCATTTATCATTGGGTACAAAGTAAGGCATCCTATTAACCAATTCCAAATCACAACCAACAAACCATTAAAAATCAACCCATTAATATTACATCCTCAAATATTGTAAGATATCACTGAATATTCCTTAATGATACGCAGTATTTGATACACTATCTCGAATTCGCACAAATTGAAGTAAAAACCTACTATTTTTACCTAAATCTTAATCACTTTTTGATGCAAAATGTGACCATTTATCTTTACTGAAATTGTATACATCCCGCTACCATATCCGCTAAAATCCAATAACTTTTCATACCCTTTAAAAATTAATTTTCCCGTATAATCATATACGGTAATTTCCTCTAATTTGTCTCTTGTTTCTACATAAAGAGAAGTCCTCACAGGATTGGGATACAGCTTGACTTCACTTTGATTAACTTCTTCAACATTTAGAATACTACAATTTTCCAAATTAGGATTCAGCTCTATTGGCAACCCAGGCGTGAGGTCCTTTCCTTCAAAGGCAACATAGTCTGGGGAATATTTGGTTGCCCTAAATGTCAAATTACTTTCGGGCACATCCCCTTGACTTAAAATACTCCCTGAAGTTTTTTGAGGATTGATGTACTCCCAAACCTTATTCTCTTCAGAATCGATTTCAAAAAAATACCCAGAATCTGAATCGCAAATTAAAGTATTACCGTTTGGCAACCGTTGCGCACTAGACATGATCCTTGAAAACAAATCGGTCATGGGTGTATCGGTATATTGCCACTCCGCCACCTCGGGACCATAGGCTTGCCCCTCTTCATAAATATAATTATTGAATTCATCCAGAGGTGGCTCAATAATATCGACGCTGGAAAACAATTCAGGCCTACCATTTCCATTATTATACATTAAAATCTTCCCTTCATCTGCCAAACCTTCAGGAATCCAATGAGGCGTATGTTGCCCAAAAAGCTGCTGATCTTCTTCATCCCCATGACCATAAGCTATTGGATTTCCCCACCGATACAAAAAGTCGCCACCTTTACCATAAAGTCCTCCGGTATGTCCCGCTGCTTCAAGGGTACTTGTAGAGTGATCTATGATATAAATTTCATTCAACTGTCGAGAGCTTAAAATGATTTGATCCAAAGTTTCATTATACTGAATTGAATTAGCATGCATCCAATTGGATGCCCGTACAGACACCCCTAAATAATTAATATCCAAAAGTTCGGGATGCGCAGACACTACGCCAAAATTATCCTTGGAACTATCATAATCCTGAATTAAATGGTCCCAAACATTCCACTCCCAAACAATCTCCCCCGAATCAAAGCCTACAGGAGCCACTTCAATAATTTGTTCATTATACAAGGAATCCTCATCCAAAAGCAAAGGGTCTCTCCCTGCCTGAAAAGCCTCTGAATCTGTTTTCTTGGTAACTGCCAAAATAAGAACGTCCCCGTTTGGAAGCGGATAAACATCATGGTGTTGCGAGTAGTTTTCAGAAGAATAGGTATACTCCCAAAGCACTGTTCCATCCCAATCTATCTTTTGAATAATGCCTCCAATTCCAGGCAATGTAAAATTGGAATTCTCCACGAAACCACATCTTAATATACTGCCATCCTCCAACAAATAAACGGACTTCCCATCAATATACTCACTACTCCATTGATTGACCACCTCGCCACAATTATTGATCAAATACGTTGTGGTATGATTGGTAAACAAGGTATATCCATTATAGGCTTCTGCAGTATTTGTAATTACGCCAACGGTATTTTGCGAATAAAACTGCCAAGAAAATAAGCACAGTATCAAAGTAATTTTGATAGAATAAATTCTTAAAATATGATAACTATTTGTTCCCATAAGCCTTTATGAAAACCTTCATTTTAATTAAAATGAAGGTTTCTTTAGATATTATTCATCACATAATCTTATCATTCCGTGAATAGTGCCGGCCAATCGGCACCACCTTCTCTAGTAATCACTACGTCTCCAGAATCGCCATAATCATTGGACCATGACATAGACAACTCCGAACCATTTACGCCTGTAATTACCCAGATATAAGTCAGTCCATATTGATCTGTTCCTCCTGAGATAATTTCACCACACACTTCTGTAAAAGTCGCTCCACCACTGGTTGCAGGGGTATCATTCCAGCAAGAAGATTCATATTGACCAAAACCAAGATCCGATGTCAGATAAGTCCCTCCACCTTGTGCGGTCCAAACTACAGTTCCTGTAACTTCTCCGCTTGGGCAACCATAACCATAGGCCGCCTGCAAATTTGTAGACACAAAGGAATGCGTTCCAGCTAAATCGGAGGCGCAGGACACCACATAATCCAATTTGGCCGTAAACATTGGAAAGGCATCAAAATCGGGGGCATAGTAATTGGCTTCCCCATTTTCATTTAAGATATCAAAGCTACTTCCATCGGAAAAAGTAAACCCTGTAAACAGTTTAAACACATCCCCTACCTGCACATCGTCTGCACTATTGAGTTCTGGAAAGGCATTAATGATATCGGCTCCTGTAATCATGTATTCCTTTGGAAACGTGCTAACATTCGCATCCAATGTTGCAGGTCCATAAAGGTCACCATCCGTGGTGAGATAGAATGCCTTCAAATCGAAAGACTCTGGATTTCCCAACCCCACATCAACTGTAAACTGCAGAACCAAATCATCAAAACTTGTCAAATCAATAAAATCGGCACTACCTTCGACAATATTGAAATCCGGCAAGGCTCCATTTGATGTTTCTATTACCGAATCTCCACCGTCATTATCACACGCAGTTACCCCGAACAGAATGGAAATCAAGAAAATTATTATGTTATATTTTGTTTTCATAGTGTAAAATTTTGATTAGTTATCCCAGAAAATAGCATAGGTGGTCGCATCCTTTTGACTAGGCGCATTTTGATTGACATTCAACTCTGCTTGTGGCCAAAACAGTGAAATTTGATAGGATCTTGTCAACGTGGTTTCACTATCTACCAAGGGCCAATCATCTTCATTGTCCAATTGATATTCTGGTGAAGGCCCGTTAGGATCTGCCAAAACAGGATAGCCCGTTCTTCGGTAGTCGTTATATTGATCGAAAGGATCTCCAAAGGTCGACACCCACTTTTGAGTCATGATAATCTCCATTTGTTTTTCTGCGGAAGCTCCATCATACTCCTGCAAAATTCCTTCTACAAACTCCGAAGCAGCTCCAGACCCCGAAAGAACAGGCACATCCTGAGTTGTTTCAGAATTGGCCACTACATTATCAACTTTACTGAACGCGGCTATAATGGCTTCTTCCAATTTCCCTCTGGCATTTCCAGGAATCAATCCAACCTGCATCAGTTCAGCTTGAATAAACAGCGATTCATGATAGGTCAAAATTCTATGGGGAGCAGCACCGGTTCCCGCACTGGCATTGGCACTTCCTCCCTGCCCGTCATCATATTTTCCTCCACAGACATAAATCCCAGGATAAGTCGAGGAATTTCTTGAGGTGAAATCCCTATTGGCACTTACACTACCAAACCTAATGGAATGGAAGCCCGTATTTCTGTCCCAATAATCTGCAAATGGATTACCCGTTGTTGGATCTCCAACATCTGGAGGTAGTTGGTCTGGCACCAATTGATTGAAAAAATAATAGGGTAATCTAGGATCTGGAACTCCTGTGTGGATATTAGGATTCCATCCTTTTAAAATTTCATAAAACCAAGGACTAGCATACTGTGAAGTTTGCCCCGTCAGGTATGAATCTCTATATAACGGGTTTCGTTCATCGGCAGGTGATTGCGTGGATGTGTAAGGATATTGAAAATCATCCGTTAGGCTCTGCATAAAATTATCTTCAGCAACCAAAGCACTCAAATCTCCAGCATTAAACATGGAAGACAAACGGATTTCATTATATAATTTCAACTTCAAAGTATTTACAAATCGGTTCCATTGGGTTACATTCCCTCCATAAAACAAATCCTGACTTCCTGGATTCTGCCCAACACCACTGTTGATATTGGCCAAACCTTCATCAATCATATCCAAGGCCGATTGATAAATAAACTCTTGATCGTCGAATACTGGACTTACCACGCCACTCTCCAAAAGTGCCGCTTCTGTAAAGGGAGCATCTCCCCAAACATCCACAATAATCACAGCTGTATAGGCCTTAATAATTTGAGCCATCCCAACCATAATCATTTCATTGTCTGCGGTTCCCTGTTCAATAATAATATTGGACTCCGTAAATACCGAATAAGCCACATCCCATGAATTCTGTACATCTGCATTATCCTGTTTGGTTCCATATTGATCCTGTTCTTCCCTGTACACTATTTGGTGTACGTAACAGGATAGTTCTTCTGCCATAAACAACTCAAACTCTGTTATCTGATTAAAGCTTCCTTCAACGTTAGTGAGTAGCTGATCCAAAGGCGCTGTGGTAGGATTATTAGGATCTGTATTGATATCTAAGTAGTCACTACAATTATACATACAGATAAAAAGAAGCCCAATAGCTGAAATTTTAAGGTATTTTATTTTGAATAGATTTCTCATGACCGTAATAATTAAAAAGTGACATTTATCTTAAACCCGAAACGTTTTGAACTTGGAGCAGACTGTGTTTCTATCCCCTGAAGGTTTGTGGAACCATAGGAGGTAACATCAGGATCGAAATGGGTATATTTAGGCACATTTGGTGCAAAATACCATAGGTTACTTCCAATCACAGAAAAGTTCAGAGAACCAATAAAACTGTTTTCCAACCATTTTTTGGGAAGTTCATAGGAAAGAGACACTTCCCTCAATCTATAGACCGTTCCATCATAAATAGACGCTTCATCTACCGAATTAATCCCAAACGTATTACTATTGGTGGTTGGTGAGAAGTACAGGTTGTTCATACTTACCTGAGTCACATTAGGAATCTTATTTCCGTTGCTGTCCAAAATTGGCTGACCCGTATCCGGATCGCCATAGTATCCTGGAATAATGTAAGTATGCTCTCTATCTTCAGTATCCTTGGTTACCCCTCTCCCCAGCAAGGACGCTAAAGTGGTAGAAGAAATATCTCCACCTTCTTTCCAATCTATCTGAGCTCGAAGGGTTAAATTCTTAAATCGAAACGTATTTGTAAACCCAATTTTGAAATCTGGTGTGGGGTCTCCAATCACTTTGTTTTCCAAAGCTTGAATAATCCCTCCTCCACCTTCTTCAATCAAATAATTTCCGTCTTCATCTCTTGCAAAAGCAGTTCCGTAGAACACACCATAAGGCTTCCCTTCCTCAACAAAACCAATCTGGTCCACATCAATAGGAAACCTATCAAGTCCCTCTATTAATTCCTTAACTTCATTTCTGTTTCTGGTAAAGGAGGTAAACGTTGTCCAAGAGAAATTGTCGCTCCTCACAGGGGTTATGGTAAGACCTATTTCCACTCCTTTATTTTCCATTTTACCAATATTGGTTAAAAGAGCGCTATAACCAGAAGAGGTTGGTACATTTACCTGCGAAATCAAATCTGTAGTTGTTTTTTGGTACCAGGTGAAATCAAGGATGATCCGCTTATTGAAAAACTCCAAATCGGTTCCTATTTCAAACTCTTCGGTATTTTCAGGTTCCAAGTCTGGATTTCCTAAAATGGTTGGCACAAAAACGGTAGGTTGGCCTGCATAAACCGCTCCCAAACTAAACACCTTGTTAATTTGGTAAGGACTTGCATCTCTCCCCACATTGGCCCATCCTCCTCTTATTTTACCATATCCCAATACATCTCCTCCAATACCCAGGGCATCTGTAAAGATTAAGGACGCCGAGACCGAAGGATATAAAAACCGATTGTTATCCTTTGGCAAAGTTGAAGACCAGTCGTTTCTTGCCGTAATATTTAAAAATGCATAATCTCTAAAATTCAGTCCAATATCTGTAAACACCCCAACAATACGCTTACGGGTTGATACATTAAAATCGGAAACCACATTTGAAGTATTGTTAATGGTGAAGATATCATCGGCAATCAATCCTGTTCCCGTATAACCAATATCCAAGGTTGAGAATTGGTTCACGTTATTTCCCAACAGCACATTAAAATTCAAGTCCTTTGTCAAATCATGATTGTATGTAAACACCAAAGTTGACTCTATTTCTTCGCTCGAAAAATCTTCTGTCCTTACCTGTCCCAATCCAGCAGCTGCTCTAGAACCTTTATCTGTAATTTCAACACGATTCAATACATATTTATTGATTCCCAATTGGTAACGCGCACTCAAATGGCTGTTGAAATTATATTGCAGACTCACATTGGAAACCGTTCTATTTACATTGGTAATGATCTGGTTATGCTCCCAAGACCACAAAGGATGGTCGTAACCATCATTAGGCGTCACCGAAGCCCCTGTAACAGGATCCTCATACGGAAGCGTAAAATCCCAGGTTCTACCAAGTACCAAAGCTCTCGCGAAAGAAGAAGCAGCTCCTGCAAATTGATTTTCTCCAAAAAATCCACCAACCTGCTCACTGTCCGCATAACTTAAATTGGCTCCTATTTTTAAACCATTTTCCAAACTTACATTACCCCCAGTGGAAATATTGGTTCTTCTATAAGTATTGTAAGGAATGTACCCCTCCTGATCCAAATTGGAAAGCGTCAAACTGAAGTTGTAGTTCTCATTGGCCGAATTCACATTAATGGAATTATCGGCCACCACACCTGTACGAAATAAATCCTTCACATTATTGGGTTGTGCCACATAAGGCACGGTTGGTCCAAACATATCCGGAAAGGCATTCAACAAATTGGGCCAAGTTGGAATAGTTTCCCGAGAATCAAATCGTGCCCCCCAAGACCCATTGGCATTATTGTAGTTGAAATTGGTACCATTTCCATAAGTGTTTTGGTATTCGGGCAACCTAGCAATGGATTCTAAATACAAGCCCGAGTTTATGGATACTTCAAATTTCTTATTGGAAAGCCCTCCCGATTTTCCGGATTTGGTAGTAATCACAATTACCCCATTTACAGCTCTAGATCCATACAACGCTGCTGCAACTGCTCCTTTCAGCACTTCTACGCTTGCAATATCATTAGGGTCTAAGGAGGAAATCCCCGATTCATAACTACCACCTGTACCGGTAGTTTGACTTGAAGTGGTTACCTCATTGTTACTATAAGGCGTTCCATCAACTACAAACAAAGGTTGGTTACCTCCTTGAAAGGAAGTAATCCCCCGAATGTTGATTTTGTTGGCTGCCCCAGCTACCCCCGTAGACACATTTACATTAACCCCAGGCACCTTACCATTCAAGGACCTTACCAAATCTGGCTCGGAGTTTTCTGTTATCTCTTCCGATTCGATAGATTTTACCGAATACCCCAAAGCTTTGGAATTCCGCTTGATTCCCAAAGCCGTCACGACTACCTCATCCAATTGACTGGCATCCTCCTGCATGGTAAGACTGATGTCAATTGTAGATGCTGTTACAGGCAACTCCACCGTCCTTAACCCTACAAAAGAGAACACTAGAACGTCGCCGTCCTGAGCCTCGATGGTGAAATTACCATCAAAATCGGACTGGGTTCCAACTGTTGTTCCTTTAACTATAATGTTTACACCCGGCAAAGGAATGCCATACTCATCAATAATATTACCCGAAATGAGCTTTTGCTGGGCAAAACTTATAGAGGAGATTAAAAACATTACAAGGAGCAAACCTGAATTGTAAATCTTTCTCATAAGTTCGTTTTTAAATTATCAAGGCTACCATGTAGCACTTTTACTTTCCTTTTCTAATAAGAATGGCAGACAACAACACAAGAAAAAATGCATCGCAATGAGAAGGCTAATTCAAATTTCTTAACTACTGATTTCGAAAACAAGTTTAGTGGATTCCAATAAAAGTAGCTTGTCTGCCAAACTTTTATCTACATAAAGTAAGAGAAGATTTGTTGCATTTTTGGTAACCCCGATAAAGGTTAACCTTTTTTATAAGGACTAAAAAGATTGAAAATTATCATGAATTTTCCTTTCGGTATTGTGACGGTGTGAGCCCCGTACGCTTCTTAAAGGCATTATTGAAGGTGACTTTGTTGTTAAACCCAACCTCGTAGAAAATCTCACTGATATTCATTTTGGATTTTGGATTTGAAATTTTCAAAAGCTCCTTCGCTTCCTGAATTCTAAAATCATTTACCAATTCAAAAAAGTTTTCATTGAAATGCTCATTTATGATTTGAGAAGTGTTGTGACGGGAAGTATCTAGTTTTTCAGATAGTTTTTCCAAATTGAGAGAACTGTCCTTATAAATTTTTTCATCCAACAAAAGCTTCATAAGGGCCTCCTTTAGTTCGTTGGAAAAAGATGTAGTCAAGCCTGATTTTTTGTATTTATCTTTTTTTAGGGAAAGCTTTAGTTTAATACTGGAACTAGCAAACACCTTTGGTTGAATATACACCATGGAAGCTATGTAGAGCACCATTAAAGACATAGAAATTACTTGTGATTGGTATATAATATTCAAGCCCTGACCAATTACACCACTAATACTGATCCCATAAATAAAATAAGACAGCACGTACACCACATGAATTTTATAAAGGTTATCCTTCCATTGATTGGCTAATTCTTGATTGGCGATTGTTTCTTTTTGTTTTGAACTAAAATACAATCGTCTTATTAAAGCACCATAAATAACCAGGGAAAGTAGCTTTGGTATAAATATAAGGTACAAAAAATCCGTCTTCACATATAGTGTACTGGTTCCCAAAATAATTTTTAGTTTTTCCAGAGCAGGCAAACTATATATAGGCACCAAAATAAACATCAGTGCGATTACTGGAAGAAGATGTAACAAATCAATTCCTTTAAACTGGTAGTTTTGTGTAATCCTTTTAAAATAAAAATATAGTAATGGTCCATACAATAAAGCTACCGAAGATGACATAAGGTAAGTATGAATGTATTTATATTGATAATTAGTATTGTAAAGGACAAATTCTAAAATGAAAAGTGAATGCACACCCAAAAAACCACTGATCAATATTTTGGCCCATCGATCATTCTTTTTGGAAAAATTTAAAAGTATCGCAATAAAAAATCCTATCAGAGCAATGTAAAGATAAATAAACGACAGTACTGTCATTTTTGGGGTAAAGTCTTCTTCCAATTCTGAAAATAGATAGCTGTCTCGAATGGAATCGTATTCCTTAAATTCCATTACCTCAAAATCGGCTGAATTTCTAATATATTTTTCAAGGAAATTTACAGCAGGTAATGGCTGATTTAAATTGGCATAAACCAATGACTTTTCTTTAAACCCAAATACCGAATCATAGGATGTATTTACAGAAGCTACCCCGATATTTGAGCCATTTAAAGTAGAAGCGCTCATACTAACAGCCCCCAAGAGACAAACCCAAAAAGTTAGGAACCAATAATCTACAGATAAGGTACAAGGTAATATTTTACGATAAGAATGCATTTTTTGATTGAATAGCCTAATTAAAGTTATTCATTAATGCTTCCTAGCCGTCCTAAAAAAATCCTAAAATTTTGTTAATCAAGTATATCCCGATAAAGTTTTACCTTTTTAAGGGGTTGTTGACTTATATATTTCACCCGATTTCATTACAAAGACTACATTTTCCATAGTAGCAATGTTTTCTGTTGGGTCATCGTTTGTAGCAATTATGTCTGCCAAATAGCCTTCTTTAATCTGGCCTAGTTCGTCTTGCATGTTTAATAACATGGCGTTGGTTACCGTGGCACATTTTAAAGTTTCTATGGCATGCATTCCTGCTTCTACCATGTAAGCAAACTCCTTACCATTCTCGCCATGGATAAACACTCCGGCATCTGTTCCAAAGGCAATTCCAACACCTTTTTTGTAGGCTTTTCCAAAAGTAGTTTGAATTTTCGGTCCGATGTCCAAAGCCTTTCCAACAATAACTTCGGGATAGTATCCTGGGATTTTCGCCTTGTCCGAAACTGTTTTTCCTGCCGTAATTGTGGGAACTAGATATACATCATACTTTTTCATGAGCTCCATAGTTTCATCACTCATTAAGGTACCGTGTTCTATGGTTTTAACACCTCCCAAAATAGCACGTTGCATCCCTTCATCGCCATGGGCATGAGCTGCTACATGAAAACCATAATCCTTTGCTGTGTCGCAAATGGTCTTTATTTCTTCTAACGTAAACTGAGGATTTTGTCCACTTTTGGCAACACTCAATACGCCTCCTGTCGCAGTTATCTTTATTAAATCAGCACCATTTTTATAACGCTGCCTTACGGCTTTTTTGGCATCCTCAACCCCATTCACCACACCTTCCTTAGGACCAGGATTTCCAACAAGTTCTCTATTATTTCCATTGGTAGGATCGGCATGACCTCCTGTTGTTGCCAAAGCTTTTTCCGCAGTAAAAATGCGTGGACCAATAACTGTTCCTGAATTGATGGCATTTCGTAAAGACACATTCACTCCCGAGCCACCTAAATCTCTAACCGTAGTAAACCCCGCCATTAAAGTAACCTTAGCATATTGTGTAGAGTTAAAGGCTACATCTGCCTCGTTAAGGGTATATCGTTCCAAATAGGCTTTTGGATTGGTTTCATGCTCAATATGCACATGCATATCTATAAGACCAGGCATGACCGTTTTATCTTTCAAGTCTATCACCGAATCCTTTTCCGATTCCGGTATTACGAAGCCATTTTTTACTGAGACAATTTTATTTCCTGATACAACCACTGTTTTGTTAGTCAAAACTTTTTCGGCTTTCGTATCTACCAGCTTCCCACAATGTAAATAGAGGTCTTGCCCGGTTACCGAAAGTGAAAGTAACAGGATGCACAAGGAAATAAAATGTCTCATTATATTGGTTTTTAAATGTTCCTGATGTGCTTTTCCCACTTCCAAGCAGACTCCATGGCATCATCAAGGCTCAATTCTGCTTTCCAACCCAATACTTCATTGGATTTAGAGGTATCAGCAAAGGCTTGGATGACGTCTCCCGCTCTCCTCTCTGCAATTTTATAATTCAATTTAAGACCAGTCACCTTTTCAAAAGATTGGATCACTTCCAAAACCGAACTTCCCTTACCTGTTCCTATATTGAACACTTCATAATTTTCAGGATTCTTCTTCTCCAAAAGACGCTGTAGAGCTACCACGTGCGCCTTGGCTAAATCTACCACATGGATATAGTCTCTAATACAAGTACCGTCTGGCGTTGGATAATCATCTCCAAAAACAGCCAATTGATCTCTAAGGCCAGCTGCCGTTTGTGTGATAAAAGGTACTAAATTTTGAGGTACGCCTAATGGTAACTCTCCAATTTTCGCACTGGAATGCGCCCCAATTGGATTGAAATAGCGCAGGGAAATAGCATTTAGGTTTGACCTTACCTTACAGGTATCTACAATAATTTCCTCTCCTATTTGCTTGGTATTTCCATAAGGCGACTCTGCTGGTTTTACAGGGGCACTTTCCAAAATTGGAAGCTCATCAGCTTGCCCATATACCGTACAAGAAGAACTAAAGATGAAATTGGCAGAATCCAATTGAAGTACTGATTTCAGAACATAAATTAGAGTATTCAAGTTGTTTTCGTAATACATCAATGGTTCATTGACACTTTCTCCAACAGCCTTACTAGCGGCAAAATGAATCACACCAACAATGTCCTTATGCGCTTTGAAGAATTCTTCTACTCTTGACTTTTCCTTTAAGTCTAATTCCTCAAACAAAGGTCTTACTCCTGAAATAGCCTCGATTCCATCCAAAACCTCAATAGAGGAGTTAGAAAGATTATCGATAATGACTACTTCAAAACCTTTATTTTGCAATTCTACGACTGTGTGCGAGCCAATAAACCCGAGTCCTCCTGTTACCAGTACTTTCATTAAATTATTTGTTTATAAAATTAATAACTGTTGTTGTAATAAAGTCAATTTGTTCCGCATCCAATTCGGTGTGCATTGGCAAAGAAATCACCTCTTTCACCAATTGGTTAGTTACTGGAAAATCCTCTTCATTATATCTTTCATCCTTATATGCCTTTTGTGAATGCAAAGGAATTGGGTAATATACGCCACAAGGAATTCCGTTATCATTTAAGTGTTTTGCCAAAGCATCTCTATCCGTATCCAAAACCCTCAAGGTATATTGATGGAACACATGGCAATCGCAACCATCGCAAATACCTTCACAACAATCACTCACCGTTTTTGGAATAATTATATTTGTTTGTCCTTCAAAAGCTTTGTTATACGCAATCGCCGCTACTTGTCTTGCCTTATTATAAGCATCCAAATTTGGCAATTTGGCATTTAAAACGGCCGCCTGAATAGAATCCAACCTAGAATTAACTCCAACCACATCATGATGGTAACGCTCATACATTCCATGGTTTACAATTCCTCTAATAGTATGTGCCAAATCATCATCGTTTGTAAAGATGGCTCCTCCATCTCCATAACAGCCTAAGTTCTTGGAAGGGAAAAACGAAGTTGCCCCCACATTGCCAATAGTTCCGGCCTTAACTTTTGTTCCATCGCTATAGGTATAATTTGCCCCAATGGCTTGCGCATTGTCTTCTATCACAAACAAATTATGCTCTTTCGCAATTTCCATGATAGCTTCCATATTGGCACATTGTCCAAATAAATGCACGGGTACAATGGCTTTGGTCTTGGGAGTAATCGCCTTTTTAATGGCCTCAATATCAATATTGAAATTTTCGAGATCTACATCCACCAAAACAGGCGTCAGTTGTAAAAGTGCAATCACCTCTACTGTTGCAGCAAACGTAAAATCGGCAGTGATGACCTCATCCCCAGGCTTTAAACCCAATCCCATCATGGCAATCTGTAGGGCATCGGTTCCATTGGCACAAGGAATGACGTGTTTTACGTTAAGGTATTGTTCTAAATTCGCTTGAAACTCATGAACCTTAGGTCCGTTTATATAGGCAGTATTATCCAAAACTTCCTGAATGGAAGTATCCACGACATCTTTTATTTTGGCATATTGACCTTTAAGGTCTACCATCTGTATTTTTTTCATCTGAAATGTAATAATCGTTAAATGTAGAAAGGCCCATTGACACATGCGCCACAAAGGAGCGAATTTACGAAATTCAACGACGACAGCCAATGAATTTATGGTAAAGTAACGTATTTTAGCGGAAACAATTAACAGGTGAATTTATTATATAATTTAGGGATTTTCCTCACGGGAATTGTATTAAAAATCATAGCTCTTTTCAATTCAAAAATAAAATTGGGAGTTGAGGGAAGAGCCAATACTTTTGAAGTTTTAGAAAAATCCATCCTGCCAGGAAATAAAACGCTTTGGTTTCACTGTGCTTCTTTGGGAGAATATGAACAAGGGCTTCCGGTTTTCAAAAAACTAAGGGAACTATACCCAAATCACAAGGTAGTTCTAAGCTTCTTTTCACCTTCCGGCTATGAAATACGAAAGAACTCCGAAATCGCGGATACTGTGATTTACCTGCCTTTAGACTCTAAACGCAAGGCCAAAAAATTTGTGGATTTGGTGCACCCGGAAATCACTGTATTTGTAAAGTATGACATTTGGCCCAACGTGTTAAATGAATTGCAAAAACGCCATCTCAAAGCCTATTTAATTTCGGCAAACTTCAGACCTCAACAGCCATACTTTAAATTTTACGGAGGGTATATGAGAAAGGCTCTAAGTAGCTTTGACCACATTTTTGTTCAAAATGAAAGCTCCAAAATTCTTCTTGATTCCATAGGAATCACTCAAACAAGTATTACAGGCGACACAAGATTCGATCGCGTTTCAGACCAACTCAATCAAGACAACAATTTACCTTTTATAGATGACTTTAAGCAGGATGCACTCTGTGTGGTCATTGGCAGTTCGTGGCCAGAGGATGAAGCGCTTCTTATTCCGCACATCAATGCACATACTTCTGAAAATGTAAAATACATCATCGCTCCTCATAACATCAAACCCAACTTGATTGCCGACTTAAAATCACAGATTACAGCAAAAACGGTTCTCTTTTCAGAAAAAGAAGGCAAGAATCTTTCAGATTACTCAGTATTCATTATAGACACCATAGGCTTGTTGAGTAAAATATATGCCTATGCAGACATTGCCTATGTAGGTGGTGCCATGGGAAAAACGGGACTGCATAATATATTGGAACCTGCCGTTTTTGGCGTTCCTGTTATCATTGGTAAAAACTACCAAAAGTTCCCTGAGGCCCATAACATGATTGCGCATGGCGGAGTTCAATCAATTTCTTCACATTCTCAACTTGACAGCACTTTAACCCAACTCATTGAAAATGAATTTCAAAGAGAAAAACTAGGGTCATTGAACACAGATTTTGTAAAAAAAAATAAGGATGCTGTCATCCAAATCCTAAATTATATTCGTAAATAGAGTGGCGACATTAAAATATTTTTACTAAAAATGTTAAATAATCTTAATATCACTATTGCTAGTTAACGTTTTAGTAGTTAATTTCGCTTTAATTTTTAACACTAAAAAACTATTAACCATGAAAAAATTATTATTAATTCTACTAGCTGTTGGAATTTCATTCACTGCTTGTAAAGAAACCAAAGAGAAAACTGAAGAAGTAACTGAAACTGTAGAAAACACTATGGAAGATGCTGTTGACGCTGTTGAAGAAGCTGCCGAAGCAACAGGAGATGCTGTTGAAGAAGCTGTAGATGCAACTGAAGAAGCAGTTGAGGATGCTATTGACGAAGCTGTAGAAGGCACTCCCGTTGACGTAGAGTCTGTAACTGTTGAGTATGAGTATATGGTAGCTGGAAAATCGGTAACAGGAACTAAAACCTTCACAGGTTCTCAAGAAGAAGTAGAAACTGCAGTTAAAGCGCTTCAAGATTCTTTGACTAAGGTTGATCCTAAAATCAAAGTTTCTGTTAAGGAATAAACACATTACTTCTCTATAAGAAAGCCTCGCAATATGCGAGGCTTTTTTTGTGCAATGACTTTCAGAATGGGCTTGATTTCCTTCCTTTTTATATATACAAAAAGCGGGATCAACTTTCGTTAATCCCGCTTTTAATATGCTTATAAAACCAGTTTTTGTTATTTCCAGAACAATGCATAAAGCACTACCAAGATAATCATTACTGCAAAGGCTCCAATATTAAACACAGGCCCAGTTTTGAACAGTTTTCCTGTTAATGGAATACCTTTAGGGTCATCTTCACCTTTATTCTGCATCAAACTCACAGCAATAATTACAATCATCGTTAAAATAGCCGTATACCCCATTTGATCCATGAATGGTATATCTACGAAGATTGGGCTAGTAGACCATCCTTTAGGCGCCACCTTAAAGTACATTGCAATTGGAATAGACGCTAAAGCTCCCACAATAGCAGCCTTGTTGGTTGTTTTCTTCCAGAAAAGTCCTAAAATGAATACCGCCAAAATACCTGGACTCACAACTCCTGTATACTCTTGGATAAATTGGAACGCCTGATCAATACCTCCTAATAAAGGCGCCATAATACAAGCCACTACCAAAGCTACCGCAGCAGAGATTCTTCCCATAGTTACGGTTTGTTTAGAACTTGCTTCTTTATTGATATACTGCTTGTAAATATCCATTGTGAAAATGGTAGACGTAGAGTTCAACATAGACGCTAAAGAAGATACAATTGCCGCTGCCAAAGCTGCAAATGCCACACCTTTAAGTCCCGCCGGTAAAAACTGTAGCAACCAAGGATATGCCTTATCTGCTTGCTCAGTTGAAGGCAAGTTTTGAAGTCCTGCTTCACCTAAACTTCCTAAAATTTCAGGATTATTAACCATTAAATAAGCTGCAATACCTGGAATTACTACGATTAATGGAATGATCAACTTTAAAAATGCAGCCAATAAAATCCCTTTTTGTGCTTCTCTTAAAGATTTTGCCGCCAAGGTTCTTTGAATGATGTATTGGTTGAATCCCCAATAATACAGGTTAGCAACCCACATACCTCCTACTAAAACACCAATTCCAGGAAGGTTTTTGAATTCAGGGTGCGACTCATCCAAAATCATAGCAAAACGCTCCGGAACAGTTTCGTAAACTGTTTTGATTCCAGCTACTACTCCTTCACCTCCAGACACGGTATTCAATGCCAAATAGGTTGTGGCCAAACCACCTAAAACTAAAAATACTACTTGAATAACATCTGTCCAAGCTACTGCCGAAAGACCTCCGTACAACGAATAAGCTGCCGCGAACAAAGCCAATCCCATCACACCATACATCATAGGAATTCCCATAATGGTCTCAAGTGCCAAAGCACCCAAATAAAGTACAGACGCCAAGTTTACAAACACATACAAGGCTATCCAAAATACAGCCAAAATGGTCTTTAAGTTGGTAGAGTAACGCTTTTCAACGAATTCAGGGATGGTATACAGCCCTTTTTCAATAAAGATTGGAAGAAAAAATTTACCTACAATAAGTAATGTAAGTGCGGCCATCCATTCATAGGAAGCAATTGCCAGTCCTGAGGCAAACCCAGAACCAGACATTCCAATAAACTGTTCCGCTGAAATATTTGCCGCAATCAGGGAGGCTCCAATAGCCCACCAAGGCAAAGACTTACCTGCCAAGAAATAATCTTCGGCATTTTTTTCATGACCTTTTTTATCTCTTGACATCCATAGACCTACGGAAAGAATAAGTATGGCATAGGCGACAAAGATAAAATAGTCTAAAAACTCAAAAGAAGTATTCATAAAGTGTTTTTAAATATGTTAGTTAATTTCAAGGATGAAAGATACTAAAAAGTTACAACACGACTTCCCTTGAAACGGGAATTCCATGACATTTTCACAATAAAAAGCCACCTCATTTTTGAAAAACGAAAAATTAGCCTTTTACATTTTCAGATTCCAAAACGAACAAGGATTCCCTATTTTCTGTTATCGATTACCTTAATGGGTTTACGACTCATTTTTGGAAACTGTAAAGCACTGATATCTTGAGCATCGTGGAATTCAACTTTGGGAGCCACCCGCAATTTTGCCCTGAAATGATCCTTGATGGCTTGCTGCAATTCGTCTGAAGGACTACTGGCCGCAATCTTAATACAAATTTCATCTGTCCCTATCGAATTATTGGAAATTTCCACAATATAACTCTGCACCTCTTGAAAATCGTTTAAAATATTATCCATTGCCGGCGGATACAGAGTCGTCCCCTTGTATTTGATCATTTGTTTTTTCCTTCCTACAACAGGCCCCAAACGCATAGTATTTCGACCACATTTACATGGTGAGGTATGGGCCTTGACCATATCGCCAGTCTTAAACCTTAAAAGCGGCATCCCTTCCACACCAAGAGTGGTAATAGTGAGTTCACCCACTTCTCCATCTATCACAGGCAAATTGTCATCGTCCAAGATCTCTACAATAATCAATTCTGGATGGTGATGCCCTCCTTGCTGATGTTCACATTCTGTGAAAGCTGTATTCATCTCAGTTGAGGCATAGGTAGAATATAATTCAACGTCCCAATTCGAAGTAATTTTTTCAGCAAGTGTATTCAAGGTGAAATCCTGATTTCTTAAGGACTCCCCTATACAAATGGCGCCTTTCACACCTGATTCTTTCAAATCTATACTATGCTGGTTGGCATATTCTATCAATTTCAACAAGAACGAAGGCACGGCTATAAGATAGGTTGGTTTAAATTTTAAAATAGAATCCCACTGCAATTCCGGAATCCCTGCTCCAACTCTAATAATTCCCGCTCCCAATTTACGTACACCTAAAAAATAAGCCAATCCGGCCATAAAACGCCTGTCGATGGTAGTCATAAGTTGCAAAACATCGGTTTCAGCTACCCCTGCACAAGCAAATGAAATAGCCTCATTATAAGCCAAACGCTCCAAATCGTTATCTGTAAGAGCAAAAGTTACCGGATCCCCCAAAGTACCTGAGGTCGTAACATAATCAATCACCTTGCGCTTTGGAACACATAAAAAATCGTCATTGTACTTCTGTAAATCCTCTTTCGTAGTTAAGGGAAGTTTCACCAAGTCTTCAAGAGTTTTAATGGTTGACACATCAATATCCTGTTCTTTAAACACCTTTTGGTAATACTTAGAGTTCGCCTGTAGATAAGTTAAAAGCTCACTTAATTTTTCCTCTTGGAACAACTTAATGTCTGCCAACGACGCTTTTTCAATTTCTGGAATCATTACTGTAATTGTCGTTTTATTTTTTTTATATAATGTTGAATATCCCGCTTATAGGGCACTGTTGAAATTTCTTTGGACAACGCCTTCTCAAACGCATTTTGCGCTGCAGTATAGTATTTTTTTCCGTAATAATATTGCCCTAACAAGTAATAGGTCTCCCAATAATTAGGGTTTGATTTTTGAAACCCCAAAAGCAACTCGGGTTCCAGATGTCCATCATTTTGAATGGCATCTGCCAAGCTTCTACTCAACCCTCGGTATTTCTCATAATTAGCATAGGCCTCAGTAAACAAAAACTCATCAGCTTCTATCATAAGCGCTTTATTTTGTAGGGAAGCTGTCTTTTCATTATCCGTTGCAAACACCTCCTCCAAATCATAAGCTACAAATGCTCCCAACTGATAAGGCGGTGCAGAAACCCAAACCAGCCTCTTTGACGGCTGAAATACAATACCGTGGTGTGCCAACAACTGATTTAGGGATTTTTCATTGCCATAACCAATTAATTCATCATCGAGCCCTTCCTTGTTCCTTAAAATATCCACAGCCACCTCGGGAGACACTTTAGGAACCTCATTTAAAAGCTCTTCCATTCTTTGATACCTGTACATGGAATGACTTTCTGCAATATGTTTTAAATTATCTTCATCATTGGTGTAAGCTTCACTTTGAAAATGATTGGAACAGATCAATTCTTCCGAATTTGCCACTTCATAAACTCCAAAATTTTCTGGAGACACTTCAATAGTTACCGCCTTGTTGTCTGCCGCACTCCCCACAAAAATAGATTCGGACACAAACACCTCTCTTTTTTTGGCAATAGCAATAGCCTCCTCAATGGTAGAAGCATACTGTAAAATTTCACGAGTCACAATGGATATTGGCGTTTTGGCCACCATAGGCACCTTTGATTTTCCTGCATTTATAGTTACTGTCAAACCTTTTTCATTCATTCCAGACACAACCCCAATCATCCCAGCCCAAGTAACCGACATGAATTTGTATCCATTTGTTGGTTTCACAAAGGCTACCAACTTATTTTCAGAAAACTCATCGCCTGCATAAAAGTCAAAATTGCGTCCTATTATTAGGTTTCCATCGTCTGTATTTTTTCCCCACACGGCAAAAGAAGAACAGCCCACCAAAGCCAAATCTTGAAACGCATGGCCTATATCATGGGCACCGTGTAAATATAAAATCCGCAAATAATCATCGGCGACATAATCATAAGTGTCCCCTGCATATTTTGAAAGCCCCAAGATTTCAGCCTTGTATTCTTCCTGTACATGCAAGTACATTTTTCTATTGTACCAGGCCAATATTTTTCGGAGCATGTATTGTTTGAATTTAGAAGGTACCATTTCTTCCACCTTGCCCAAAAGTGCTTCTTCCTGTTTTTCAAATAATTCATGAGTCAAACTTCCAGAAACCATACCCAACTGATACGGGTTTCCTTCCACCGAAAGCTCCCATAACCCTTGTTGATTTTTCATCAACCTATTGGTTCCTGCTACAAACAACGTATCAGCTATTTCTTGCCTATCTGGAATTTGAGAATTGAAACCACTAACATTTGGAATGTCATGCAATGACTTTGAAACGCCACAAGAGGTCATGACAATCAGCATCAAACCATTCAGAGCTAAGAGCCCCTTTTTATACATCATACAACTAAGCTTCCCTTTTTAATAATTTATGAGTTTTTGCTATGGCCAACTCATTTTTGTAATCTATCCATTGTTGCCCTTTCAGTTTACGCATTCCATTTTCAAAATGCCTCATGACAAACACATTGCTCAACATTTTTGCAAAGGTCTTTGGACGCCTTGAAAAGGCCCTTAAGGTCATGGAGAATCCACCATCCAAATACTTTATGTAATGCCAATAGCCGCTGGGCATGTAAAGGGCATCACCGTGTTTCATCTCGACTTGTAAACCGTTAAGATTTTTTAATGCAGGATACGTCTCAAAATCGGGATTGTCCAGATCGATACATTCCAAATTGTGGACGGCATAAGGTATTTTATAAAGGTATTTGGTCTGCTCTGGAGAGAATAACATCACACTTTTTTTTCCATGAAAATGGAAATGCATCAAATCGGCCAAGTCCATATCAAAATGCGGCAACACTTTAGATCCTGTACTCCCAAAAAACATTACGGGCAGCCGCTTGAAAAATTTCAAACCAATATCTGGATATTCAAAATCATTGGCCAAATCTGGCATTTTGTCTAAAATATTATAAAAGAAAATCCTTAAATCTGTAGGCTTGGTTTTTAAAATCTCCATATAGTCATGGAGTTTCATTTTCATAACAGGTTCTGCTGAATACTGCTTTCCTTTTGTAGGTTCGTTATTGTATAAATCTACAACTTGATCACCCGCCCTTTGTTGGATATAATCCAGATTCCATTTTTCAAAAGCAGGCCAATCGCGAGTTAAATTTTCAATTAAAACGGGTATCTGAGGTTTGTAATAATGTTTGACGAAATCTTCTTTCGTAATATTCTTTACTCGTGCTACCGGGGATGTTTTAATTGTTTGCATATTACACTGTTTGCGCTTTTTTGTTTGCTTCCAAAATTTTATCCAGTAAATAGTCCCTTCCCAAAATCTCCGAACAGGTTATTACCGCTCCAATAGTGACCCCTAAAATCCCATGCATATTCAAACTCTGGCCTGTAAACATCAAATTTTCAACCTTGGTTTTTGGGGAAATAAAAGACTGCATGGGCTTGTTTACATCTTTTACGTATCCATACATCGATCCTCTATTGGAAGCTATATAATCACGATAAGACAGTGGCGTTGACGTATACACTTCTTCTATGCACTCGCGTATATTGGAAAATTTCTTTTCAAGTTCATCAATCACCTTTTCGGCCTTTTCGGCTTTGAATTCCTCATAACTTTGCCCTCTCTCATTTTTATGGGCAACAGTATTAAAGGTATTCTCCCAAGGTTGCATTTCTTCATATCTCATATAGGTCATAATGGCAATACTATCACCATATTCCTCATTATTTTTATGCACCCCCATGGACATCATATAACTTTCGGGCCAACTCTCTTCTGTGTAATTTTGAGTGTCCCAAATGTTATTGACATCCTTAAAAAAGTAATAATTTTTATTGTGATATTTAAAAGTATTGGGCTTTAATACCAAATAAACAGTGAAGGCTGCAATGGTACTTTCAATATTTTCGACCCTATTAGTGTAAGCCTTTCTAAACTTATCTTCTCCCACCATTTTAAGGGTCAATTTGGGTTCTATATTCGAAATGAACAAACCGCCTTTTACCTCTGCTCCATTGGTACAGATTACAGAGGCTATCTTACCTTCTTCATAGGTAAACTTTTCCACTTCATGGTGCTTATACACCTCCCCGCCATGCTCCAAAAGTCTTCTCACCAAAAGTTTTGTTATTTGGCTTCCTCCATTCACACAACGATAAGAACTTTCAATAAATGAGTTCACAGATAAAGCATGTACATAAAAAGGCGTTTTTGTAGCATCCCCAGCATACAGATAGTTATTGCCAGACAACACAGCCCTTAAGGTTTCATTATTAGTTAAGGAATCTATATAATCTTTGGCGCCCAAATTAAAAATCTCGGCATCATCATAATACGCCTTCCCTCGTTGCAATGCATACAATGGAAACTTGGCACAAACTTCCCTTAATTTACTACAGTATTTCTTTATGGCGATGCCTTCCTCTGGAAACTGTTCCAAGAGCACCTTTTCGTAATTCCCATATCCCTGAGCATGCCTGTATTCCTTATCATCTCCTTCGAACAAAATGACATCGAAACCGTCCTCATCCATCTTTTTAAGCTGAAGCTCGTCCATGACACCTATGTATTTGAAATATTGATACAGGTTTTGGCCTTCACTCAAGCCGCCTATATAATGGACTCCGGTATCAAAAATGGTTTTGTCCCGAACGAAGGTTTGAAGATTTCCCCCGTATTGATTGTTTTTCTCGAGCACACAGACACTATAACCTTCCTTTGCCAAAATAATGGCAGACACCAATCCACCCAATCCACTACCAACAATAACAATATCATATGACTCTTTTAATTTCAAGCTGTAATGGTTTTGTTTAGAATAACTAGATGCTTTTGTTCAAATTGTACTGTATAATTTTCTAGACTGCAAAATTCTTTAGTGCCCATATTCAAAAGTACGAGTTGAGTTCCTGTGAAATTTTTCAACAATTTCCTTAAATCATTTTCTGGATATCCTCCCTTGTTTAGGATACATGTATCAGCTGGTGCTTTTAATAATTCCTCCATCGACTCTACATAGGCTATCTTACTGTTGTTGTTACTAATATAACTACTTTTTAATATGCCGCGCACATTTTTATCGGTAATACAGCTAAAGATTTTTCGGTCTGGACTATCTAAAGATAAAAGAAAATCCAATTGTCCACAATCTTTTGATAAATGCAAGATTGTAGCACGTTTATCTACTTGATCTAAAATGGTTCTATAGATTTCAGCATTCACCTTCAAATCACTTTTCACTTTGGTATACAAGACATCTCCTTTATACCTAAAATCCTCCAAAACGATGCTATGAAAATACTCCTTACCTTCCAATTGTTGTCTAAGAACCTCATATTCTACCTTAAAATAGGCACTGATATTTTTAGTTTGCTCCCTAGTTGTCTTCCCAAAGTTATTTGTTCCATAAGGAATTCTAGGTAAAACCTTAAGGGTGATTTCTCCATCCTTGATAACAAAACTACCTTTTGGCAATACTTCTGAATTTCCATGAATGATCACAGGGACAACATCCAACTGAAATTGCTCTGCCAAATAAAAGGCACCTTTATGAAAACGCTTAATCTTATTGGTTCTTGATCTTGTGCCCTCAGGAAAGGCCATTAACGAATAGCCCTGATCTACTTTTTGCTTTAGGTGGGAAACCCCATTTTCGATACCACTAGACACTGGATAAAACCCTGCCAATTGTACCGCTTTTCCAAAAATTGGCGAATTATATACCCAATCGTTTACCAAAAAAATGATTTTTGGATGGAGCATCCCAATCGCCAAAATATCCAAGAAAGAGGTATGGTTGGCAATAATTACCGCCTGTTTTTCAAAAGTTTCTTTACTTGGATTAATAATGTTTTTCTTTACAAAGGGATTGGTGTACAACACCGATTTCATGAACTTGGACACCACTTTATGGAACCATTTCATCTTCAATTTTTTACTCATAGGGATCAATGGCATAATCGCAACACTGTACAAAGACAACAACAAGCCCCCCAAACCATAATACCCAAAAGAAACCACCGAATGCAACAATAAACGCAAATTAATTGGTCGCTTTGTTTTACTTCCAATAAACAACCAGAATAATGCCGGCTGAATGGTAAACGACACAATCATGGCCGATAAAATCCCGATAATAGAAACTACTGAAATAGTATATAATGCTGGGTGCTTGGCAAAAATCATCACGCCAACACCCAAAATTGTTGTTATTACCGATAGTATTATGGAAGTTTTATAGGTCACCAGCATAGGCTCCCCTGTGCGGTATTGATGCAGTAATCCATTGGTGACAAAAATGCTATAATCAATCCCCAATCCAAAAATGAAAGACGAAATGATAATATTGAAAATATTGAACTGAACTCCAAAAAGTCCCATTAAACCTATAGTTAAAAACCATGTCAACATAATTGGTAACATGGTAACCAATGTAAGCGACACACTTCTATAAAATAGTAACAACAATAGTACTACTACCAAAAAACAGTAACCCAACAGATTGTTGAAATCGTTTTTAAGATGTCCCAAAAACCGTTCATTCATCTGTTGCCGATCAATAACCAAAACATTAGGTTGGTTTCCAAAAACTCCAAGGGCCTCCTCTACCTGCTCCTCCTTTAACTTAACAAGAGAGGTTACGGTAGTAAAACCATTTTTGGAACTTATATAATCGTCAACAGGAATAGCTTCAATGGCATGATATCCCTCAAGGGACAAAGGCTGAAAATCTGAATTCAAAAGCGCATAGAACTTTCCAAATGTCGCATCCTTAAACCCTAATGGCCTGCTGCTTTCAATAATGTTATTTTCCACTTCATGAATCCTGGAATCATTCCAAAACACACGCCATTTATTGATTTTTGATTGTTGTTGTTCCTGAGATTGCACCAAAGCGCCTAGAGAACTAAAATTAATAATGGCATTCTTTTCTTTTAAAGTGCTCAGCTTTTCAAACACCAAATCGTTGGCTGCAATAGCATCTTGAGGAGAATTCCCATAAGCCGCCAAGTACATAGATTTCGATGCAATATTGGTAAGCGTATCCAAACGCTTTTGAGCGGCCATTAATGCCGGTGGCTCATAATTGAGCTTACTGATATCCTGATTAAATTCCACTTTCGAATAAGTGAATACGCTAATCACAAAACCAATGGCCAAAAGGGCAAAAGCCCACTTTTTACGATGCAAAGGAAACGATGCCAAAGTATCAATCCAAGTAGATTTTGTTGTATGTTTTTGTGATTCCTTATAAACTTGCGGAATAAAAATTAATGCAAATACCGAAGCCCCCAAAACACTAATGGCCGCAAAAACGCCTAAATCCTGAAGGGCCTGCGATTTCACAAACAACAAGCACAAAAAGGCTAAGGCCGTGGTCAAGCTACTCATCAAAATAGGTTTCGTGATATCCTCGTACAAGGCTTTCATGTTACTATTGCTTCTGATATGTGTTAATACATGTAACGAATAATCCAAGGTCACCCCTAGAAGCACCGAGCCAATTCCCAAAGATACCGCTGATATTTTTTCCCTAATAAGGAACAAAACTGCAATGGCTACGAAACCTCCAAACAAAGTTGGCACAAAAAGTATGATAGGTAACCAAAGGCGCTTATAGAAAACAATCAGAATAATGAGCAAAACAGTCATGGCAATCCCAACCGTAAACTGAATATCCTTCTTAATTTGTTTGGCGTTTTCAACAGCAATCAAAGCTCCACCAAAATATTCGCTCCGCACAGTTGTCTCCCTATACTCCAAATTCAACGTCTCTTGGAGACCGTACAATTTATCAGCAAACAAGGTGTTTTGAGCTGTTTCACTCGAACTGAAATTTGGTGTGATAAATAATAACAGATGGTTTTGGTCTTTGCTGAGTAAAAATCCGTTGTACAGCGTAAAATCATCACCAAAACTCAATTGTCTTAGCTTATTCAGTCCCATAAAAGACAACCCTAAAGGATCCTTTAAAATGGTTTGCTTGGCAACAATCCCTGTTGGAGACACCAAGGTTTTATAGTTATTTTTAGTGATCTTCTCAATACTGTCCTTCTCCAATTTCTGCTGAATGACGGCATAATCCTCATCGTCTATAAACAATGGTAAATTTTGATAGACAAAATCCAAGGTTTGTAAAGCTTGTTCGTCCTCAAAACGACCCTGAACATCCTTTATGTAAGGTAAAAAATTGGTATGTATGCTATCCAAAAACTGAGCACCATATTCTGTAAGCACTTCTACAGAACCAGAAGATTCCTTTGAAATATGGACAATGATTTTATCCGCAAAATTGACCGTTTGGAGTACCTTTTGAATATCGGAGTCTTTTTCTTCAACAGGAATAAGTTTTGTAATGTCTTCCTCAAAGGTTATGTGGCTTGCCAACCAAAATAGAGCAGAAACCAACAAAAGGATTCCCAAAAAACTTATGGTTTTTCTTTTGGCAATAATTTGGTATAACCCGTAGAACACTTTAGCCATTCTTTAAAACCACTTTCTTTTTGTCAACAATAGAAAAGAAAAGAAACCCCAATATTCCAAAAACACTGGACATCAGAGCGGCCAAAGCAAAACTCCCTACCAAATAAGCTTCCAGATGTTTGATGACACCAAAATTGGAGGTTACCTCATCTATAGAATACGAAAATTCCACTCCTAATAGATATTGACCAATTTTTGAGCTAGCATATAAAACAAAAGGGATAAAAGGAGGTAAACTTACATTAGAAAAAGCAAAAGCAATGGCCTTGTTCAACTTCAAAAATATGGCAAGAAAAATAACCAATACAGTGTGAAATCCCCAAAATGGTGACAGCCCAACAAACACTCCAAGAGCTATGGACAAGGCTTTTTTACTTGGTGAATCATAACTCCCTAAAAAGTCTTCAACAAAAAAACGCTTAATCCCTTTTTTTTTAAGTTTACGATAAACCTCCCTTGGTTTGATGTAGAAAATAGTCAAGAATACCAACCAAGTATTTAAGATACTAATTCGGGTAAAATCCTTAAATGGTCTAAAGTGAGAAACGCGTTCACTTTCATCGTAAAGCACCTGAATAGGAACATTTTTCACTTCAACATCTCTCCAGGCAGCCTTAACAATCACTTCTATCTCAAATTCAAATTTGGTAGTATAAAAATTGAGCGCCTTTAAATGTTTCAAAGGATAAAGTCGAAAACCCGATTGCGTATCGTCCAATTTGATTCCCGTCTCAAACCAAAACCAAAAATTGGAAAATTTATTCCCAAAACTGCTCTTGGACGGCACCCCTTCTTGACTCATATTACGAGCGCCTATTAACAACAATTCACCTGTAGGATGCTCCTCCAAAGCTTCCAAAAACACAGGGATGTCACTCGGAAAATGCTGCCCGTCCGAATCGATCGTAATGGAATAGTCATACCCCAATTCGGCAGCTTTTTTAAACCCTTCCCTTAAAGCAACACCTTTCCCTTTGTTTTCCGTAAAATGTAAACATTGGATATTGGTATAGGACTGCAGTATAGTTCTCGTAGAATCAGTAGAGCCATCATTTACAATCAAAACCTCATCTGTATACTGCAAGACCCCATCGATGACTCTCTGTAGGGTGCGATGGTTATTGTATGTAGGTATCAACACACAAACCTTTAGGTCTTTGATTTTTTGTGGAATCAGGTCTGTATTCACTTAAATGAAGGCTTATTCTATTAGAGCTTCGAAATTACTGTTTTTTCTTCAGTTGTAAAGACTTTGGACTGCAAAATATAGTCCTTGATATGCCCTTTCAGGTTGGGAGAATCGATGGTTTCAAATTGATTTAAAATCATTGTTTTATCCTCCTCGATATCCTCCTTGTATTTTAACAATTTAGGGGTATTCTCCTGAATTCCCAACCTCACAAAACGTGGCTCAATAGCACTAGGTGCCTTTTCTATAGCAAATTCAATAAAGGACACACCTTCCATAAAACCTTCCTTTTTCTCTTTTATGGTTTGAGCCTGTCTAGCTTTTAAAGCAATGGCTGCGCCTTTATAAGCTACCAATGAAACATCATCATCTTTGGTAACCTTCAACATTGAATTATAAAATCCATCTACTTTGGCAGAGTCATGGGCTGCTTCCTTGTAGGCTACGCGCACTTCTTTCAAATCCAAAGCTTGAAATAAGATAAATGCACCAACGAAAAGGAAGAGTATTTTCATGCTTACAAAACTTTAAATACCGAAGACAATTTAAGAGCCACAGTATCATTAAATTTGGTTACATTTTTAACTTTTACAACATTATCCTCCTCTGTAAAAGAAAGATCCAAATGCAAATCTGGTGTGACTTCAGGATTGATGATGGCCATAAACTTGACATTGCTGCAAGATTCCATAAACAACTTTTTGTTGACTATCTGCTCTGTCAATTCTTTTATAATCTGCATCATGCACACACCCGGTGTCACAGGATTTCCTGGAAAGTGCCCTTTGAACACTTCATGATTCTTGTTTATGGTAATTTTTGCAGTAGCCGATTGTCCTGCTACTACTATTTCATTGACGGTATAAAAATCCTTTAATAGCATAAAAATTATTTAATAGCATAAAAATTATTTAAAATTGAAAGCCACGCAAACAAACAGAGACATCAATATAAGGTGATTCATAATCTTGCTTGGTTATTTAATTGATTTGAGGTTAATTTTCAATTTTATATTGTGATGTATAATTTGAATCTGTCTTGCTGTTGCCCCCTCTGTATCCTCAAATAAAAAATCAACCTTTTCCTTCCCTCCCTTCGTTCTGATCACTTTTTTCAACTGGTCATTTTCAAAAAAATAAAAATGGGGATACCTATCCAACATGGCCTCAAAAATATGGAAATTATTCTGTCCATAAACATCCACCACTTCCAATGGACTTTTAAGCAACACCCAAAAATCATCCCTTAAAATATTGATTAGCATTTTTCTGTCCAGTTCCCCCAAAATATAGTTCACAGAGAACTCCTCATTTTCAAAAGAGAAATCAAACAATTTATTGCCCATTTCAGTAGTAAAGGCTACTCTGTGCTTATTGTCACCAAGTTTTTTAACAATAAACAAACCTCCAAAAGTTTTGCCATACACCTCTATATTGGCCTTGTAAACATAATCTTTGGTTTCGTTGGAGAAATATAGATTTTCAATTGAAGGTTGCAAGGCCTCCCTTTGAAATCCATTCCTTTTTGGATAAGAGCCGCAGGACACCAAGAAAAGCACCCCTAAACTAATGAGCAAACATCTTGTCATCCAATGGGGCATTTAAGACTTTATTACTGAACACAATTTTTGTATAATCGCCAGAAGGTTCAACCATTTTTACCTGAACAACATCGCCTTGTTCATTAAAAGTGATTTGAAATGTTTTGATGAATTTTGAAAACCGAGTATCCTTTGGTGTAAAATACACTTCATCATGATGATCAACCTTGAAATAGGAAATATCGAAAGCTTGGTCATCAAACATATCTCCTTTGACACTTTTAACGATAAAGGCATTTAATTCCTTAAACATCTTATTGGACCCCAGGTCTACATTACTTTTTTTGCCTTCATCATCAATATAAAGTGTTTCATTTTTAAAGATAACCTGATATTTAAAAGGTTCTTCATAGGCCCATTTCAACAAGTCAGGTGATTTAAAGGCCATATTTCCCTTGGTCACAATATCCTCCGACAAGAAGTCCATATGTTTATATTGTGTAAAATCGCTCACTATGGAATTGGTCGTCAAAGCCAGGGCCTTTACTTTTTCTTTCAAAGCTTTCGCTTCGGACGAAGTCATTTTGGTTTGGGCCTGTACAGTTCCAACCACAAAAAATAAAATATATAATAGGTTACGCATAAGCTTTTATGTTACACAGCGAATCTACAGAGACAGATTCTAAATTCTTTTGGCGTAAAAATAACAATAACTGTTCCAAAACCCTTACCGATTTTTCGCTGGTATCGTGCAAAAGAATGATATCTCCCCTTTTTAGTCCTTTGGTAATTCGCCTTAAAATTTGTGCTTCGCTTAATGAAGTGGTATCCAAAGAGCGCTTGTTCCATCCAATGGATTGCATTCCCAAAATTTTTAAGGCCTTGGCAATATTTGGATTAGTAATGCCAAATGCAGGACGGTATAGATTCAAGACTAATCCTGAATGCTTTTTGGCAACTGCATTAGTTTGCGACAACTCTGAAACCACCTTAGCAGTAGGTAAAAATCCGAAGCCATTGGTATGCGAGAATGTGTGGTTCCCCACAGTATGACCTTCATCCAAAATACGTTGGAAAATCTCTGGATATGAAGCAATGTGTTTGCCAATACAAAAAAAAGTAGCCTTTGCCTTATGAGCTTCTAAAAGATCTAACACTCTTGGCGTAAATTCCGGATTTGGACCATCATCAAAAGTAATGGCAATTTGATTTCCGGATGTGTTCGAACAAAAATTAATTGAGGTAATGTGATAATCCCAACCTATAAATGCCGACCCCATTCCCGTTACGGTTAACCACAACAGACCGAACACAAAAAACCACCAAATGGATATTCCGTAAAGAGCCGAAATAAGCAACAAGCCAATAAAAACAACAGCTGCCGTTATATTTACGGTTTTGAAGTTTAGCATTGCTCCACCAGGGTAAAACTATGATTCTCTCCCCGATATTGATTGTACAACAACACCTGTTTAATCTCCTTCACAGGAAAATCATTGAATCGTAAAACTTCAGGCAAAGCTTGGTTTTTTAACATCTTCGCGGTTACCCAAAACCCAAAAGATGAAGCTGTGTTGAATTCGCCGCACAAATGTTTGTAACACACTTGCGGTGTATTTTGAAACAATCCATTTGCCAAAGTTTCATAATAGCCATCAAATTCTACATCGCCATTATTCCCGAGCACAACAACATCAATATCTTCAGCCGACACACCATTGGCAGACAAAAACGCTTCTGCCTCATTGTTCAATTCAGATTTTGATAAGGTATTGAAAATGGAAACCGACTTTATCTTTCCGTATGAATTCTCATTCCTTTCATTGGATAGTACAAAAAAATTGGCACCTTCACCATAAATAGTACCTTTGGTCTTGGATTGCAATACTTGCAAAACATCTTCTGCCTCCGGTTTTATATGACCAATTATTTTATGAAGCCCTGCAGTATACTCTCCTATTTCATCCACACCTCCAATTAAAATATTTTGGGCTTCATCCAATTCCAACTGCAATTTGGCATCCATCATGGCCGATTCAAAAGACACACTAGAATGCACATATGTAAAATTGTACCCTTTGCATTGCAGCTCCAGAGCAATTTGACCTCCTACCGTATTGTGAGTGGATTGTATAAAAGACGTTGGCGTAAGGTACTGTTCATTATTATCTAGAATCGCGCTGAGAAATTTTTCTGAATCCCTCAAACAGCCCATCCCTGTTCCTGTAATAATGGCATCCACTTCCTCCAAACCAGCGTCCTGAAGGGCTATTTTGGAAGCCACCACTCCCATCTTGATGCCCTTTGCCATCCTACGGGCAGCGGCAGGTGGGATATAATTCTTGTAGTTAGGATCTACTACGGGCAGTATTTGTTCTTCATAAGAGACCACCTCACTTAAAAACTCATTGTTATCATAAGTTTTTTGTGCTGAAATAGATCCTACACTATTGATATATACATTTTTCATTAGGCTTCTTTTGAAAATATCACGGTGGAACAATTTCCGCCAAAACCAAACGAATTGGACATTACCGCATGTAATTCCTTTGTCTTCAAACTCACCTCTGGACGAATTTTAAAAGCATCCATGGGTGTTTTAAAGTTTAGGTTGGGAAAAATCGTATTATGCTGAAGTGCCAAAATGGAATACACAGCTTCTATAGCTCCAGCAGCAGCCAAAGTATGGCCGGTATAAGCCTTAGTTGAACTAAATTCCGGAACGGCATCCCCAAAGACTCTTATAATGGCGCGGCCTTCAGACAAATCGTTGTTTCCTGTGGCTGTACCATGGGCATTGATGTAATCTATATCCTTAGGTTCCAAACCTGCTAACTCAAGAGCCTTTTCCATGGCTAGGGTTGCTCCGTCTCCATACTCTGATGAGGCGGTTTGGTGAAAGGCATCATTGGCATTTCCATAACCTTTTACGTATGCCAAAACTGGTTTATTTTCAGCTTTAACCACAGCATCCGATTCCAAAACCAAATACGCGGCGGCCTCTCCCAAATTCAAGCCTTTACGGTGTTCATCAAAAGGCGTATTGTACGTATCGGACAGAATCATCAAAGTTTTAAATCCGTTAATAGTAAACTTCGACAAACAATCGGCCCCTCCAACGACCACTCTGTCCAACTGCCCAGATTTAATCAATCTGGCTCCAAACATGATGGCATTGGCAGCTGAAGAACATGCCGTACTAATAGTGGTTACCAATCCCTTCTCGATGCCCAACTGTTCCGCAATTTTTTGGGTAGAATCCCCTGCATGATGGCCATCAATATACTTTTGAACAGCTGTATTAGTTGGATATTCGTAATAATATTTTTCGGTCATATCCATTCCTCCAACACTCGTGGCTGAAATCAAACCTGTTTTGTATTTGGTGATATCCGTTATGCCCGCACTGTTCACGGCCTGTTTGGCAGCTACGGCTCCAAGAAGAGCCGTACGGGAATAATTATTTTCTGGAGACAGGCCCATTTGCGAAATGAACTCTTGGTTTGTCGTGGCAATTTCGCCAACCATGATGTCATCCTTATGAATGGTATCGATCTTGGAAATCCTTGAAATTCCTTTCTTTCCCGCAATCAAAGATTGGTAATTTTCATCCACATTGTTTCCAATGGCAGATACAATACCCATTCCAGTTATGGCTACCCCTTTCCCCATTAAATACGATTACTTGGTTCTGTTTTCTGAAATGTAGGCTGCCATGGTATTTATAGACTCAAAAATGGCACGTCCCTCTTTTGGATCGGTAAGCTTAATTCCGTAGTTTTTATCGAGCATCACAATCAATTCCAAGGCGTCGATTGAGTCCAACCCCAAACCATCGCCAAAAAGCATATCGTCATCTGCTATATCTGCAACAACCATATCCTCCAAATTTAATTGCTCTATTATGTTCTCTTTCAATTCTTGTTTTAAAGCTTCCATATTATGTATTGTATAATTTTAAAATTTGTTGATTTGTATGGGGTTTTCCTTCTTTTTCGGAAACCAAATACAAAAATGCCTCATAGCTATCGGAATCAAAATCTACCCATCCGCAAAGCACTTGATCTGCCTTTCCTGTTTCCAAGAGATTAGATGCGGAAGTAAACAAATGATCGGCATTGATTCTGTCAAATATAAAAAAACTATTTTCAGAATACAGCTTATATTTAATACTAATCTCGCCTATGCAAATATTAGGCAGAGTGTACACAAACACAGCAGGACTAGGGTAATAATTATCTTTATCTTGAATAGAGGCTTGATGCGCTCTATCAGTATCCAAGCTAGAGGCTCTATTGGACAAGACTATCGCAATATTATTATCTGCCTCAAGATTTAAGTTTTCATTTTTAAGAAGCACCTCAGCTGTTAAAAAAGCCAATTTGCTCAAATTATCCATCTTAAAAAACTTGGGGTATTTCACCCCTAATGCTTTATATGCTGCTTTGATGAATTCTGAAAATTCAGTATAGGAGCCTTCATAAAGATGTTGACCGTTCAAGGTTACCTTTCCTCCTCTTATGGAGGCATATGAACTTATATTAAATGGGGCATTCATAATTTTATTTCTTTTGGCAAACCAACATGGTATGGTATTCCCCTAAAGGTTTGTCTTCTTTGACTACAAGACCTGCATTGTCTATAACTTCCAACAATTCTTTGGCTTGATACATTTTACTATTGCCATTGGCCAATACCGTAAAATACAGCGAAGTAGCCTCTAGTATAAACTTGGCATTATCAAAACGTTGACGATCGGTAAAGGTTTCTACAATGATAAGTTCGGCATGCTTATCCATGGCATTGGCACAGATGGACAAAATGTTTTCTATTTCTGGTTTTGAAAAACAATCCAAAAATTGACACAACCATATAGTATCTGCTCCAGTTGGAATTTTAGGATCTTTGGAAAGCCAATCTATTTCATAGGCGGACACGCGATCCTGAACACCAGCCTCTTCTGCATTGGCCATTGCTTTCGCCAATTGCCCAGGAAGATCTATCATAGTTACCTTTACATCCTTGTTGAATTTACTGCAACGAATGGAGAACTTACCTGTATTGGCTCCTATATCAAATATATGCTTGCGTTCTTTGGAAAACAACATCTCCAAAGCTTCAGAAAAAATATCATCGGAATAATGATGATCAAATTCAAACCATGCCTTTTGTTGTTGTGGCGTTAATTTAGACAAGCCTTCGTAAATGGTACTCCAACCCCCCAACTCCTTCAAACCTTCGGGCTTTCCCGTTTTAATGGCTTCATCTAAATGAAAAAGCCCCTTATAACATACATCTTGCGTAAAATTGATATTGACATTTACCGTTTCATTGTAAGTCAGAAAATATCCTGTCGTAGTCACTTCATAATTCCCCAATTCGTTTCTCTCTACAATATCTGAGCTTTCGGCAATTTCCAACAGCACCCCAACTCCATAAGCACTAAGAGACAATTCTTCGGCAATAGCTTCCAGAGAAATCCCTCCTTTCTTTCTATGTTGAAAAATTTTATCAAAGACCCCCAATTTACGAAGGGATACAACAGCTTGAAATACAAAGGGTGCAAAGGCAATTTTATGAGCTTCCTCGAGGGCGTCAATTGCTTTAATTGAATTGTTTGCCATAGTTTACGGTTTATTGAGCTAGTTTTTGAAAAATTACAGCCGTATTGCAACCTCCAAATCCAGAAGCTGTTTTTAAAAAGGTCTGTATGTTATGTTGTCTTGTGTAATTTATAACATTTATTGGTTGGGTGACACCCATTGTTTCAAAACCTAAGGATTTATACAAGGTATTGTTGTGTGCCGAATGCATCCCAATAATGGTTTCCAACAATCCCGAAGCTCCCAAAGTGTGCCCAAAATACCCCTTCAAACTGTTCAATGGCACCTCCTGCAATCCCATCCTGTTAAAAGCAATGGCTTCCATTTCATCATTGAACAAAGTTGCCGTTCCATGGGCCGAGATATAATCTATCTCTTCTGGTTGAATTTTTGCCTCCCTAAATGCGGTTTGCATACTTCTATAAAGTCCTTCTCCCGTTCTAGATGGTCCTGAAATATGATTGGCGTCATTACAAGAGCCTTCACCTAAAATCACCATGGCCTCATCTGGCAACCCAGCATCATCTTTTGTCACCAAAATACTCGCCGCTACTTCACCTATATTGATACCTTTTCTATGCTTGTCGTAGGGTTTACAAAGTTTATTGCTCATCGCTTGAAAGGAATTGAATCCAGACAAGATAAACTCACTGACTACATCCCCACTGACCACAAATACATGGTCATATACATTTTGTTCAATATACCTTTTAGCAAGGGCAACCGATAAAATTCCAGACACACAGGCATTAGAAACAACAATGGCATCGTTTTTAAATCCAAAGAACTCTTTTACAACCTTTCCCAACTCACTTAAATAACCTCTTTCCTTCGGAAATGGACTATTGGCATCTAATACATCAATATTGCCTTTGGTGGTTGAAATCATAAATCCAACACGTTCATCCAAAGCAATCTTGGAAGACTTGATAACCTTGTCTAAAGAAACCATCATCATCTGTTCTAACCGAGTGTATTTTTCCTTAGGTTTTAATTCCTGAAATGCCGATTGTAATTGTTCGGTATTCACCAAAGACGAAAAAAACGGTTCGGCGTGTAAAGCTTTATTTTCAACCAGACCAAGTCCTGTAACTTCAGACTTCATCTTTTCAACTACAGATGTACTGTCAAAGCCTAAAGCCGAAACAATATTGTTATGTGACACATAAACCTTATTCATCCAGTAGCCCCACTTTTTGTTTCCATTCCATAAAAAATGGAGGAATGTTTAACGACAAATCTCCTTCCCCTATCTTATCTACAAACACCTGAATGGTTTCTCCTGTACATACCAATTGCTGGTTCTGATTGTATATTTCATAACGAAACACCATTTTAGCTGCAGGTGTATCCACATATATGGTTTTTACAGTGGCCACATCGCCATACTTCAGCGGTAGCTTATGGTCTGTACTAGATTTTACGATAGGCGTAGCATACCCATGCTCTTTTTGGTCCAAATATGAAATACCATGCTCTCTTCCGAAAGCTTCCCTTCCATCTTCAAAATACTGAATGTAATTGCCGTGCCACACAATGCCCAAGGGATCTGTTTCCACAAAACGCACCCTCACCTCACTCACGTGCACAATTTCTTTCTGTTTAGACTGCATTTTTCTTTTCATTATAAACAATGGCAATTATGGTAGTTAATATAAAAAATATAAAAAGTAATGTTATTTCTGGAACAATATCCATCAAGCTGGCCTGTCGTAAAAACACATCGTAAAAGGCATTCAAGCCCCAATTCATTGGGGAAATATTGGACAATACTTGCATGAACTTAGGCATGATAAACACTGGCACCCAAACTCCTCCTACTGCGGCCAATATCACAACAAAAGTCGCCCCAAATGGCGCCGATTGTTCTTGGGTTTTTGCCAAGGTCCCCAAAAGCAAACCTAAGCCAATTGCAGCCAAACCGGAGAAAACCGCCACTACAAACAACAACGGCAAACGTCCAGACACATCCAAGGCAGGAAGGCCCATGGCAGGAAACACATACACCCCAACCAACAACATCAACACAAATTGAATAAGGCAAACCAATAAATATAAAATAGTTTTCCCTCCTAATACCGTAGCATAGGAAACAGGGTTGGTTCGTAATCGAACAAAAGTGCCTTGGCTTTTTTCCTTGACCATATTGATGGACAGAGGAACAATGATAAAAAAGATGGCGAACAAGGTCCAAGCGGGGACATTGTGCTGTACCGAATTTGGCAACACATCCCGTCCTTCAATCTTTGGCAGAATCTCCGTAAATGTGATAAAATTTTCAGTTTCAAAAATGGCTTCCTCAGGGTTGTCCGAAATCTGCTCTTGAAATGCTTTGTAGATAGATTGTGTCTCTATTTTTGAAATCATTTTATCAATCCCATTTTTTACCGAACTTTTAAAAGACTGTTGGGTAGCAGGATCGAAATACAGCTTCACTTCTTTATTTTCCACATCAGGCTTTGGCAAAGAATCGGCTTCTTCTCCCATCACTTTCGCCATGATTCCATCCACATTATTGCTGATTTTTTGATGCAAATCCTCTGTCAATTTCTCGGGGATGATTACAGCCAATTGATAATCGCCTTTGGACACCAAGTTTTTAGCTTCCTCTTCGGTTTCCTTTTCAATAACCTCAAAAGAATTGGAATCTTCCAAACCTTCCAACATGGTTTTTGCTACGTCACCATGATCGTTATCCACAATCAAAATTGGAATCTTAACATCCTTTACCGTTTGAAAGGTGCTATCTTGAATCAAGGTGATGGTAATGATGAGCACCAGGGGCATGACAAACAAAATGGCTACCCCTCCCATATCTCTGATGAGCAACAAAAACTCTTTATATGTGCTTGCCCATAATTTATGCATGGTCCCGAAGTGCTTTTCCCGTTAAACTTAAAAACACATCCTCAAGGCTATGAGCGCCTTCGTTAGTATGAATTAAATGTGCAGGCTCTCCTTCTACTATAATTTTCCCATGGTCTATAATGGCCACTTTAGTACAGAAGTTTTCAGCTTCATTAAGGTGATGCGACGTGTAAATAATTGTGGTGCCTTTGGCATTAAGCTCTTGAAGGAACTGAATAATGACATTTTTGGATTGCACATCCACACCAACTGTTGGCTCATCCAAAAACAATACTTTTGGTTCGTGAAGAATGCTTGCAATCAAGTTTACACGACGCTTCATACCTCCCGAAAAAGTCTCGATTCGTTTATTAGCGAATTTCCCCAAGCCCAAATGCTCTAAAAAATTGGTGATTTTATCATGCAACTCCTTTCCTTTTAGCCCATACATACTTCCAAAATAGTGAAGATTTTCAAATGCGGTCAAGGAAGGATACAAAGCATATTCCTGAGGAACAATACCTATCAATTGTTTTAATTTTCTTTTGTTTTCTTTATAGGTTAAACCATCAATTGAGAACGTCCCCGAAGTAGGTTTTATCAAGGCACACAACATGGAAATCAACGTAGTTTTTCCAGCTCCATTGGGTCCCAGAAGACCAAAAATTTCTCTTTCAGCAATGTGCAAATCCAAGTCAAGAACCGAATAATTATCGGCTCCTTTGTACTTTTTGGATATGTGCTGGATAGAAATCATTTGCCTTAAATAGCTTTTTTTAATTTTTTAAAGAATGTTTCTTCTCTATCTGAAATATGCTCCAACTGTGTAGCTACTTTTACATAAGCGTCCATTTGGGCACTTCGATTTTTATAAATTCTAGAGGCCTCCAATGCAAAATCCCGCCATAAATCGCCTATTTCGGTAATTTCTTTGGAAAGCACTTCCAATTCTGGATTGTTCAAAATGCCACTTGCTTCCTGTAAAAATGCCCCATAAATATATCTAAAGCCTCCACCTCCAGTACCAATCTCTTCCTGCATTCTAACAATTTGTCCTAGATAGTGATTGGCAAGTTTTACTCCCTTGGTTTTTGGCCATTTTTTAATGAGCCTTGCCGTATAGCGAATACCTTTTACACCAATGAGCGGCATAGGTGCCAACATATCTTTGCAGGTATGCTTGATGCCTTTTACAATGGCACTTTCAATCTTCAGTTTTTCAGGAAAATCTACAGGATAATAGATTTGACCTTTGGGAGCAAAAGCTCCTTTGGCAAACCGAACTTTTTCAAGTTCCTTATCAGTTAAGGTAGTAACGGTTTCCATAACAGGATCGCTAATCAAATACGTTTGATCTTCCTTTCCATAAACCACCAAATTATGGGCATTGAAATGAAAGCGGTAATCATCTGGAAAATACACGAGGTTATACACCCCTACCTGTAAGCCTACTGGATTGTTATTGTTCAGGTTTTCATCTAATCTTACCTTTGCCAACTTTGGATCCTTAAATTTTTCACGTTTAATTTTAATACCAACGCGCTTGGCAAAGCGTTTGAAAATAATCCCGGGTAAGCCGCGGTAAGTAAAGGCCGGTGCATGATTCACCTTTATAAAAGGCACATAACAAAAAAACAACCCTGAACCAATACCAAAGGCAAGAGGTTCACTGATATCGAACCCGTGATGCCTCATCAAATTAGAGATCACACCATTTTCACAATGTGCCGATTGTTGGTGCTTAAATTCAATTTTCATCTGGGGTATTATTTTTTATCTCTGGGGTTTTGTATAATGTAATATCTTTCAATGTTTCCACGGATACATCAAACACCTCGGCATACCGCTGTAACATTTTATTGGAAAGCCCTTGAAACACCTTAGGTTTAAAGTGACGTTTCACCCGCCATTGCCAAAGACCAACATAACTTGCCAAAATAGATAGGTCCATTTTATGGGATTCCATATAAAACTCTATAGGACTTGTTTGATTGTTAAGAACACGTTCTTTGGCTTTTGAAATCCGATTTTGAATTTCCTCAATGGCATTATTCAAGGCTATGGTTTTAGGATCCCAACCAGAACTTAAGGCCGTAGTGTATTTACCATCTTCTCCAACTGCATAACACAATTCCTTTTGGTTTGTAGACTGAATGTTACTTTCATCTTGGGGTACCTCTTCCTTTTTCATGACCTCTACTCTGTTTCTTGAATAAACAAATTCATTTCACAAGTTAGCAGTGTATTCTCTCCATGGCAAACACTACATTCAAAAGTGCAAATGCTATAATTATCAGAATCAAATCTAGATTTTAGAACAGCCTCCGAAACAATGGTTTCTCCAACTTTTGGGCACTCATAAATAATCACCTTTTTAATAGCACTAATAAAGCCAATCAGTTTATTTTCTGGCTTCGCTTCTTCTTGGTTGGTATAATAGCTTTTCCCTACAATGGCCGAACAGGTTTGAGCGGCATGTTCTACCATTCCTACCTCATTAAAAACTCCGTGTTCGGCAAAAATATTATCTGGCTTGATTTCAAAAGACGTAGACACATGCTCATCGCTGATGGAAAGCACATAATCTACCATCAGGAATGGCGGCCTGTGCGGCAAAAATTGAGAAATATCCAAAGCCTTAAAAACCTCCATTAGCCCGCAATAACCGTTTTCATTTCACCTGAGGCAATTTCCTCTCCTTCGGCATTATATACTTTTACATTCACCATGGTCACTCCCATAATTTCATGTAAAATCATGGCTTTTGTAGTAACGGTATCACCTACCACTGGCAACTTTTTTATGCTCGTTTTTTTAATGGAACCAATATATCCTGTAGGCGCTTCTTCCCCTCTGCGATAATAATCATAACCCGTATGCAAAGCCACGGTTTGCGCCATATTTTCCACCAAACCTGGTTCTGTAAAACCTCCTTGAACCGTCAGGATATTATCTTCCAAAATAGTAAAAGACGACACCACCTCAGTTTTAGAAAATTCTTTAAGCACATCTACCATCACAAAGGGATGTCGTTGTGGAATCAATGGCAATACATCGGTAATTGGAAACACGTTCTTTACCATACTAACACACTGTTAAAAATGCATAGGCATATGAAAAACGGGCACTTTCTGGAACCGACAATAAAATCTTGTCGCCCTTTTTCAGTTTTCCAGAATTCACCAATTCATCCAACATAATGTATATGGAAGCCGACCCTACATTCCCAACGGTCGCCAAATTAGTAAACCAATTTTCCATAGGAATATGCACACCATTAGCTTTCATTTGTTCGTATAAGGAATCTTTAAAATAATAAGAAGAAATATGCGGAAGGAAATAATCGATATCTTCTGGTGCTAACCCGTGTTTATCCAAGGCCAGTTTCAAGCTGTCTACTCCCTTCTTAAGAATGTGCTGATCCAATAATTTCACATCTTGCTTCGCAGCAAAAATGGATTGCTGACTCCACTCCTCAGAATGATATTCACTCCATCCCTTTAAGGACCCGTCCGTCATTTTATCACCGCCAGCATACATGCAAGCTTCCAATTCAAAAGCATACGAATATCCTTCCATCCACTCTATACGCAAAGGGCAATTTCCCTTCGGCTCATTCTCCAACAAAAAAGCTCCAGCGCCGTCAGACAGCATCCATCTCAAAAAATCCTTATTAAAAGCAATAATAGGCTTTTCCTCGAGCTCCTTCAAATGTTCAATTTCGCTTGTATAAATGGTAGCCCTAAACCATGAAGACGTTCGTTCAGACCCTGAACAAACCGCATTATCGGTCTGCCCTGACTTCACAGACAAAAAACCATACTTAAGGGCATTCATTCCAGAACAACAAGCTCCAGAAGGCGAATTGATTTCAGCATTCCCTCCCTTAAGAGCTCCATGTACCATAGAAGCATGGGATGGTAAAATTTGATCTGGACTGGAGGTACCGCAAGACAAAAGTTCAATTTCCTCAGGTGGAAAATTTTCATCACATAAATTTAAGATAGCCTCTTTGGCCAACTCTGCATTATTGTGCGTCACATTTCCCTCATCGTCCAACGCGTAATACCTTGTCTTTATTTGGTTGTTTCTCAAAACTAGTCGGCGTCCCTTGGATGGCACCCCATTAATTTCTCCTAATTTTGCCTCCATTTCATCATTGCTGATAGGGCGGTTAGGCAAAAAATTTGATGTTTTAGTTATGTAAACTTCTTTCATATATTAACTAGGGCCTTCTTATATTATGAAACAGATGAAAAATACACCTTGTCTCTCTTTATCTTCCCATATAGAGGAAGATAGCTTAACAAAAATAGAATAAAAACAACAGGGGCAATAATCCAAATGGCAAATAATAGGTAATATTTAAAAATTTTAATCCAAAAAGGGCGCTTGGATGAATCCTTATTTGATTTGTTTTGAATAAGGTTTGCCCACTTAGAAAACAACACATTGGCACGTTGATCTGCCACCACCAAAAATGGCTTGATCATGACTGCGCCTTTTGCAAGTAGACCTTCCTGAAGACTTGAATATTCGTCTACTTTCAAAGCATTGGAAATAACAGTTCCAAATCTTTCAGACTCCTCTATATCCTTCTGGGACACGCCAGGTTTTGGAAAAATTCCAAGATAGCGCTTCTTTTCCCCCGTAAACATCCATTTTACGATGGTAATGACACTTACGTGATTAATATGTCTATCTACCAAAACAATATTCCCCACCAACTCTGCATTAATGGCTTTTAATTTCTCCTTAACCTTCTCTTGGGCCATCACCCACATATTTCTACAGCCTATAACCGTCACTACCTTGGCATTGGCCAACAACTGTTTTCCTTCCTCACTTTCCAAAAATGAATTGGCAGGAATGGAAGGCGTCAAATACCAAACACTATACCCAAAAATCACTAAGTCATAATCCGTGTTTTTTATAGATAGTGGAATTGGTTTTACCTTTTGAGGAATTTGTAAAAAAGACTCAGGGAAGGCATCCAGAAACTTATTTTTTGGCCACGGAAACGGAAACGGTGTCTCCATTTCAATTTCCAAAAAGTCCACATGATGTCCTTCCGAAATTAAAGGAGCACTAACATTATTGACAATTTCTGTAAGTTGACCCGATTGGGAATAGTGTATTACGAGGACTTTTTTCAAAAATTAATTTTTCCTGTAATTACGGAATAATTAATCAAAAAAAAAATCAAGTTTAGGATTCATTTTCGGTTTTCCAAAAATCGAAGTAATTGAACCATTGTAAGGGATACTTTTCAAGAATCCAGGTTACGCTTTTGGTATATTCATCCAACAAACCAACAGCATCCCTATGCTTGGATTGTGCTTTCCGTGTATACAAATGGTAATGTTTGTTGGTTTCTTTCATAACATACACAAACAAAACCGGCACACGCAATCTTGACGCGAGCACAAAGGGTCCAGCAGGAAATTGTGCGGTTTCCCCCAGCAACTCATGCTCCATGAATTTAGATCCCTTCACATACCTATCGCCAGTAATGCAAACCAATTCGTTACGAGCCAAGGCCGCATTAATTTCGAAAATATGAGAAAGATCCTCTTGAATCAAGATGAGCTTGATGTTGGATTTTACGGTAACGCTTTCCAAATATTCCTTGATGGCAGTGTGTTCTACATCAGTGGTTAACAAATTGATGGAAGCACAATCTTCCAGTTCTCCAAAAAAGTGTTCGGCGATTTCAAAATTACCCACATGGGCACTGATTAAAATTCCACCTTGTTTCTTTTTAAGCGCCTCCTCCAAAAGCTCAACCCCATCAAATTGATAAGTAAAATAGTCTTTTAGACCTGAAGAGATAGCCACCTTATCTATGATGGTTTTTCCAAACACATAGTAATTTCTATAAATACAAAGGATACTCTTCCAAAATGAGTACCCTCTTCTTTTTCTAAAATAATAGTAGATGGATTTTGAACTGTCCAATGCAAACAGACAGTAATAGGCAGCTACAAAATAAAGAATAAAATAGGCAGAGCGCACCCCGAATTTCTGCATAAAGAACACAAAAATTCTATATCCAAAAACGGTGCCTCTGGATTTACCCTCCCATTCGGTAGCCATAAAATTTTAACGTAAAATGCTTAGCTTAATTTTCGTTCAATAAGATTATAAAAATCTTGCAGTGTCACTACACCAATGAAGTCTTCGCCGACAAGTTTTACTCCGAAGTTAGATTCTATAGCAACAACCAAGTCCACAAAATCCAAACTATCCAGCTCTAAGGTTTCTTTTAAGTTAGCTTCTGCGGAAATGTCATCCTCCTCCACTTCAAACTCGTCAATAAGAAAGTCGTTTATCTTATCAATGATAACTTCTTTATCCATTATCTCTCGCTTATTTTTTAATTATTAATGCTGAATTTGTCCCTCCAAATCCAAAAGAATTGGACAAAAATACATCAAATTTTTTATCTATCGTTTCCGCCACCAAATTTAATTTTGACGCCGCTTCATCAGGTTCACCAAGGTTTATATTGGGCGCTATAAAGTCATTCTGCATCATCAAAATAGAATAGATTACCTCACTTGCCCCAGCCATCCAACACTCATGTCCTGTCATAGATTTTGTAGAACTTACATAAGGCCCATTTTCACCAAAAACAGACAAGATAGCCTTTGCTTCATTAGCATCTCCAACCGGAGTTGAGGTAGCATGGGCATTAACATATTGAATATCCTCAACTTTAATCGCTGCCTGTTCAATAGCCATTTTCATGGCTCGGGCAGGCCCGTCTACATTAGGAGTTGAAATATGGTCTCCATTGGAAGAAAATCCATACCCCAAAACTTCGCCATAGATTGTAGCACCTCGCTTCATGGCAGATTCATAAGTTTCCAAAACCAAAGTCGCAGCACCTCCACTTGGCACAAGTCCGTCCCTATCTTTATCAAATGGCCGCGATGCCTTTTGAGGCTCGTCAGTATGTACTGAAAACACCCCCAAACCATCAAAACTTGCCATGGCCATTTTGTTGATCTCCTGTGCGCCTCCACAAATAATGCAGTCCTGCATACCACTTTTTATCAAATGATAAGCCATCCCGATGGAATGCGAACCACTGGCACAAGCGGCACTCACGGTAAAATTCACGCCCTTCAATTTAAAGATGGTAGACAAGTTCATGGTTACCGAAGAATTCATCCCTTGGAAAATTGCACCAGACCCGACCAAAGTAGTATCTTTCTTTTCCCTAATTTTATCTACAGACTCAATAACCGATTTAGCGGTACTATCATTTCCGTACAAAATCCCGACTTCATTTTGATCCAAAAAGTCCTGTTCGATTTTGGCATTCGACAAGGCTTCTAAAGTAGCTATATAAGCATATTCCCCTTCCTCCCCCAAACTAATACGCTGACGGCGGGAAAGCAAGCCTTTTAAGTTTGGTTGAGACACCATTCCTGTTAACGGAGATCTGTAGCCAAAGGCAATACGGTCTTCATCTACAACAATACCTGATTTCCCCTTATAAAGAGACTCCTTGACCTGCTCTAAATTTTCCCCGATACAGGAGTAAATTCCCATTCCCGTAATTACAACTCTTCTCATCCAAAACCAAAATTAGGAGTAAATTCCTCCATTAATATTTATAACTTCCCCAGTAATATACGATGCCTTATCTGAAGCCAAAAACGCTACGGCATGCGCCACTTCTTCGGGCTCCCCAAATCTATTTAGAGGAATCATATTTTTCAATTCCTTTTCATCAAGTTCTGCGGTCATATCCGATTTTATAAATCCCGGCGCCACCGCATTTACAGTAATTTTTCGCTTAGCCACTTCCTGCGCCAAAGCTTTAGTAGCTCCAATCAATGCTCCCTTAGCAGCTGAATAATTAGTTTGACCAGCCGTTCCTTTAACCCCTGATACCGAAGCAACATTTACAATACGCCCATAACGATTACGGAGTAACTTTTGGATAAAGAAATTGGTCACGTTATAAAAGCCATTCAAGGAAGTATTGATTACGTCCTGCCAGTCGTTTTGTGGCATCCACATAAACAGACCGTCCTTTGTAATACCTGCATTGTTAACAATTACCTCAACAACTGCTTCTTTATTAGCTTCCTGCCAAGCTCCCAAAACAGAAGCCACTTCTTCAGCATTAGCTACGTTAAACTTGAGGATTTCTGCAGTATTCCCTTCAGCTTCCACTGCCTGCTTGGTTTCGTGAGCCGCAGCTTCATTACTATTGTAATTAATTAAAATATGGTAGTTGGTATCTTTTGCTAATTGAATACAAATGGCTCTTCCTATTCCTCTGGAACCACCTGTGATTATGGCACACTTCATTTAGTTAGTTTTTAAGCGGATATTTATTGCAATTATAGGGTTTATTGGAATAATTCCAAATTCTCAAACTCCATATCTTTCAATATTTCTCCATTGGTATTGATGTAGTACCAGGACTTCTTTTCCTTTACCCTAGCCAAGCCATCAATAAACCCTTTTTCATTATTTCTTTTGAACACCGAAAAGCCACTTGCTGTTATATCGTATTTATCGTCTATCACCAAATCACCTTTTGTATTGATAAAACCCCATAATTTAGAAAGTTTTACAGGCGCCAAACCATCCTTGCTAAATATCTCGGCATCTTTATATTGAAAAGGAATAACCTCTTCACCAGCTCTGTTGATATACCCCCAATTCTTGTCTTTCATTACAGGTGCTAAGCCATTTACAAATGCACGGGCCTTTTCATAAGTTGGCGCGATTTCCCATTTCCCTTCGGCATTTACAAATCCCATTTTACCATCCTTTTCTGCATAGGTAACTTCTGGATTATACATAAAGTCCCATACTTTTTGGGCTCCTTCTACTTCTTTAAAAGCACCATTGGAAATGATGCCATACACACCTCCATTAGAAACAATAACCTTGTCGTGATATACATTACTCACTCCATCATACTCTGTAGGCACAAAATAGTTCCCAGATCCATCTACCAAACCCCATTTTTCATTCTCCTGAACTTTGGCGTAGCCATTCACAAAGCCAAAAACCTTTGAAAATTTTACAGGAACCACAACTTCGCCTTTGGCATTGATAAAACCTACTTTGTCGCCCTGTCTTACAATGGCATAACCTTCTTCAAAATCATAAAGTTTATCTGTAGTAACGTCTTTAAGAATCTGCTCCCCATCAGTATTGATATAGATCCACTGATTATCTTTTAATACAATTGCCACTCCAGAATCGAAGGCCTTTGTTTTTTCAAACATGGGCTGAATTGCCCATTCACCTTTTCTATTAATGAAGCCCCATTTTTTATCATCGGTCATGGCTTCTGCCAAATCTCCCGAAAAATTCTTGGCTATTTTAAATTGAGGCTTGATTTGCCAGTCTCCCGTCTTGGTGATGTACCCAAATTTACCATCTTGATTGGCCAACGCAAGATCCTGCGCCACCATTGAACAAATGCTGCATAAAAACAGCCATAGGAAAGATTTAATTTTCATGATTAACAGCTTTATATTAATAATTTACTTAACAACAATTAGCCCTTGCAACCAAATTTCCCTCGGCATGTTAAAAATCAGACCACTTAGTGCGCCATGATAAACTCCTTCACCTTGTTCACAAAAGGATACATAGCAACATCTTCCTTAAATGCAGGTACAAGAGCTCTTATATCGTCATACATCTGTTTTGTTTTGGAAGAAACCTTGTTTTGCAATTCCAAGCATTCAATCGCCTGGACAATGGTAATCATTTCTATCCCTATTACCTCGAAAGCATTCTCGATGACTTTCTTAGTTATCAAGGCCGCATTGGTTCCCATGCTTACAATATCCTGATTATCGTTGTTGTTAGGAATACTGTGCACATACATAGGGTTGGACAGCATTTGGTTTTCTGCAGTCGTGGAAGTTGCCGTAAACTGCACCCCCTGCATTCCGAAATTAAGTCCTAAAGTCCCAAGATTTACAAATGGAGGAAGAATATCGTTCAACCTAGCATTGAGCAAATAATTCAATTGCCGTTCGGCTAACATACTTGTCTTGGCAACAACCGTCTTGAGTTTATCCATTTCCAAAGACACATAATCGCCATGGAAATTTCCGCCGTGATACACGTGCTGCTTTTCTACATCTACAATTGGATTGTCATTGGCAGAATTGACTTCCTCTATCAAAATCTTCTCTACACCTTTCAAGGTATCCAACACAGGGCCCAAAATTTGCGGCACACATCTTAAAGAATAGTACTCCTGCACCTTTTCCTTAAACACCGACACATCATCATTATTGGTATACAAATGATGCTCTCGCTTGCGAGTTAATTGGCTATCCTTTAAATGCTCTCGCATCCTTTTAGCAATTTCACGCTGCCCTACATGCAACTTCGAAGCATTTAATTCTTCCGACAAGTGATCATCATAGGCCTGCACTATTTCATTAATAGCTGCCGAACAAGATGTAATCCACCCCAACAATCGTTTGGTATAAAGAATATTGACAACACCAACCCCCGTCATCACAGAAGTTCCGTTCATTAAGGCCAACCCTTCTCTAAGCTCAACAGAAATAGGCTGAAGTCCTTCCAAATCGAATACTTCTTTGGTTGCTCTTCTTTCCCCCTTATAAAACACTTCTCCTTCACCGATTAGTACCAAGGCCAAATGGGCCAGCTGCACTAAATCGCCACTAGCTCCAACCCCTCCATGCTCATAAATTAAAGGAATGATATTTCTGTTGATCAATTCGGTCATTAACTCAATAACCGATACATGTACGCCAGAATACCCCAAAGAAAGTGTATTCAATCTCGCCACCATGGCAGCTTTCACGTACATAGGCGCTATAGGTTGCCCCGTCCCAGAAGAGTGGCTTCGTATTAAATTGTATTGTAACTGGATGCGCTCAGAATCCTTGATTTTGTATTGAGCCATAGGCCCAAAACCCGTATTCACCCCATAAATGACCTTATTTTCAGAAAACGTCTTTAAAAATTTAAAGCTCTTCGTAACACGCTCCACCACCGTTGGGTGGATTTGGATTGGAGTGTTCTCAAAAATAATTTTATAAAAATCTTCAATTCCTAGTTTCCCGTCAAATGTCAGCATCTATATGTATAAGGTTATTTTTATGATTAAATTTTAATAACTGAAACGAAAGTAGTTATTTTGGTTAGCAAATTTAAAATAATAAATGAATTTATTCCACTAAGCACATGAGCGATACCACTGTTGATGTTTTAATCATAGGAGCAGGCCCTTCAGGCTGTGTGTCAGCCGCCTATTTGCACAAACAGGGCATTAAAGTCAAGGTGATTGAAAAAAGTAAATTTCCACGATTTGTGATTGGGGAAAGCCTTTTACCTAGATGCATGGACCACTTTGAAGAAGTAGGACTATTAGACTGCTTGAAAGCCCAAAATTTTGAGGTAAAAGCTGGCGCTCGATTTTTAAGGGATGATATTGTTTGTAATTTCGACTTTAGCCAAAAACACACCGAAGGTTGGAACTGGACTTGGCAAGTCCCTCGAGCGGATTTTGACAATACATTGGCTCAAGAAATTCAAAAATGGGGTGTAGACATTCTATTTCAACATGAAGTGGTTGATGTGCACATTAAAGAAGATGGCACTTCAACAACCATAATAAAAGATGAAACAGGAAACGAATATTCTGTAAATGCGAAATTCATTGTGGATTCCAGCGGTTACGGAAGGGTATTACCAAGACTTTTGGATTTAGACAAGCCCTCCTCCATGCCTGAGCACTCTTCTATTTTCACACATGTAAAGGACCTTAAACGCCCCGAAGGCAGAGAAGGCACGTTGATCACCTTTGACGTTTTAGACAAGGACACTTGGTTTTGGGTCATTCCTTTCTCAAATGGCATTACCAGTATTGGTATTGTGGGCAAAAATGAATTGATCGATGCTTATGATGGCTCCAACACCGAACGCATGAAAGCCATGCTCAAACTATCCAAATATTACCATGACAGATTTGAAGATTTAGATTTTGAATTTGAGCCTGTTTGCATAAGAAACTACTCCAAGGCAGTTAAAAAATTCTACGGAAAAGGATTTGTATTAACCGGGAACAGTGCTGAATTTCTAGATCCTGTATTTTCATCAGGAGTCACCTTTGCCACGGAATCTGCGCTCCAATCGGCAAAATTGATTGCCAAAGAATTAAAAGGCGAAGTGGTTAACTGGGAAGTAGACTATGCCGATTACATCAAATATGGTGTGAACGTGTTTGCTACCTATGTGAAGGAATGGTATACTGGAAATCTCCAAACACTGTTCTTCCACCGTCCAGAAAACCAAGATGTGAAACGACAAATATGTGCGGTTTTGGCAGGCTATGTTTGGGACCAAACCAATCCATTTGTAAAAAAGCACAACCGGATTGTAGCCTCCTTGGCGCACCTCATCAATATGGAAAAAGAAAAAAGCGAATAGAAACCTATTCGCTTTTTTTTTAGTTTATTTAGCAACATCTTCCGTATTGATTTGCACCTTAATTAAGGCATTCTTTTTATTTTTCGTATCAACTTCCACTAAAAAAGAATCCTCCGTGATTTTTATAACCCTTGACATTTCCAATTCAGGGACTTCAACCTTCCCCTTTAAGTTTCTTAAATCAAAAATACTCCCTTTGGCCACCTCTCCTGTTACATCATCCACGGCATATACCGTTAAATATCCTCCTTGTCCATCAACATGCAAATGTGGAAATTCATTTAAAGGCAAATTCATATTTTTTACATTATCTAAGAAAAATAAATAGTGTTTACCATTACTAGTTAGATGGGTATAGGACATACCCCCTTTACCTCTTAGCCCTCTTTGCTTTTTAGGAATCTTATCCATCCAAGCTAGAGTGCCATCCGGATTTATTTTTGTGATAAGAATATCCCTATAATGATAAACATAATATGCACTTTCCTTTCTATCCATTCTAATTTCATAATACTGCTCACCGCTCAACACCAAACTTCCATCCTCAAAATGAATTAAATCCTTAAGCTGTAAATTTGCAAAAAAAGCAGCATCTTCTTCTTTATCCTCCTTCTTATTTTCCTCCTGATCTCTGTCACTCACATATTTATTTAATACCTCGACCGGTATTTCATGATACACGGTATTGACTAGCTTCCCATTTTCTTTATTAAGCTTAAACACAATAATTCCGTCGGCAATATCGGCTTTAAACTTCTTACCTTGTAAAAACCCATTTTTACTGAGCTCACCATTGTTATAATAGCCTGCACAAAACATATGCTCCCCTGCCGTCTCAAAAATGGATAACTTACTAATAAATTTCCCTTCTAGGTCCAGTTCAATTTTTTGTATCTCGGAATCTCCCTGAGTGATTCTAAAGACTTCTATATGGTAATTAGCCGTTTTATCACTCTTTTTCTTTTTATCATCTGCAGTTTCATCTTCATACACCTTTACCAACATATAAACATTACCACCAGAATCCACCGCATAATCCAAAGCATCCATCTTTCTTTCGGTATACGGCATCTTAAATTCATTGGCCCAAATGGCATTCATAGCATTGTCAAACACCTGAAAACCGATGATATCGTAACTATTGACATCGCTCTTTGCTTTTGGCCGCTTTCGATATTGTGCTAAAATTTTTGTTGAATCTACAGATGTCAACAAATCAAACTTAACTCCTACTCCAATAGATATCCCAGTCCTAATTCCCAATGGTGACCCTGCCAATTTTCCATCGACCTCTACTGATTGGACGGCATCGCCCTCTAAGGCTCCTGTATCCAAATTAATGGTCAGGTAATAGAGGCGCTCCTTTTGAGTTTTTTTACCAGACCAAGAAGAATAAAAATAGTAACACTTCCCTCCAATCTGCAACAGTTGTTCCATCACAAAATTTTTAGGCAATATTTCCGAATTCTCATATTCCTTTTTACTAATTTCTTTTAAACCATTAATATCAAATTTTTGAATGTAGAATTTTTTCCAATCGAATTTTAAAGCGATCATTTCTCCGTTATGCACTAAATAATGCGCCCCTCCTTTAATCGTTTCATAAGGTTTTCCTATTTCGTACGAATAGGCATCGGTTGTTTGTACTTGTCCCTGCATAAAGCTATTGAACAAAAAAAGCAACAAAAGAGTTAGTTGGTTTTTCATCTTATTGTTTTTTAGATTAATAACATTGAACATAGACATTCCTAAGTCTTATTTTACTTTAAAAATCAACTTTCACCTGTAAACTATGTAAACAAGGCCCCCTAGACACTGATTTTCAACACAAAAAGTTGTTAATAAATTCTTACAATGACTTTTCTTAACAGTCTAAAACTTCATCCAAAACACTCTTCAAAATCCAAGTAATTTTCACTATCTTAAATCTTGATTTTCAATCACAAATTCTAGTTAAAGGTTCTCATTTTAAGCACCAACAGAAATAACTTTATATCAATCAATAATTAAATATCCAATGGGCAAACTCCAAAACATTCGCAACTATGCCATTTTTTCCTCATTGGTTCTTACCATAATTTTAACCATTGCATGTAAACGCTCAGAGTCTGCAAACAACACCAAGCAACAAAAGGCTGCGGCTTCAGTAATATCTCCCTCGAGTCCATCCACCCCATCAGACTATTCAAAATTACCCATCAACATTCCTGAAGAGAAGTTTAAGCCATTGCTTGCCTTTTATAACCAAAAGCTTATAGACAACCTTCAAAAAGAACTCTATGCCAACCCACAATGGAAACAACTTATTGAGAGCAAAAAAATGTCGGTCGGTGTGGTAGACCTTAACAACCCTGAAAAACCCCGTTTTGCTTTTCTCAACGGAGATGTTATGATGTACGCTGCCAGTCTACCAAAAATAGCCGTGCTATTGGCCACCCAGGACGCCCTTGAAAAAGGGGAATTGGAAGAATCCGACGAGATTTTGAAGGACATGCGTTTGATGATCAGCAAATCCAACAACCAAGCAACTACAAGACTTATAGACAAATTGGGGTTTGAAAAAATTGAAAGCGTGGTGCGAGGCCCCAAATACCAATTGTATCAAGAAGACAAAGGTGGAGGCCTTTGGGTAGGAAAACGCTATGCTGCCTCTGGTCCTACCAATAGGGACCCTCTAAAAAACCTAAGCCATGCAGCTTCTGTTACCCAAGTATGCCGTTTCTATTACATGTTGGTCAATGGCAAATTGGTTACTAGGGAACGCTCAAAAAAAATGTTGGACATTATGGAAAACCCCGAATTGCACCACAAATTTGTAAACACTCTGGATAGAATTGACCCTGATGCAAGGCTATTTAGAAAATCGGGGACTTGGCAAAATTGGCATGCAGATTCTATTTTGGTTTGGGGTGAAGAAAGAAAATATATTTTAGTAGCTTTGGTAGAAAACCAATTTGGAGAACAGATTATCAGGAACTTAGTCGTTCCCGTTGAAACTGCCATAAAGATGTAACTATGCCCAACACCAAAGGACTCAAAGCCTACCTACTAAGGGTATTTGATATCAATGAAGACGAACTGCAAAAAACACTGTTGTTGCAGCTCAATATTTTTTTGATTGTTACCACCCTTCTCATTGTAAAACCTACCATTAATTCCATCTTTTTATCGCAACTTACTGCCAAAGCACTTCCTATAGGTTATATCTTAACTGCCATTTTCGCCATTGCCGGTTCCTACTTTTATGATAAGGCCCTGGAAAAATGGCCCCTTATAAAAATTATTAACCGCACATTTCTAGGTTCAGTTCTCATACTGATTCTATTTGGTGTGGCCCTAAATTTACATCTCGGATTACGATATTTGCTTTACATCCCATATGTATTTATCGCGATTTACGGCCTGTTGACTACCTCTCAATTTTGGCTCTTCGCCAACATGCTCTACAATGCTAGGGAAGCTAAACGCGTTTTTGGATTTATTGGCGCAGGGGCTATTGCCGGCGGGATTGCTGGAGGATACATCACCTCGCTCCTTTCCCTATTCATGCCCTCGGAAGACCTACTGTTTGTTGCCGCAGCCTTATTGTTTTGCTGTATCCCGATTACCCGTTACCTATGGCGTTCGGAAATCATTAAACACCATAGCCGGTTTGTCACACACAAAACCACACAAAATGGACAGTCACCCTTAAAACTCATCAAGCAATCACACCTTTTATCCTTATTGGCAATCGTCATTGGTATAAGTGTGATTGTGGCCAAATTGGTAGATTATCAATACAACCACTACGCTTCGGAGCTCATTGAAAACCCCGAAGAACTTACTGCATTTTTTGGTTTTTGGTTGTCTACCCTCAGTGTTATTTCATTGGTTATTCAATTGTTCTTTACCAAACATATTGTAGGAACTTTTGGGGTTGGAAAATCACTGCTTTGGCTACCTGTAGGTATTCTTTTCGGCTCCATTCTTCTAGTGTTTCTTCCAGAACTTTGGGTCATCGTTCTCATTAAAATTGCTGATGGAAGTTTAAAACAATCGGTCAACAAAGCCGCTACCGAACTTTTGGTAATCCCCATCCCCATTGATATCAAGAAAAAAACAAAAACCTTTATCGATGTGGTCATCGACAGTATTGCCACGGGTATTGCCGGATTCTTACTCATCTTCATTATCAACGGACTTCAATTGCACCGCATTTACGTGAGCCTACTCACCATAGCCTTTATTTGCGCTTGGATCTATTTCATTTTCAAAGTAAAAAAAGCCTATATTTTAGCGTTCAGAAAACTATTGGATACTTCGCATCCTAAAAGCAACAAGGAAGACGAACCAAAACCAGAACTCCCCGTCACTTCCATTATCAATAGTGTGAAACGGGTGTTTGAACAAGGCACGGAATCTCAAATCTTGCATATGCTGAACCGAACTTTGGAACATCCCGACGAACGGTTTTTCACTGCTATCAAAGGACTTCTCAACCACAGCTCCCCAAAAGTAAAAGCCTCGGCCATAGAAAACCTATACTTTCTAAAAAAGGAAGACCTTTCAACTGCCATCGAACCTTTGATTTATGATCCTGACCAAGAATTGACCACCAATGCCCTGAGATATATTATCCATAAAAACAGAAAACATCCAAAAGCCGTATTTGAAAAATATATCAATAGCGAGGACGAATCCATCAAAAATGCGATGCTCATAAGTTTATCTTTAGAGCTTCAGAACAAACATCAATTACTTCAAAAATTTGAATTTGAAAATTGGCTTGAGAAAGCTATTGAAGAATATAAAAACAGTGCTGATCCCGTTTACAAAAAACATAAAATACTTTCTATTTTAGAAGCCATAGGCCATTCCAAACTAAAAAAATACGATTATGTCCTTACTGCCGAATTCAACAACAAAGACCCAGAAATTGCCAATGTAGCTATTACAAGCGCCGGAAGCTCCAAGTCTTTGGATTATATAGAAGCCATTGTAGACCAATTGTCTCGAAAGGAAACTAGAGAGACTGCCATGGAAATGTTGCATAACTACGGCCCTAGTATCATTGAGGTGTTGGTTCAAAAAACTTTAGATGAAGATCTCCCTATCGATGATGCCCATTTCATCCCTTCCGTCATTGAATCATTTTCTTCGCAGCAGGCTGTAAACGGTCTTATAGAACTAATCGACACCACCGAACATGCAGTGACCATTGCTGCTATCGAGTCATTACAACATTTAAAATGGGAATATCCTTCACTAAAAATCAAGGATCAGTTTGTGGTAGACAAAATTTTGGACGAATGCCATTTGTACCAAAGTACCCTTTCGTCTATTCATTCGCAAATCATTCTGGACTTTAAAGAAAAAAGCGAACACAAGGACCACACAGCTATTGACGATGCCAGAAGGGGACTTATGAGAATCTTGGAACAGCGATTGGACCGTCAATTGCATCGCATCTTTAAGTTTTTAGGAATTAAATATCCTCCTCACGAAATTGAACCAATTTTGGATATCATCATTAATGGCGAGGAAGAGCAACGCACCAATGCCATCGAATTTTTGGACAATGTCTTGGACATGCACTTAAAAAGAGAATTGATTCCAATAGCAGAATCTGTAATTATTTCGGATAAAATTTCTGAGGAGATGATCGACAAACTCAACCTTACGGTTTACAGTGAATCCGAGTGCTATAAAGTATTACTGCAACGACACGACATCAAGATCAAGCATGCCGTATTGTATTTGATAGAAAAAATAAACCAGAAAAAATTCATCCCCTTAGTAGACATTGTATTGAACGACCAAAGCAAAACTGTTCGACAACAAGCGCATACAATTAAAGAGCAATTGCAAGCACTTCCTTAATCCCGCATAAGGGCATCTATTTTGGAAGCCAACATTAAATGATCATATGCTGAATTTTTATTGAGCACATTAGACATTAAACAGACCGCATACCTAGAGCCATCTGGCTGTTCCACAATGGCCACCGAGTTCATATAATTATACACGTTTCCTTCGTAATCGCCGCACCCAGGATTTTTACTTCGGTCGCATTTATAAAAACTCCCTGATTTAAAATACACGGCGGCACTGTCCAATTTTTTGGAGGCTGCATAACGAATACGTCTATCGGTTAAATACAGTAAACGTTTCATTTCTAAACTAGAAGCTTTATCAATAAACGCTCCCTTTTCCAAAGCCACCATATACTTCATCAAACCAATCGGTGTACCAATACTACCGCCCGTTCCTGGAATATGTTCTCCAGCCCCATTGGTAAAAAATTTACCCAAACGCCATTCGTCCTCTGTAATCCCAATATCCCGTAAAGGCTGGTTGACAATTTTTATCGCCAATTCAGACAATTCCTTTTTAGGTGTTTCTTTAAAATAGGCCTCTGCTTCCTCAAACGTCAAATCTGGATATTTATCTTCAAACACATGCATCAAAAGAGCTTCACGCCACACCACACTAGCTGCTCCATTGTTACTTACTGACACCATATTATCCAGCCACTCATATAGGGTAAACACATCCTTTTCAGTCACTTTCCGCTTTACCATTTTTTTGGTTTCCAAATTATAAACAGGCACCGTATGATGGTCATATAAAGCCCAATCACCCGCCTTTATTGTTTTGGCTTTCATCAAGTCTAGTCGCTTGTCAAAATCGTTTGGATAGACACGACAAAGGCCTTCAAAAAATGAAGCCAACACTACCAGTTTCCCAACACTTCCTGGCTGATACCCCTCTGTTTCCCTATGTTGTGCATAACGCACAGGACTGCCTTTGGTCATATCCAAAACTGTCAAGGAATAGTTTTTATCCAAGCCTTTAAAAAGAGCATCCACTTTCTTTTGGAGAGGTTCGTCTACCGCAGGAACGCCTAAAAATTCATCTTTTCTATCCAGTAAATTCAACTTTATAGAATCCATGGGATAAAAAGCTCCCGCAGGAATTCGATTACTTTCTATCTCCCCTTTTTTAACCTGCTCCCAATACACCAAACGTTTAATTCCCGTACGATCATACCCGTCGATAGGATAAAATGAAGACAACGAAAGTCCTACAACAATAGTTAGAATACCAATGCCAAATCTTAATTTCATAACTTACAGTTTTGTATTGAGTGAAAGTGTTTTTTGCATGTCCACTTTAGGAGAAATAGACTCCAAATAGGTAGAGCTCTTGGCTCGTTTATTTTCAACGAAAGGCCTCACTTGAAACAACCACAGTTTTCCATCCTTAAAGCCTAGCTCTACATCATAAGGTCCTTGAATCCCCTGAGCTTCCATTTTATCCACAAGCGTTTTACTGAACATGTTCACCTGCCTTCTAGTCTCAGCACTTACAATAGGTGTTTCAAAAGTGGTAACATGCTCCTCAGTCCCCCCTGTTTTTGGCAGTGATTTATAGAAAGGCTCACGGGAAGGCGCAATTAAACGATAGCCCCCATTGGAAGCGATGGCCCAAGTTTCGGCGGCCTGCCCATCTACAGCGCCACCAACGCCCCGACTAAAAGCCACGGTAATCTCATCGGTTTTTCCAGAAGTGACGCCTTTGGTAATCATCACTCCTGAAAAATCGTTATCTACCCCAGGAATCACCACTATGGAGGGGTACACATTTTCTGGATTGGTCAAATATTTTTGGCGCCATTTAAAGCTACGTTCTGTGTAAGGCGACGCCCAAACCGTCTTGATTCCTTTTATGATTTTTTCCTTTTCAAGAACGTTGAACAAGGTCAAATTCAAGCCCGCCCCTGTAAAACTTTTAAGATCTTCCATATTGGTGTCGCTTCTCAAGAACACAGGCACAGTACCCAATTCACCCTCTAAAATGGAGGTAAACGAAGTTTCCAAATTATCTAAAAAAGAATTCGTCAAAGGCATTTCAATAATCAAATTTCGTAATTGAGCCAATTCCTTTAACTGATAATCTTCGACGGCTTTAGCTGATTCTCCCTGCTCACTCATTTGTCGTGCATTGGCAAAAATACTGTTCAAATATTCCCAGTAAGTCTGTTCCCTTCCAGGGATCGTCTGTTTCATATGCTCTAAAAACACTCCAAAAGGAATCACAAAGCCATTGACTACATGGTCTGGAAAATTTTGTTTCAACTCTCCCAAATTAGCAGCTTTAGGTCCACAATAAATACCTGATGAAGCGGCATTGACTTCACTTAAACTCATCGTAGTATTACGATCCAGTTTGATTTTCTCAACTGGAACCGTAATCATTTCATGACTTTGTTCTGCTTTACTAAACAGCTTGCGCTCTTCCTCGGTCATGTCACTTTCCGATTTCATAATCACCGTTCCAGAATTGGATACCGCATAAAATACTTTTTCACCAGCATGTTTCTTAAACGAGGCCACATTCGCACTGGAAACTGCGGCATTGGGAATTGCCAAATTCCTAGCCAATAATTGTACATGCGACACAAGATTCCCTTCGGAAACATTTAAAATTCCAGCCACTGGTTTTAAATCGGAAGGCGGCCTTCCAAACACATAAATATTATTGGGATTGACTGCCATATTTTCTGCAGAACCTTCCACAACTACCAATTCTCCAAACGCGTATCCAGGATTCAAACCATGGATGTGACTTTGATTGTTCAGGTCCAAAACGTGGTTGCTCAAAGAGGAGGCTTCGGTGATAAAATTCCCCAACTTTCCAATACTGTTTCCCAAATACAAGGCCACAGAACCTCTAATCCGGTCGTCCAAAAATCCATGCGCCAAGGGTTCGAATCCTTCATAAAGAGATACAACCGGCCCAAAAACAGCACTGTTCTTTCCAGTTCCCCACTCCAACTGTTGTCTGGCCGCGATCAAAAGATCCTGCAAGGCTTCCAGAGTCGCTTCGTCATTACTTTTTTCAGAAAGGGACACTTGCAACTGGTCCCATTCCCACAGTTCTGTATACCCCGAAGCAGCCGAGGCCATACTGAGGTAACAAATTTTATCGGTTAAGTATTTTAAATCTTCCTCGGGATATTCGGCAATCTGTTTGGTAATTAACAATTCCAGTTTTAAGGACAAATCGAATATGGCTAAACGCCCTTGAGGTGAGGACTCTTCCAACATATGCTCCCTAATGAACCACATGGCATCCGCCGACGCTTCGATGGTTTCGGTGATAGGAGCATTGGTATAGCCTTCAATAAATCCATTGAGATATGAAACGATATCTTTATTGGTCACATCTTTTAAATAATCTGACAACGAGGCCACTTTCACAGGTTCAAAAAATCGCTCCATGGTTGTCACCAATTCATCTAAATCCTTTTGAAGCCCCGGGGTAAGCTTGCTCCCCTGACTTTTTTTGAATTCTTCAACCTTGGAGATATCCGACACTTCCGGTTGGCCGTGAATTTTTATTCTCAAATTCATAAAAGGCTCATAAGCATCTGCAACCGCTTTGGATTGACTGCGCATAAGTTGCGCCACATTATCATCGCCGGCATGCGGCACATCTTTTATCGCCTGGCGCAAAAAGTAAAAATGCTTTTCAATATAACTATCGTTGCCTAGCAACTCAATAAAAAACGCTTTTCCCCAAGCCTGTTCATCTTCTGCTTGAATGGCTCCCCTGTAAAATTGCGCTTTTTGATGGATCCAGCCATCATCTACAGATTTCAAGTATTTTTCCAGCATGTACTGTTTGATACGGGAATGGTAATTGGCCTTATCCCAAAAGGCTTCAACATCGGTAGACGCCAAAATCTGCCCCAAATACACATGGCTTTGCTCCCCTAAAGCCGCAACCTCTTCCTTATACCTAGCATGTTGCACACCTTCGCCCTCACAAGGTTCCTTGGGCATGTTAATGGTTCCATCTTCACAAAACCAACGAATGTCTCGATATGGCCCCCTAGCATCCGTTTTGTAAGCCGCAATCATTGATTTGATTTTGGCATTGTTGACAGAGGAAGTGCTAGAATGCTGAGAAAAACTAAAAACGGGAACACAAAGTAAGAAGAAAAGGAGGGCTTTGAATGGCTTCATAGTGTATCAATTTGATTTACAACTAATTTAGAAAAATTTTCCCATAACTCCCTGAACCTCATCTAAAAAACGAAATCTTATTCTAGAAACCTCACATAATTTAATGAAGAGAAAATATCACTACCTTTAAGACTCCCCTCCTCGCACCACAACTTAAAAGAACATCCAAAATGAATTTCAAATGAAAACCCTTTTTTTATTAATGTGTTGCCCTATACTATTGTTTACATGTAAAGAACAACCGTCAAATGAAATTTCACCTATGGAAACTGTCGCCAAAAGTGATTTCACTCACAAAACCATCGTAGATTTATCGCACGATTATTCTAGGGAAACGGTGTATTGGGTGACAGCCAAGGAATTTGAAAAAGACACGGTGTTTATGGGACCTACCGACAAGGGATATTTTTATTCTGCTTTTAACATTTCCACTGCGGAACATGGTGGCACCCATATTGACGCTCCAATCCATTTCTCAAAAAACGGACAATCGGTGGAAGAACTGCCTTTGGAACACCTTATAGGACCAGCCATTAAAATTGATGTTTCTTTCAAAGCACTCCAAAATCCCGATTATTTAATCAGCATTGAAGATCTTACAGATTGGGAATTGAAAGAAGGCAAAACTATTCCCGATGGAAGCATTGTATTGTTACAAACTGGATTTTCTAAATATTACCCCAACAAACTGAAGTATTTGGGCACCGAAGAACGCGGAGATGCTGCTGTTGCCAAACTTCATTTCCCCGGACTTTCCCCCGAAGCGGCCGAGTGGTTGGTAACCAACAGAAACATTCACTCCATAGGTATTGACACGCCAAGCATCGATTATGGGCAATCGCAATATTTTAAAAGCCATGTCGTGTTGCTTTCCAAAAACATTCCTGCTTTTGAAAACCTCACCAATTTGAATTTACTCCCAGCACAAGGCTTTGAAATCATTGCCCTCCCAATGAAAATAAAAGGCGGTAGCGGCGCTCCTTTACGAATTGTAGCGCTTTTGAATCCTTAAGTGCAATCTAAACACCTTAGAAACAACATAATTCACAACACCTAAGAAAAAAGCTCCTTATCTAAGAATTTTGTAAATTGTATGCTAAACCATAGCACCTAGCCCCAAAATAATGCGCCTTGCAGTTAGACATAAAGGGAATGAGCCAAAGGTTTTCCACTTCCCTTGTGTTTTATTTTTTAAGAAATAAAATGTCGTAGCATGAATGAAAATAGGACTTACAAAGTTGTAAAAACCAACTCTATGTTAGCAGTGGGTGTTTACCTGCTATTATCCCTTGCCGTTTTAATCTATGGCCTTTTTAAGATTGACTTATTTTTTGCAAACAAACTTTTACTCTTAATCTCAGGACTCCTGCTGTTTACCCTTATTGAATACTTGGCCCATCGGTTTTTATACCACTCTGGCGAAGATTATAAAAATGAAGCAAATTGGCAATACACGGTTCATGGCGTACATCATGCCTACCCTAAAGACGAAGGCTTACTGGCCATGCCCATTCCACTCGCTATACTTTTGGGAGCACTCTTCTTTGCTCTATTTTATGTAATTATGGGAGAATACACCTATTTATTTTGGCCTGGATTCTTTTTTGGATACGCTGCTTACCTATATATCCACTACATCATCCATGCTCGAAGGCCTCCAAAAAATTGGTTTCGGTATCTATGGAAACACCATCATTTACACCATCACAAATTCGACGATAAAGCCTATGGGGTAAGCTCGCCACTTTGGGACATTGTTTTTGGCACCATGCCGCCTAAAAAACGTTAGGCAAAAACAGCTCTTTTGAAATAAACAATTTCCAATAAATAGTAGTAAAACAGATTACTCAGGTAATTTGAAGAAAATCATATAAAAACAAAAAATCCGCAACTTCTTGACAAACAAGCATGTTACGGATTTTTGCAGTACTGAAGGCGGGACTTGAACCCGCACGAACTAATGTTCATTGGATTTTAAGTCCAACGTGTCTACCAATTCCACCACTTCAGCGTATTACCATTATAGTTCAGAGCGAAAGACGGGATTTGAACCCGCGACCCTCACCTTGGCAAGGTGATGCTCTACCCCTGAGCTACTTTCGCAATAAAGCAATTTATTTAAAAGAACGTCTGTCTCAATTGCGAGGGCAAATTTAATACAATTCTTAGAATTGCAAAGCCTTTTTCAATAAAAATATTTATTTTTTTTACGCCTGTTTCTTTTTCAGCAACATACGTTTTATATCGTTCAGCTTCATTAGGGCTTCCACCGGTGTTAAGGTATCAATATCGGTAGTTACAATCTCTTCCCTGATCTGCTCTAATAACGGATCATCAAGATTAAAAAAGCTCAATTGCATCTCGTTGTTAAGGTTTTTCACCTTATCCGTAAGCTCTTCATTGGAATGCGATTTCTCCAATTGCTTTAGAATTTTATTGGCTCTGTGGATCACCTGCTGTGGCATTCCCGCCATTTTGGCTACGTGGATACCGAAACTATGAGCACTTCCTCCTTCTACAAGCTTTCTCAAGAACAGCACATTGTCCTTTAATTCCTTTACAGAAACGTTGAAGTTTTTAATGCGCTCGAAGGTTTCTGCCATTTCGTTCAGCTCGTGGTAATGGGTAGCGAATAAGGTTTTGGCGCGACTTGGATGTTCGTGCAAATACTCACTGATGGCCCAAGCAATGGAAATACCGTCATAGGTACTGGTTCCACGGCCAATCTCATCCAACAGCACCAAACTACGATCGGACACATTGTTCAAAATAGAGGCGGTTTCGTTCATCTCTACCATAAAGGTCGATTCTCCCATAGAAATATTATCACTGGCACCTACCCTGGTAAAAATCTTATCTGTAAGTCCAATACTCGCAGCTTCGGCCGGCACAAAACTTCCTATTTGCGCTAACAGTACAATAAGGGCGGTTTGCCTTAAAATAGCGGACTTACCGGACATGTTAGGCCCCGTAATCATGATGATTTGCTGTTGGTCTCTATCTAAAAACACATCATTGGCAATATAAGCTTCGCCGTGAGGCAACTGTTGCTCAATAACTGGGTGCCTTCCATTTTTAATATCCAAAACATGGGTATCGTTCACATCTGGACGTGTATAGTTGCGTTCCAAGGCCAATTGGGCGAATCCGCACAAGCAATCCAATTGGGCAATCAACGAGGCATTCTTTTGTACAGGCTGAATAAACAAACCAATCCAACTTACCAATTCCGCGAACAATTGCTGCTCTATAGCCAAAATACGCTCTTCAGCGCCTAAAATTTTGGCTTCGTATTCCTTGAGTTCTTCAGTTATATAACGCTCGGCATTAACCAAAGTTTGCTTTCTAATCCATTCCGAAGGAACTTTATCTTTATGCGTATTTCTTACCTCTATATAATAACCAAACACATTGTTGGACGCAATTTTTAAAGATGTGATTCCAGTACGCTCGCTCTCACGCTCCAACATATTATCCAAGTAATCCTTCCCTGAAGTGGACAACTCTCGCAGTTCTTTCAATTCCGCTGAATAATCCGAGGAAATGGAATTTCCCTTCAAAATATTTACAGGCGCTTCTTCATTTAAAGTCGCTTTAATACGTTGGCGCAACTCTTCACACATCAGCAAGGCATTGCCCAGCTTTTCAAGGGCCGCATTACTACTTCCTGAAAGCATGGCCCTAATAGGTACGATAGCTTCCAAGGCATTTTTAAGTTGAATGACCTCTCGCGGATTGATCTTACCCGTAGCTACTTTGGAAATCAAACGCTCCAAATCGCCAATATGCTTGATATGCCCCTGAACCTTTCCTAGTAACACCGACTCGTCTTTAAGGTGCTCCACCACCTCATGTCGTCCCTGTATTTTCCCCAAATCCACCAACGGCAATGCCAACCAGCGTTTGAGCAAACGCCCTCCCATAGGGGAAATGGTTTTGTCTATCACCTCAACCAAGGTCACCGCATTTTGGTTTGTGGAATGGTAGAGTTCCAGATTCTTAATGGTAAATCGATCCATCCATACATGTTCCTTTTGTGTCACGCGCTGAATGGAGGTGATATGTTGTAATTTATGGTGCTGGGTTTCTCCCAAATAATGCAAAATAGCTCCCGAAGCCACAATTCCTTCATAGAGATCTTCCACTCCAAACCCTTTTAAGGATTTTGTATTGAAATGTTTCAATAGGGTTTCATTGGCATAATCATCCTTAAACACCCAATCCTCCAAATAGAAGGTATGGAAATCTTCTCCAAACACGCTTTTGAATTCGTTGCGTTTTGGTTTGGATACCAATACCTCACTCGGACTAAAATTTTGAAGCAACTTATCTACATATTCGGCATTTCCTTGCGAAATCAAAAACTCACCCGTAGACACATCCAAAAAGGACACGCCCATTACATTTCTACCAAAACACACCGCCGCCAAAAAGTTATTGGTTTTGGAATGCAAAATATCATCGTTAAGCGCAACCCCAGGCGTTACCAGTTCGGTTACCCCTCTTTTTACAATGGTTTTGGTTTGTTTGGGATCTTCCAATTGGTCGCAGATGGCCACACGTTCCCCTGCCTTTACCAACTTGGGCAAATAAGTATTCATCGAATGGTGCGGAAATCCGGCCAGCTCTGTTTCACTTTCACTTCCCGCTCCGCGTTTGGTCAAAATAATGTCCAAAATTTTAGCTGCCTTAACGGCATCCTCCCCGAAGGTCTCATAAAAATCTCCAACTCTAAACAACAACAGGGCATCAGGGTATTTGGCCTTGATACTGTTGTACTGCTTCATCAACGGGGTTTCTTTTTTAGCTTTTTTTGCCAAGGGTAAATTAATTTATAAGTATTATTTTTGCTCCATAATCCTCGATACATTTTGAATTATAATGAAAACAACTGGATATTTCCTGTGGTTTTCATTATAATTCAAAATGTACCGAAAACAAGTAGATTTAAGGATGGCTAATGTACTTATATTTTGATGGTTTTTAAAATGGCACCCTGAGAAGTTATTTACATCCTGTTGATAATTTCCATGCAGCAAACCCTGCTTGGAACCTACAAAAAACAGCCTTATCCACAGATTTTTGACCCTAAAGTAAGCATATGCGAAAGTTAAAAAATAGCGAATTGGACCGGTTGAGTGTTGAAGAATTTAAAACCTCAGAAAAAACACCACTCATCATCGTCTTGGACAATATCAGAAGTTTGAACAACATTGGTTCGGTATTTAGAACCAGTGATGCCTTTTTGGTTGAAAAAATTTACCTCTGCGGCATTACGGCTACCCCACCTCATAAGGACATCCACAAAACAGCTTTGGGTAGTACCGATACGGTAACTTGGGAATATGCCAAAGACACTATGGAAGTCGTGGAAAAACTACAAGCTGAAAACGTGAAATTGGTTTCCATAGAACAAGCTGAAAATGCTGTGATGTTGAATGAGTTTACCCCCGAAGCCAACACTAGATATGCTTTGGTATTTGGAAACGAAGTAAAAGGCGTTGCCCAAAAAGTGGTTTCTGCCAGCGACATGGTGTTGGAAATTCCGCAATACGGCACCAAACATTCCTTGAATATTTCCGTGAGTTGCGGTGTGGTGGTTTGGGATGTATTTAGTAAGCTGAAAGCACTGAAATAAGGGCAAGAAAACTATCCAATAGGAATCCAAATTTCCTCTTTATTTACCTCTTGTCTCGGATTATAAGATGGCGGCAATTTTTCAAAATGCGGACGGTCATCCACCGCATATCCCAATTGGGGCAGCCATTTTTGAAACACCGATGTCCAAACGGGCGGGTAATTGGCTATACTTCCTTTGTAGTGGAACACAAAGTATTTGCCGCCTTTAATTACTAAAGATTCCAAACCTTCTGGCACGTTATCAAAATTATCCACCTCAACACCAATCCATTTGTCAAATTGGGTTTGAGGCGTCAGGGTTTCAAAATTAAAAGACTCATAAACCTGAACCGAAAACGTGGAATCTCCCATTCGGGATGAAATCTCAGCTAGCCTTGGCATCAACTGCCTTCCTAACCTTGCGGTTTCCAGTCCCATGGTTTCAAAGGACACCTTGGCACGCATCCCCACCAACTTTAGGTCCGGTTGTTGCACAATCCTAAATACCATCGTTTATTTCTTTTAACAACCAAAAATAATCGGCCCTATTGGCTACAAAATCCCGGTCCGTGATATCAATGATCTTAACGTTGAGTTCATTTTGATTTCGTAAAAACTCCAAGTACCCCGCATTGATTTTCTCCAAGTATGCATCCTCAATCTGCTGCTCATAATCTCGGCCACGTTTGCGAATATTTTGCTGAAGCCTGTCTATTTTTTGATACAAATAGACATACAGTTCTGGCTTGGCAATGTCCTTATACATCAAGTAAAAAAGCTTTCGGTACAGCTTAAATTCATCCTCTACCAAAGTCACTTTTGAAAATATCAAAGATTTAAATACATCGTAATCGCTCACAATAAAATCCCTAAACAAATCCAACTGCGACAAATCATCACTGATCTGCTGATAACGATCGGCCAAAAACGACATCTCCAAGGCAAAGGCATAACGCTGTGGTTCTTGATAGAACTTCGGTAAAAACGGATTGTCTGCAAAGCGCTCCAAAATAAGCTTCGCATTAAAATCTTCAGAGATCATGGTTGCCAAACTGGTTTTACCGGCGCCTATATTTCCTTCAATAGCAATATAGTTTTTAGACGAAAAACCGTAGGCCTCCATAGGATTATGCAAAACAGCGTCAATAGGCTGTACGTCACTATCATCTTTACATAAACGAGTCAAAGTTCCAACACTTTGTTGCAAAACTGGATGGATCACCTCCGAAGCAATATCATTCAAGGGTTGCAATACAAATTGGCGTGACTGCATGCGCGGATGTGGAATGATCAAACTTTCTGAATCCAGCACCAAATCATCAATTAAAATCACATCCAAATCAATAGGTCTGGATGCATACCCCGATTGCTCAGAACGCGTGCGCCCCAACTCTTTTTCAATACTCAATAATTCTTGCATGACCTCCTCTGGAGCCAACTTCGACACCACCGAAATACAGGTATTCAAAAAATCGTCTCCCTCAAATCCCAAAGCAAGTGTATTGTACACTTTGGCAATGCGATCTACCCTTCCAATACGTTCAAAAATGACACTTATAGCCTTTTGAAGATGTTGAAAACGGTCTCCAGTATTACTACCCAATGCAATGTAAAATGTGTGCGCTTTATCCATAATCAGGGTCAAAGTAACTAAAAGAAATATTAATCCTTTATATTTACAAAACGTATTTATCCACAAATAAAATATGACTTTAAAAGACAAACTCGCGGCACAACGCATTTATCTGATATTGGCAGCTTTATTTATCACGTCATTGGTAGTTTCCAACCTCATTTTTCAGAAGTTTTTCTATTGGTATCCCCTCCATATTGAAGTGTTCAATACCAAACTTTTTGAAATATCGGTGGGCATTCTTCCCTACCCAATTACCTTCTTGATTACCGACCTAATTAGTGAGATTTATGGTAAAAAACGCGCCAACCAAGTAGTGTTAACCGGGATTTTTGCTTCCGTATTTTCGTTACTGATCATTTTGGTAGCCAATGCCGTACCCGCCACGTCATGGTCGCATGTAAAAGATGATACGTTTGCCCATGTGTTTGGGAATTCGGCCATTGCCGTTTGCGCCAGTATGCTCGCTTATTTATTTGCCCAATTTATTGACATTCAGGTGTACCATTTTTGGAAACGACTCACCAAAGGCAAGCATCTTTGGCTGCGCAACAATTTTTCAACTTGGTTCTCGCAGTTCATAGACACCTTTACCATTGTATTCCTCTTGTGCTCATTTCACATCATTGAATGGAGCAATTTTACAGGCCTATTGGTGTCAGGCGTTTTATTCAAAGTCATTGTAGCACTGTGCGACACGCCATTTTTGTATTTGGGCGTTTATATCATGAAAAGACGGTTCCAACTGGAGCTAAACGAAGAACTCCAACTTGTCTAAATTCCTAAAGTTTTATTAAACATTTCAATCCCCAACCAATCTATAAGCAGATACGTATATCTTTACACAAACCTACTCAACACCTATGAAAAAAGTATTTAAAATTATTGGAATTATCATTGTTGTAATCATTGCATTGCTAGTTGCCATCCCTTTACTGTTTCAGTCCCAAATCAAGGACATGATCAAGACAACTTTGAATGACAATCTGAATGCCAAGGTTGAATTCGAGGATGTCAACCTGAGTCTCATAAGTAACTTCCCGAAGGCCCATGTTACCATAAACAACCTTTTCATTACCAATTTGGCGCCGTTTGAAGGCGAAACCTTAGCTTCGGTAAAATCTATTGCCTTGAACATGTCCATCATGGAACTTTTTAAGGATTTCGAAACCGAGCCACTTGCCATTAGCAGTTTTAGTATTGATGAGGCTTTGGTGAATATTCTAACCGATAAAGAAGGGAACAGCAATTACGACATTGCCAAACCAAGCGACACGCCTTCAAACGAAGACCCTTCCTCAGAAAGCAGCGGAAATTTCACCATCGATATTCAGGATTACAATATCAGCAATACCAACTTGAACTATGTGAACGCCGCCTCAAACATGGAAGTACGTGTTGCCAACCTTAACCACTCAGGAAAAGGACAGTTCTCTTCGGAACGCTCACAATTGGACACCCATACAGACTTATTCATCAACTTCGCAATGGACAGCACCCAATACCTTTCTAACATGCATTTGAAACTTGATGCAGTTATTGGATTGGATTTAGAACAGAACATGTACACGTTTAAGGACAATAAAGGCTACATCAACGCTTTGCCATTGCAATTTGACGGCTATGTAAAACTGTTAGAAAATGCTCAGGAATTGGATATTACATTTGAAAACCCAGGATCTTCATTCAAGGATTTATTGGCCTTGGTACCAGAAGCCTATGCTAAAGACTTAAATGGCGTAGAAACCAATGGAGATTTCAAATTATCAGGAATTATAAAAGGTCAGCTTTCCGAAACCACGATTCCAACTTTGGATATTACCATGATTTCCAACAATGCGTCCTTTAAATATCCTGACCTTCCAAAAAGGGTTGAAAACATCCAAATAAATACTACGGTTAAAAACAATACAGGAAATCCAGACGATACTTATGTTGCTATCGATGCGTTGAACTTCAAAATAGACCAAGACGTCTTTAAATCGTCGGCAACTATTAAAAACTTGACCAAAAACATGGCCATAAATGCCAAAGCAGAAGGCACCTTGAATTTAGGAAATATCTCCAAGGCTTATCCTCTGCAATTGGAAGAGGAATTAAGCGGTATCTTAAAAGCCAACATCCAAACAGCTTTCGACATGAATGCTTTGGAAACAAACGCTTACGAGCGCATTAAGGCCAATGGAAACCTAAACATTACAGATGTTGTATTTTCTTCGGAAAGTATGCTGAACCCTGTAGAGATTGCAAAGGCCGACCTGTCATTTTCTCCTCAAAGCGTTTCCTTAAATACCTTTGATGCCAAGACCGGCAACTCCGATTTTAAGGCCTCTGGAACTCTAAATAATTTTATGGGCTTTGTATTTAGTGACAAAACGCTTCAGGGGAATTTCAATTTGAGCTCCAACAAATTTGTTGTGAACGATTTTATGACGGAAGACACTTCTGTTGAAACGGAAACCCAAACAGAACCACAAACTACCGAAACCTTAAAAATTCCAGACTTTTTGGATTGTAAAATTTCTGCACAGGCCAATACTGTGGTTTACGACAACCTGAACCTTAAAAACGTTAAAGGAACCTTGACCATTAAAGACCAACAGGCCATCCTCTCTGATATGAGCAGTGATATTTTCCAAGGGAAGTTGGCAATTGACGGAACGGTCTCTACTAAAACGGAGACCCCAACCTTCAATTTCAAATTGGGCGCTTCCAATTTTGACATTGCGCAATCCTTCAATGACCTGCAATTGTTTCAGGCATTGGCTCCAATTGCAAAAGCATTACAAGGGCAGATGAATTCCAGCATCAATCTTTCTGGAGCGCTTAACAGCGACTTGGCTCCTGACCTGAATTCCGTAACGGGAAATGCCGCCATGGAACTTCTCACCTCTAAAATAGAGCCAAAAGAAGGCCCTGTACTGAACAAGTTGAAAGACGAAATGTCCTTTATAGATTTTGACAAATTGGATTTAAAGGATCTTAAGACCAAATTGGAGTTTGCCGATGGAAAAGTAAACGTAAAACCTTTCCATATTAAATATGAAGACATTGACATTGAAGTTTCCGGATCGCATGGGTTTGACATGTCTTTAGCCTACAACACGGTGTTTAACGTCCCTGCGAAATATCTAGGAAGCGATGTCAATAAACTACTTGCTAAAATGGATGACAAGGATGTTAAAAACCTGACCGTTCCTGTTTCCGCCAATATTGGAGGGACTTATGCAAGTCCTAAAATCTCAACGGATTTGACCAGTGCCGCTTCCAATTTGACAAAACAATTGGTAGAAATGCAAAAGAACAAACTCATCAATTCAGGATCTGATCAAGTAAAAGACCTATTAGGAGGTTTGATGGGAAGCAATTCCAAAGAAGAAACTCCTGATACTTCCAATAATGCAACAGGTGATAGCAGCAAAACAGAAGAAGCCATTACCGAAGGCGTAAAAGACGTTTTGGGAGGCTTGTTTGGTAAGAAAAAAGAGAAATCCGACAACTAATATAAACTACTAAAATTAAACACCTTAAACTAGTTTCAATATAAATTATGTAAAGTTTTCATGTTTTACTTGCATAGTTCAATTAAAAAATTACATTGGGGGTTAACAAAATAAATATCTATGATAAAAATTTTAATTAAAGAAGGCGAAAGTATTGAACGTGCTTTAAAACGCTACAAGCGTAAGCACCGAAATGTCAAGGTGATGCAAAACTTAAGAGAGGGGCAATTTTTCACGAAACCGTCCGTTAGAAGACGACGTGAAATTCAAAAAGCTTCCTATATCCAAAACTTAAGAGACCAAGAAGATATTTAATATACATGAAAAAGGCTACCCTAGGGTAGCCTTTGCTTTTCTATGTATTACTTGTCTTGCTCTAGCCTATTGAGATATCAACTACCAAGCCTTCGTTGGCACGCACGTTAAAAACGGTTTGATCTTCGAAGATGAGATACTGTCCCTTGATGCCAGAAAGCTTTCCGGTATAAGAAGGTGTTTTTGATAAATTTAAGCTCTTAGGCTTTTGTGGATATTGCACTACTGGAAACTCCATATCTGTTTCAGTATTGGACTCTATAATGTATTCCCTAGCTTCCTCTGGCACATAAGGCAACAGACGTTCGCGCCATTCCACCAAATTTTCATCTACCACTTCATTTTTTAACATGGTACGCCAGTTGGTTTTATCAGACACATGTTCTTTTAAGGCCACCTCAGTAATTCCCGCCAAATACCGGTTAGGCACTTCTACAATTTCAATGGCTTCATGCGCCCCTTGATCAATCCATCTGGTAGGCACTTGCGTTTTACGGGTCACCCCTACTTTCACGCTACTGGAATTGGCCAAATACACAATATGCGGTTGCAACTGCACTTTCTTTTCGTATTCCAAATCGCGGTCTTCTTTTCCTAGATGCGCCATACTCAATTCTGGTCTCATTATCCAATCTGCAGCCTGCGGTACTTCAAAAAAGCAACTTTTACAAAACCCCTGTCTATAAATTGGCTTATCCATGCCACAATTCAAACATTCATATTTCACAAACTGAATGCTTATCGTTCTATTTAGCAGTTGGTTTAGGTTTAAAAAGTCATTTTTAAACACCAAATAATATTGTATGGGATGGCCATACTCGGTCTCCATTTTTGTGAGAACTCCTTGGTAGGTCATAAAAAAAAATGTTATTTTTAGTTACTTTTTTTAAAGATACTGCAAATATGCCAATTCCTTTAGTAAATTCCATTGCCTCGTGGTTTTTAAAAAAACGATTTCATCAAATTGAGCTGTTTTTAAAATACCCCAACGAAGTACAAAACGAATTGTTATTGGATCTTATTACCATTGCCAAAGACACCGAATTTGGCAAAAAATATGATTTCGACTCCATCAAAAGCTATCAAACGTTTGCTGACCGAATTCCCATTTCTTGTTATGAGGATTATCAAAACGTGATAGAGCGTTCCCGTTTGGGTGAACACAATATATTTTGGCCCAGCCCAATCAAATGGTTTGCCAAATCCAGTGGTACTACCAACGCCAAAAGCAAGTTCATTCCTGTAAGTTATGAATCCTTGGAAGATTGCCATTATGCAGCCAGCAAGGACTTGCTCTGCATGTACCTCAACAACAATGAAGATTCACAACTATTCACGGGAAAAAGTCTTCGATTAGGCGGCAGCAAGGAACTTTACAAGGAAAACGGCACTGTGTTTGGAGATTTATCGGCCATTTTGATTGACAATATGCCTTTTTGGGCCGAGTTCAGCAGCACTCCTAGCAGCAAGGTGTCGCTAATGAGTGACTGGGAACATAAAATGCAGGCCATTGTAGATGAAACCATCAATGAAAATGTAACGAGTTTAGCCGGCGTCCCCTCTTGGATGCTGGTACTTTTAAATAATGTATTGGACACCACCGGCAAGAAAAGCATCACCGATGTATGGCCGAATTTGGAAGTGTATTTTCATGGTGGCGTGAGCTTTGTGCCGTATGTAGACCAATACCAAACAATCCTTCCTAAAAAGGATTTCAGGTATTATGAAATCTACAATGCCTCTGAAGGCTTTTTTGCCATTCAGGACCAAAACAATTCCAACGAATTATTGCTAATGTTGGATTACGGCATTTTCTATGAGTTCATTCCTATGGACACCTATGGGACTCCTGAAGAAAAAGTCATTCCTTTAAGCGACGTTGAAAAGGACAAAAATTATGCTGTTGTTATTACTACAAACGCCGGTTTGTGGCGTTATAAAATTGGAGACACCATTAGGTTTACCTCACTGAGCCCATACCGCGTGAAGGTTTCTGGGCGCACCAAACACCATATCAATGTTTTTGGAGAAGAATTGATTATTGAAAATGCGGAGGATGCGCTTAAGGACGTTTGCCGACAAACCGCTTCTGAAATTGTGGAATATACCGCTGCTCCAATTTTCATGAACGGCCACGAAAAAGGCTCTCATGAATGGTTGATAGAATTTAAAACACCCCCGAAAGATCTGAACCGATTTGGAGAACTTTTTGACAGCGCCCTTAAATCATTAAACTCAGACTATGAAGCCAAACGTTTCAATAATATAACCCTAAACATGCCCAAAATCAATATTGCGAGAGAGCATTTATTTTACGATTGGCTAAAACAGCACAACAAATTGGGAGGCCAGCATAAGGTGCCAAGGTTATCCAACAATAGGGAGTATATGGATGAATTGTTGAAATTGAATTTTTAAAAATTAAAACTTGCTTAAAAATCCGATTAACGCCAATTCAAAAATCCGCATAACGATTATTTAATTGCATTTGTCCAATAATCTGTCTCGTCATTTTTATCTTACACAAATGCTACTATATTTACATAGTTAATGTTGACAATTCTCCCTTAAAATTGTCATAATTCCAATGCAATTTTAGAACTCACAAAAGGGCGAACCTTTTTCAAAAAATAGTATTGCAGAATATTAATTATTGATCCAAATAGCAAAAAAGCCGCTCATAATGAGCGGCTTTTTTATTTTAATTTTATAATAATGATTAAGACACCGCCTTCAGCTTTTTAAGGGCCGTCTTGTTCAACTTATCCTCAGCATAACTCCTGGTTACGTTTAGCTTGTTATCATCGCTGCTAGGCATTTCAAACATGGCATCCGTTAGGATTTCTTCACATAAGGAACGTAATCCTCTAGCTCCAAGTTTGTACTCAATAGCTTTTTCAACAATATAATCAAGAGCCTCATCAGTGATTGTGAAGTCAATATCATCCATCTCAAACAGTTTTTTATACTGCTTGATAATGGCATTTTTCGGCTCTGTTAAAATAGCACGCAGAGTTGCCGCATCCAACGGATCCATATAAGTAAGCACAGGTAAACGCCCAATGATTTCAGGTATCAGTCCAAAATCCTTTAAGTCCTTCGGAATGATATATTGAAGCAAATTGTTGGCATCAACCTGATCATCGTCATGAGCTGCCTTATAACCAATAGCCGCCATGTTAAGACGTTTTGAAATTATGCGCTCAATACCATCAAAAGCACCACCTGCAATAAACAGTATGTGCTCTGTATTCACCTCAATAAACTTTTGGTCTGGGTGTTTACGCCCTCCTTTTGGCGGAACATTTACCACAGTACCTTCCAACAACTTCAACAAGGCTTGTTGCACCCCTTCACCAGAAACATCTCTGGTGATTGAAGGGTTATCACTCTTTCTGGCAATCTTGTCTATTTCATCAATAAACACGATGCCTTTTTCAGCTTTCTCCAAATTGTAATCGGCCGCTTGCAACAAACGCGTCAAGATGCTTTCTACATCTTCTCCAACATATCCTGCCTCCGTCAACACCGTAGCATCCACAATAGCCAAGGGCACGTTGAGCATTTTGGCGATGGTTTTGGCCATCAAGGTTTTTCCTGTACCGGTTTGCCCAACCATGATAATATTACTCTTCTGGATTTCAATATCATCTTCACTAGCTGGTTGCAATAAACGTTTATAGTGATTGTATACCGCAACAGACATCACCTTTTTGGTGTATTCCTGCCCAATGATATACTCGTCTAAAAAGCCTTTGATCTGCTGAGGCTTTCTTAGCATTAACTCTGTCGATAATTCAGAATTGTCACTTTGCTTGGACTCTTCCAAAACAATACCATGAGCCTGTTCGATACAACGGTCACAAATATGAGCATCCAATCCTGCAATCAACAGATTGGTTTCTGGCTTTTTCCTACCACAAAACGAACATTCTAATTCTTCCTTTGCCATAAATTCAAAAATTCAATTTAAATATCAATGTGATATTTATACGTTACGGGCCAAAACCTCATCAATCATTCCATACTCCAAAGCTTTATCTGCTTTCATCCAGTAATCTCTATCACTGTCGTTATACACTTTGTCGTAGTCCTGTCCCGAATGTTTACTAATTATTTTATAAAGTTCTTCTTTCAAGGTCAAAATTTCGCGAGCGGTGATTTCAATATCACTAGCTTGCCCTTGTGCTCCTCCCAATGGCTGGTGGATCATGACTCTTGAGTGGGTCAATCCGCTACGCTTTCCTTTTGCTCCAGCACACAACAGTACCGCTGCCATTGACGCCGCCATTCCTGTACAGATGGTAGCAACATCTGGCTTAATCAACTGCATGGTGTCATAAATCCCCAATCCAGCGTACACGCTACCTCCTGGAGAATTGATATATATTTGGATGTCCTTGGAAGCATCGGTACTTTCCAAAAACAACAACTGCGCCTGAATGATATTTGCCACCTGATCGTTAATGCCAGTTCCCATAAAAATGATGCGGTCCATCATTAAACGTGAGAACACATCCATAGCCACGGCATTCATTTGGCGTTCTTCTATAATGTTTGGAGTTAAGTTTGTTGGGTACATACTGCTGATAATTTTATTGTAGTAAGTACTGCTAACTCCCTGATCTTTTATTGCAAACTTTTCAAATTCTGTTCCGAAATTCATATGTCTAATTGTTGTTAATAATTGATAAAACCTGAGGCTGTACAGGTGGAAATTGACCTGGATTTTTGAAGGTCAAAAAAAAGCGTAAAACCGATCAGTTTTACGCTCTAAATATAATCATTTATTCTGTAACAATTAAGAGTAAAACTCTTTTACAAAATCGTCATAAGTAATCTCTTTTACTTTAAGATTTCCTTCAGTTTTGTAAAGATTCAATAGTTTTTGGCTCATCAATTGCTCTGACAAACGCTTCACTTCATCTTGGTTAGACAAAATTCTAGCTGCAATGTTTTCCAATTCTTCATCAGCAGGATCCATCTGTCCAAACTGTGCCATTTGTACTTTGATCATTTCTTTAGCATGAGCTTTCAAATCTTCAAAAGTTACCTGAAGGTTGTGATCTTGGATTAATTTACCTTCGATCAATTGGTAACGCATGCTCTTTTCAGACTTCTCATACTCTTCTTTAGCTTGGTCTGCATCCAATTGCTCTTCTCCAGCAGTTTGGATCCACTTTTGCAAGAAAGCTGCAGGCAAATCAAACTTAGTATTCTCTACAAGATACTCAGTTACATCATTCAACAATTTTTGGTCACCTTGCTGAGCAAATTGCTTTTCAGAATCTACTTTGATTTTTTCTTTCAACTCAGTTACTGAAGTTACTACTCCTTTACCAAATAATTTATCGAACAATTCTTGATCCAAATCAGCCAATTCTCTAGTGTTGATTTCAGTAACGGTAAAAGTTACTTCAACATCCAATCCATGAGCATCATCGTGAGATACTTTCAAGAAGTGCATTAAATCGTGATCGTCATTAAACAATCCTTTAGTATTCAATGTAATCACATCTCCAACCTTAGCACCAACAAATTTTTTCTCGTTGGTTTTACCTTTCACTTTATCTAAAGTGATGGTAGCAGTGTTGTTGATTTCTTTTTCTTCGTTAGCGAATACCCCAGTAATTTCGTCATCTTTAGAAGCTTCTTCCTTAGATACCAATTTACCGTATTGCTTACGGATGTATTCCACTTGGTTGTCCAACATTTTCTCGTCGGCAACAATATTGTATTGAGTAATTGCTTTTTTAGATTTCAATTCTACGTCAAATTGAGGCGCTAGACCTAATTCGAATTCAAAAGAAAAATTGTCAGCATCCCAATCCAAATCATCCTGTGGCTTAGGTAATGGATTTCCTAAAACATCTAGCTTCTCTTCCGTAAGGTATTTGTTCAATGCGTCCTGCAACAATTTGTTAACCTCATCCACCAAGACAGCTTTACCATATTGTCTCTTTACCATGGTCATTGGCACATGTCCTTTTCTGAAACCAGGAATGTTAGCCGACTTACGGTAATCTGAAAGGATTTTCTCCACTTTATCGCTGTAGTCATCCTTAGAGATGTCTACTTTTACAACAGCATTTAATGCGTCAATGTTTTCTCTTGTAATATTCATTCTTGAATCGTATAAAAATTGGGTTGCAAAAGTACATATTTTTTGCAACTCAACAAAGTTTTAAGAGCTTGAAATTCAGTCTATTTTTTATCCTCATTTAAAACAGAGTACAATATAGATTCCAAGATAGACAAAAGGATACTGAACAAAATGGCCGTCCAAATACTGCTCACTCCAAAACCATCGATAAAACTGCTCGCCATGAGCACAATCAACGCATTGATTATCAACAAAAACAAACCAAGGGTAAAAATGGTAATAGGAAGGGTTAAAATTACCAAGATGGGCTTTACAATAGCATTGAGCAAAGCCAATACAATGGCGACAATAATTGCAGAAGTGAAGCCAACAACCTCAACTCCCGGCAATAATTTTGCTAAAATCACAACGGCAACCGCCGACAATAAAATTCTGAGAACTAGTTTCATAAGATCGTATTTTTATTAAAAATACGAATATTATCCTACGAAATTAACAACGTCATCAAAAAACTCTTTTGGGTTTTCGGCATGCAGCCAATGGCCGGCATTGGATACCGTTTCTATTTGGGCCTTAGGAAAATGCGCCTTGATCAAAGCTTCATCTTGAAGCGAAATATATTCAGATCTGTCACCTCTTAAAAACAAGGTGTCCTTTTCAAATTTAGCATGTACCGGCAGCGCTTCACCTACTTCACCTACGTTAGCTTTCAATGCCTCCAAATTCAATCTCAAGGCCAACTGCCCTTTTTCCTTCCAATACAAGTTCTTCAACAAAAACTGGCGTATTCCAAAATCAGTTATATAACGAGACAAAGCTTCATCGGCTTCTCCCCTATTAGAAATCACCGAAAAATCCAATTGGCTCAAACCTTCCAAAATGGTGTCGTGATGTACTGGATAAAAACGTGGAGAAATATCGGCAACAATCAATTTAGATACCAATTCGGGATATTTTGAGGCAAACATCATAGCTGTTTTCCCTCCCATGGAATGCCCCAACAAGACAACCTCCGAGAGATGGTGGGAAGTGATATATTCTTTTAAATCTTCAGTGAGGATTTCATAGTCAAAAGCATCGGCATGGGGACTACGGCCGTGGTTGCGTTGGTCTACCAAATGGACCTCATAGCCTTCGTCACTAAATTTCTTTCCTAGGGTTTTCCAGTTGTCCCCCATTCCTAAAAAACCGTGTAAAATGATGAATGGACTTCCGCTTCCTGTAATATTTGAGTGTAACTGCATCTTGAATGTTTCTTGATTATTACTCGGAATTATTTTAAGCGCTGTAAATACATTTGAATTACATTTTCAATACCCAAATACAAACTCTCCGAAATCAATGCGTGACCAATAGACACCTCCAACAACCCTGGAATGTTCTCTTTAAAAAACTTAATGTTATCCAATGACAAATCATGACCGGCATTGATGCCCAAACCAAGTTTATGGGCTAATACCGCACATTCATTATAAGGTTTGATTGCGTCTTTATTTCCCAATCCATATTGGTGCGCATAAGCTTCAGTGTAAAGTTCTATTCTGTCAGTTCCCGTAGCTTTGGCGCCTTCAATTTGCGCCATCACTGGATCTACGAAGATGGAAGTTCTAATGCCGTTTCGTTGGAATTCAGAAATAATATCCACTAAAAAATCCTTGTGCTTTAATGTATCCCACCCAGCATTGGAGGTGATAGCATCTTCGGCATCTGGCACCAAAGTTACTTGGGTTGGCTTTACTTCCAAAACCATATCCATAAACTCTTTGATTGGATTTCCTTCAATATTGTATTCAGTATAAACTACAGGCTTCAAATCGTACACATCTTGATAACGAATATGCCTTTCATCTGGTCGCGGATGGATAGTGACCCCCTGGGCTCCAAACTCTTGAACGTCTTTTGCAAATTGCACTACATTGGGCACATCACCCCCTCTAGAATTCCTTAAGGTGGCAATCTTGTTTATGTTTACACTTAACTTAGTCATCTACTTTTTATTTGACCAACAAAAATACAAAGTCCTTAACGCTTTTTGTAGTTATTTTTAATTAATTTGCAGTAGTATACTTTGGAGCCATGTCTTTAGAACAGTACATAATCAATGATATTAAACCTTTAAGTCTTAAGAACAAGATCAGCGATCTTAAATTATTATTTAAAGAGCTTACCTATTCGCATATTCCTATTGAAGATAACACCGTGTATTTAGGATGTGTTTCTGAAACTGATGCCCATTGTTTTGAAGGTTCCAAATTGGTTTCGGAAGTGAGATATGCCATTGAAGGCTTTTTTGTACGTACTAGTACCAATTGGTTGGACGTCCTTGAGGCTTTTGCCAAACACGACAGCAACATCATGCCTGTTTTGAATGAGAACAATACCTATTTGGGCTATTACGAACTTAATGACATTATCAACCTTTTCAACGAAACTCCATTTTTCTCTGAAGCGGGTAACATTTTGATTATTGAAAAAGGCATCCACGATTATTCCTTTAGTGAAATCAGTCAGATAGTAGAGTCCAACGATGGCAAACTTCTGGGGGCCTTCATCTCTAAAATGGACAACGACTTGGTTCAGGTAACGCTTAAAGTTGGACACGGCGGTCTTAACGACATCATGCACACCTTTAGAAGATACAGTTACAACATTATTTCAGGACACGAACAAGACTCCTACCTCGAAAACCTTAAGGAACGTTCTGAATACCTAAACAAATACCTTAACATTTAAGGCATGAAAATAGCCATTTACGGTCAGTTTTATAATAGCAATACCACATTTTGCATTGCTACCCTCCTTGATTTTTTAAAAAGTAAAAAAGCCGAGGTCTATATAGAGCACTCTTTTTTTGAGATGTTGCAAAATGAACACAATATCAACCTTTACAATTTCGACACCTTTACCACACTTGACAATAGCTACGATTTATTGATCAGCATAGGTGGGGATGGTACCATACTAAGGGCAATTACCCATGTTCGTGATTGCAATATTCCCATTGTAGGCATCAATACCGGTCGACTAGGATTTTTGGCAACCATTCAAACCGATGAAATAGAAAATGCACTCAACAACATTTTAATAGGTAACTACAAGATTTCCGAACGCATTTTGTTAAGCGTCACTACCGAGCCAGAAAACAAGGATTTAATTGAAACCAGTTTTGCCCTGAACGAAGTTGCGGTAAGCAGAAAAAACACCACTTCCATGATCACCGTGGAAACACATTTGGATGATGAATACCTTACTTCCTACTGGTCTGACGGCTTGATCATTTCCACACCTACAGGATCCACAGGATATTCCTTAAGTTGTGGCGGACCGGTAATCATGCCTGAAGCCCACAATTTAGTAATCACTCCTATCGCACCGCACAACCTTAACGCAAGACCCTTGGTAATTTCAGACGACACCAAGATCCAATTAAAGGTAGACGGACGAGAAGACCATTATTTAATTTCCTTGGATTCCCGTATTACCACCTTGCACAATTCTACCGTGGTAACCATTAAAAAAGCGCCCTTCACTATTAAAATGGTAGAGCTTGTACACGAAAGCTTTATAACCACCCTAAGGAAAAAATTACTTTGGGGTGAAGACAAAAGAAATTAGGCAATAAATCCCCGTAAATACTGTTTAACTGTAAGACAATTTGTTTCAAATTGTTATAGGCTAATCATATTTATTATATTTGCAAACTTTGAAAAACCTATGAGGTATTTAATTCTCCTTTTTTTAAGCATGTTTCTTTCACAGTCCCTAAGTGCTCAAATTTATGAGGTTGGGGTATTTGCGGGAGGCAGCAACTTTATTGGCGATGTTGGCCCAACCAATTACATCTCTCCAAATTCACCTGCTTTTGGGGGCATTGTAAAGTGGAACCGCAGCCCTAGGCATTCCTTTAGACTATCACTAATCTATACCGATTTGGAAGCCGACGACAACAAATCGGATGACCCAAGACGTAAGGAAAGAGGTTTTGCTTTCTCCAACGGACTTTTGGAAATAACTGGTGGAATGGAATTCACCTTTTTCGATTTCAACCTTCACGAAAGTGGCACACAAGTAACACCTTACCTTTTTACAGGGATGAGTGTGGCAAAACACGATAATTTTTATTTCTTGTCCAATGGCGACCTTGTTGAAGAGGGCACCAGCAGTTGGGCATTTGGGATCCCTATCACCCTTGGTATAAAAACCAACATTACCAGCAGCTTTGTATTAGCCCTGGAAGTTGGTGCTCGTTATACCTTTTCGGATGAATTGGATGGTAGTGTTCCAGACTTTGACAATGACAGCAATCTAGGATTTGGAAATACAAACAGCAATGATTGGTATGTGTTTTCAGGAATCACCCTTACCTATACGTTTGGGCAAAAACCTTGTTATTGTAATTTTTAAAATGAGTAGAAAAGACCAAATAAACACCAACAAACTTCCCAAACATGTCGCCATTATCATGGATGGTAATGGCCGATGGGCAAAACAACAAGGATTTTTAAGAGCCGTAGGGCATGAAAACGGCACCAAAGCGGTACGACAGGTTGTAGAGGCCAGTGCAGAACTTGGCATTGAAAACCTAACACTATATGCATTTTCTACCGAAAATTGGAACCGACCAAAACTGGAAGTACAAACCCTGATGAAGCTTTTGGTTAAGTCCCTCAAGAAAGAAATAAACACCCTACAGAACAACAACATACGCCTTAATGCTATTGGTAATTTGAATGACCTTCCAACCAATGCCAAGGCGGAACTTTTGGAAGTTATTGACAAAACCAAAGAAAATTCCAGAATGACCCTTACTTTGGCTTTAAGCTATGGCTCTAGGGAAGAATTGGTGAGTGTGGTTAAAAAAATAGCGGATAACGTTAAAAATAATATAATTTCTCCCGAAACTATTGACGAATCAATTATAAATAAGCATCTTTACACGCAAAATTTGCCTGATGTAGACCTGCTTATTAGGACTAGTGGGGAGCAGAGAATAAGCAATTTCCTATTGTGGCAAATTGCTTATGCCGAATTATATTTTACCGATATATTGTGGCCTGATTTCAGCAAGGAAGATTTATATGAGGCTTTGATCAATTATCAAAACAGAGAACGACGATTTGGAAAAACCAGTGAACAACTTAGCTAAGAAACTACTTTTGAAAACATACCTACATTCAATTTTTATTGCACTATTTCTTTTCTGTTCAAGTGTAAACACAGCTCAAAACAATTTCAACACTGGTACATCCTACATCATTGAAGACATTTCTGTAACTGGCGACACTAACTTCAGTGCCAATACCGTCATCTCTTATTCTGGCTTAAGAAAAGGTGAAGAAGTTACCATTCCTGGTGAAAATATCTCTAAAGCCATAAAAAAGCTATGGGACTCCAACCTTTTCAGCAGCATTGATATTTATTTGGTAAAAACCGAAGGTAATTTAGCCTATTTGGAGATCCACTTAGTGGATTTGCCAGAACTTAATGAAGTTACTATCAACGGTATCAAGAAATCCAAAAAAGAAGAGGTCATCAACGAAAACAAGTTGACCAAAGGGGTTAAGGTTACCGAAAACCTTATCACTACCACAAGAAACTACCTGACTTCCAAATATAAAAAGGACGGATTTTTGAACACCAAAGTGAACGTAATCACTAAGGAAGTTCAGGATTCCATTCAAAAAAGCCGTGTCGATATGTTGGTTAATATCGATAAGGGCCAAAAAGTAAAAGTTAAGAGTATTGAGTTTACTGGCAATGATAAAATTGCGGACGAAAAGCTTAGAAAAGCTATGAAAAATACCAAACAAAAGAACTTTGTTAGGGTGTTAAAACGTTCAAAATTTATCGATGCCGATTATAAAGAAGACCTTGTAAGCGTAATCGATAAATACAAGGAAAATGGATATAGAGATGCCAGAATCATCTCAGATTCCATCATCTACAACAACGACAAAACCATTTCCTTATTGATCGATTTGGAAGAGGGTGAACAGTACAAATTTGGAAAAATCACCTTTGTTGGAAACAGTGTGTACACCGACGAGCAACTGCACAGTATCCTTAGAATTAAGGAAGGAGACACTTACAATGGTGTGGAATTGAGAAAGCGTATTGCCGATGACACCAAACCAGACGGTTTGGACATTACAAACCAATATCAAAACACAGGGTATTTGTTCTCTACAATCAACCCTGTTGAAGTAAGTGCCGATGGTAATATCATCGATATGGAAATAAGAATTTCCGAAGGAAAACCTGCTTATTTCAACGATGTTTCCGTATCCGGAAATGACAAAACCAATGACCGCGTTATCTACCGTGAATTGCGTACCAAACCGGGGCAATTGTACAGTAAGGAAAATGTGATCAGAACCATTCGTGAACTTGGGCAGTTGGGCTTCTTCGATGCACAGCAGATTACTCCAAACATGAAAAACTTCAATACCGTAGATGGTACGGTTGATATAGAATACCAAGTTGTAGAAAAAGGATCCAGCCAAATTGAACTTCAAGGAGGTTACGGTGGAGGAGGTTTCATTGGAACCTTAGGATTATCCTTCAACAACTTCTCCATGAGAAACATCTTTAACAAAGATGCCTATAAGCCGGTTCCAATGGGAGATGGACAAAGTTTGGCCTTACGTTTACAAGCCAGTAGATTTTACCAAACCTATAGTTTCTCATTTTCCGAGCCATGGTTAGGAGGAAAACGTCCATTACAGTTCTCTACCTCTATCTCACACACAAAGCAATTCTTGTACAACTATGAAACAAGAGATGCCGACAAGAACAAACGTTTTAACATTACAGGGGTTTCTGTAGGACTTTCTAAGCGTTTATCTGTTCCGGATGATTACTTCCACTTGTCTCAAGCTTTAAGTTTCCAACATTACGACTTAAAGAATTACAACACTGGGTTATTTACATTTGGAGACGGATATTCAAACGGTTTTGCCTACACTATTGGTTTGAGCCGAAACAACACTTATACCGACCCAATCTACCCAATGGGAGGTTCTAGTTTTGCCATTACTGCAAAATTATCTCCGCCGTATTCATTGTTCAGCAAAGTAGATTATGCAGAACTTAAAGATGAGCGCGATTCTTTGGATCCAACAGATTCAGATGACGCTGCTAGAATTGCTGAAATCGACCAACAACGTTTCAATTGGTTGGAGTACTACAAAATCAAGTTTAAAGGAGATTGGTATACCCGTATCGTTGACAAATTGGTATTGCGTTCAGGGTTGGAATTTGGTTTCCTAGGAGCCTACAACCAAGACAGAGGAATTATTCCTTTTGAGCGTTTCTTCCTTGGTGGAGATGGTTTAGGAAACTACTCTTTGGACGGAAGAGAAATCATTCAATTAAGAGGATATCCAAACCAATCTATCAGACCAGTTGAAGAAGATGGTTCCATTACAGACGATGGAGCTTCTATCTATAACAAGTTTTCTTTGGAATTACGTTACCCTATCACTTTGGGTGCACAGGCAAAAATCTATGCCCTTATGTTTGCCGAAGGTGGAGCAGCATTTAGCGAATTCCAAAGTTACAACCCGTTCGAACTTAAACGTTCTGCTGGTGCAGGATTGCGTATCTTTATGCCTGCTTTCGGATTGTTAGGAATTGATTTCGGTTACGGATTTGATCCTGTACCTGGTTCCACTGGAAGCAATGGTTGGGAAACGCACTTTATTATTGGTCAACAATTTTAACTTTGGCATGATATTTTCTAATATCTGTCAGAAGGATTTAGCATCACTGTTAAAATTTTTCAGAATATATTTCGTTAATTTGGAAAAGCTAAATTCAAATGGCGGAATCAACACAAAATCTGTCATTTTAAAGGTTTAGAGAAAAGATCAATAAATCACAAAACAACAACAGATGAAGTATAGAGTTCTTTTTTTAATGATAATGATAGGTCTAAGTAGCTTGGTCTCCAACGCCCAAAGAAGTGTGAGAGTTGCCTACATAGATACCGAATACATCTTGGAAAACGTTCCCGAATATCAAGAAGCTTCAAATCAATTGGAAAAAAAGGCTCAGGAGTGGAAAGCGGAAATCGAGCAACGTTTGAATGTGGTTGATCAGAAAAAGAAACAACTCGACAATGAGCGTGTCCTTCTTACCAAAGAACTTTACGAAGAACGTTTGGAAGACATTTCATTTGAAGAACAGGAAATCTTAGATTATCAACAAAAACGATTTGGACCGGAAGGCGATTTAATCACGCAAAAGCGGCAATTGATCCAGCCTATCCAAGACCAGATATTTGCCGCGGTTCAGGAAATTGCAGCCAATAAAAAGTACGATTTCGTATTTGATAAGTCAGCCGATTTGGTAATGCTGTACTCTGCCGAAAGGTATGACATCAGTGAATTGGTCATCCGAAGCATCACAAGAGCTTCCAAACGTACCCAAGCCCAAAACAGAGCAGAGCGTAGAGCTGCTGAAGATGAAGAAGTGGTACCGGAAATCAATGAAGAATTGGAAGAGCGTGAAGCAGCCTTGGAAGCCAAACAGGCAGCAAAGGCCAAAGAAATTGAAGACCGAAAAGCTGCGCAACAAAAAAGACGCGACTCTCTAGAAGCTGCTGCCGAAGCTAGAAGACAAAAAATCTTGGAAGAAAGAGCCAAAGCCAAAGCTGAAAGAGATAGTATAAGAGCTGCAAAAACTGGGAAACCTACCGAAAAGGACAGTGATGCCCAAAAAGAAGGCAGCGACAATGTAGATGAAAATGGAAGTGAGCAAAGTGAAACGGGAGAAAAAACCGCAGAACAAATTGCTGAAGAAAAAAGACAACAAAAATTAACCGAAAGAGAAGCTCGCCAAAAAGAGCTTGAAGAACGCCGTCAACGCATTCTGGCCGAACGTGAAAAAGCCAAGAAGGAACGCGAAGAACAAACAAAAGCAAAAGATAGTACAGGAAATTAACCACTATAACATTAATATTTAAACACGTAATACTTTAAAAATGAAACAATTTAAGACCCTTTTATTTGCAGCCGTACTTTTTGTTGGAGCTACGAGTTTCTCAGTTGCACAAAGTAAAGTTGCTCATATTAACACAACTGACTTAGTTGAAGCAATGCCGGAAATGAAAACTGCTCAAGCAGAAATTGAAAAGCTAACTAAGACTTACGAGGCTGAAATTAAAACCATGGCTACAGAGCTTCAAAACAAAATGAAGCAATACCAAGCTGAAGTAGATACTAAAACAGACGAAGAAAACGCTAAAAGAGCTCAAGAAGTACAAACTATGGAGCAAAGCATTCGTCAATATCAAGCGCAAGCACAACAAGACCTTCAAAAGAAAGAAGCTGAATTATTGAAGCCAATTTTCGATAAAGCAAAAGCTGCCATCCAAAAAGTAGCAAAAGCTCAAGGTTTCAACTACGTGTTGGATTCTACTCAAGGTGGAGGCGTATTGGTTGCTGATGGTAAAGACCTTTTACCAGACGTTAAGAAAGAATTAGGTTTCTAAGCCATTCACAAAAAAATTAAAAAAAGCCGCTTTACAAAAGCGGCTTTTTTATTTTTGTATCGATGAGTAAACAACCTATTGGTATATTCGATTCCGGTGTTGGCGGAACTTCTATTTGGAAAGAAATCCAATTGCTCTTGCCCAATGAGAACACCATCTATTTGGCTGATAGCAGTAATGCTCCCTATGGCACCAAAACCAAACAACAGATCATAGATCTAAGTATCAAAAACACTGAATTCTTATTAAACAAAGGAAGTAAACTCATTGTAGTGGCCTGCAACACGGCTACGACTAATGCCATCAAATTGCTTCGCAGTACTTTTGATGTGCCCTTTATAGGAATTGAACCTGCCATCAAACCTGCTTCGCTAAATACCCATACCAAAGCTGTTGGTATTTTGGCAACCAAGGGAACACTTTCAAGCGAACTTTTTCATACCACTACCAATCTATACAGCAATGGTATTAATGTTATTGAACAAGTTGGAGATGGCATTGTTGAATTGATTGAAAGTGGAAAGATGGATTCTGAAGAAATGGAAGCCTTATTGAAAGGATATTTACAACCTATGATAGATGCCAATATAGACTATTTGGTACTAGGTTGCACCCATTACCCCTATTTGATACCTTTGTTGCTTCAAATCCTCCCTAAATCGGTTAAAATCATCGATTCGGGTGCAGCTGTCGCAAGACAAACCAAAGCCATCCTGCAACAGCACCATTTATTAAATACTGAACTTACAAAAACGTCCTACGATTTCTACACAACAGGAACACCTCAAGTCATGGAATCGCTGTTAGGAGAGGATTACAAAGTCCAACACATTTTACTTTAGGCTTCCTGAAACCAGCTAGAGTATTTCACGTAGTTATTGGCAATTCTATCAATTTCTCCTGAAATTAATTCTTCGCTGATATCCTTAACTTTTTTAGCCGGAACACCGGCATAAATACTCCCCGATTCAACCACCGTATTCTTGGTCACCACAGCACCAGCAGCAATGATACTGTTACTTTCAATCACACAATCATCCATCACAATGCTTCCCATACCAATCAACACATTATCGTGAACAGTACAACCATGTACAATAGCGTTATGCCCAATGGACACATTGTTCCCGATAGTTGTAGGTGACTTTTGATACGTAGCATGAATGACGGCGCCATCCTGAATGTTTACCTTATCCCCCATTTTTATAAAATGAACATCTCCGCGAATCACCGCATTGAACCAAACACTACATTGCGAGCCCATGCTCACCTCTCCAACAATTGTGGCATTTTCGGCCACAAAACAATCCTCAGGAATCTGAGGAAACTTTCCATTTACGGGTTTTATAACTGGCATAATTTTTTATTTGATGACGTTTAAAAACGTAGAATTATTTAAAATAAGATAGCAGGTCTGATTTTTTGGAGGCCGAAACCATGATTTCCTTACCATTGCTCAACACAACACTTCCTCCCTTCCCCTTTACATATTTAGTGACTTCATTTGTATTCACTAAATAGCTTTTATGGACTCTTACAAAACTACTACCTATTAGGGCATCCTCAAAGTATTTTAGCGTTTTACTTACCAGTTTTTTTCGGTTGTTATCAAGGTAAATTTCAGTGTAATTGTCATCGGCTTTGCAGTACAAAATATTGGCTGTATTTAAAACTTCAAACCCATCCTGTTGGGGTATTGTAATCTTCCCATTAACCCGATTGGTTTTAGGAACCAACACCTGACCTTGTAGTGCATTTTCCTTCGTTTTTACTTCGGTAACATAGTCTACTGCTTTGATGAGTTCGTCTATAGAAACAGGTTTCATCAAATAATAAGACGCATGGGCATTCAAGGCGTCGATGGCATAATGGTTATAAGCGGTTACAAATACCGTTTCAAAATTAATATCTCCTACCCTATCCAATAAATCAAAGGCATTTCCATACGGCATTTCCACATCCAAAAACACCAAGTCCAAAGCTTGATTTCTTATCAACACCAAGGCTTCCTCAACATTGGCGGCTTCACCTAAAACTTCCACATTGGGACAATATTTTTTTAGATAATTCTTTAAAATCTCCCTGCTGGTCTCTTCGTCCTCAACAATAATGGCTCTTAGTTTCATAATGCTAGAATTTGGTTGTTTTTTATATCTTATGAGATGTACTTTAATCGTTTTAATCCTTTTTCAGGGTAACCACCACTTTAGTCCCTGAATCTTCCTCCTTCTGAAAGTCCTCAATCCTTACATCAATTTTATCCTTGTACATGTTGTTCAGAATGGAAATTCGCTTTTTGATATTGTCCATCCCTTTACTCTTTTGTTGCTGTTGACGTTCCGTTTTCAAGGCTTTGGAACGCTCCCTCCCTATACCATCATCTGCAATGGTAATACATATTTCGTCCTCGCTTACCCTGTCTATCACAATAGATAAATGGCCTTTTTCATTTTTATAGCGCAAACCGTGCCACACTGCATTTTCAATATAAGGCTGTAACAACATGGGCGGAATTTTATAATACCCAACATTTATTCGATCATCCACGGTAATGCTATAATCAAACTTGTCCTTGAACCTAAAATGCTCCAATTTGGTGTATAGCTCCAATAATTCAATTTCCTTTTGAAGTGGAATAAAATCTTCCTCACTGTTTTCGAGAACGGCCCGCATCAAATAGGAAAAATCACTTAAATACTTGTTGGCGGTACGCTCATCATTCAGGGCAATAAAACTGTTTACCGAGTTCAAAGCATTAAAAATAAAATGTGGATTCATTTGACTCCTCAAGGATTTTAATGCCAGCAAATTATTGGCCAAACGTTGTTGCTTGATGTATTTGAACATGAAATAGGCAGTAACCAAAAGCAATACAACTCCAAACACCAAGGAATAAATAATCAATTGTTGGCGCTTGTTGCGTTCGTTGGAAAGCTGGTATTTACTTTCAGATAATTGTCGGTCACTTTCCAAACTATTAATCCTATTTTGCTTTTCAATAATACTCCTGTTGAAACGCGCCAACTGCGAAATCTCCTGTTCCTTTTTAATATAAAGCTCATCTACCGCTGCGGTGTACTCTTCAAAAGTTTTCCTTGCCTTGTCAAAATCTCCAGCATCGGCATATACATCAGACAATTTACGGGTAGCATCCTTTTTTACCACCAAATCTTCCTTGTCATCAGCTTCCTTGATACTTCTTTCCAAATACGAAATGGCACTATCAAAATCCTTCTGAAGAAAATAGGCATTTCCTATCTTATAATTCTGCTTTTGAAGTGTAAGCGCACTTTCATTATCTATTATGGAATCCTGAAGTTGAATATCTGATATATCGTCCAGAGCCTCTTTTCTCAACTTAATTTCATCCGAATAGTTTTGGTTTTCACTATTGAATTCCGCCACGGTGATTTTCTCCTCTACCGACCTTTTCTTATTCTCCTTCGAAGCCAGATTTAATGAATTATCAAACAATTGTTTGGCTTTTTGAACTTCCCCTTGCGAATTATAAGCCTGTGCAATTTTGGAACTTAAGTCCGTAACCTTTGGAGTGATTAAATGCTCTTGAGCTACCTGAAGTCCCTTTTTATAATTCTCTAGCGCTTTGGAATATGATTTTGTGTTGTAATAAGTATCTCCCAAGCCTTCAAAGTACACCACCTTCTGAAAGGCCTGTAAACTACCAAAATCAATAGTTCCATAAACATCCAAACTTTCCTGATAATTCTTGTTCAATCGATAGGCATTTCCCAATTTTAACTGAACCTCATTCGATTTGTAGTTTTGAAGGCTAATCCTATAATTGCTCACAGCTAAATCATATTGCTTCCAAGCTTTGTAAATATCAGCCAAGGTTTCATAGGCTTCGGCACTTTGGTTGACCGAATAGCTTTCCTTGAGCGCCTCTGTCACAAACTGAATGGCCTTTTCGGCATCTTGTTTGGCGTATACGTTGGCAGAATCAATTAACTGCCTAAAGGCCTTGGAATCCTTTTTTTGATATCGACTGCTGACAAGTGAGGGACTTACAGGCTCCACCTGTACCAAGATGCGATCTTGACTCACGATGGTGTAATAGACCGTTTCAAAATCTTTGTGCCGAATTGCCAATTCATCACCAATTTTAACTTGGATTCTAAACTCCCCGTTACTGTCGGTTTTGGTATAGCCCCCTCCATTTACCTCAATATTCACCTTTGGAATGGGTTGGTAAGTATCCTTTTCTTCCACTTTCCCTTTAACAGTAAAAGTTTGTGTATCCTGTAGTAATTGATTTTGACCAATTGTAAAGAGGGAAGTCAAACAAAACAGCAGTATAAAAATGTATTTAAAAATTGTGGCCATTTAAAAATATTCAATGTATAAACATACTCACTTTAATTGGCATTTTAAAACTGAAAACTTCAGATTGAAGATTCAAAACATATCTTTTAGATTGACTTGCTCACCTAAGGTTCCTTCTCACTCAACCAACAATACTATTCCCTAATTCTAGATTGAATAAGAAAAAAGTTCTACATAGTTTTAAAGTTCAAATCAAAAAACAACAAGATTATGAAACCATTTCTCAAGCCTTTCCTATTGGCTGCAAGTGTTGCTGTGATGTTCTCCTGTAATGCCAACAATTCAAAACCAATTTCAAATAATTTAAGCGTCTCTTTTCACAACCCCGCCCCCCTCAACCAAGAACAATATATCAAAGTAGCCTTGTTACTAGATACAAGTAATAGTATGGACGGCCTCATCGACCAAGCCAAAGCACAATTGTGGAAAATTGTCAACGAACTCTCCTATGCAAAATGTAATGGCAACAGCCCAAAACTTCAAATTGCGCTTTATGAATATGGCAATGACAACCTGAATGCAGATAATGGATATATAAGACAAATTCTTCCCTTTAGCGACGATTTGGATGAAATCTCAAAACAATTGTTTTCTCTCACCACAAATGGAGGTCAAGAATATTGTGGCCAAGTCATTCAAACTTCTATTGAAAGACTTCAATGGGGCAACAATCAAGATGATTTAAAGCTCATTTTTATTGCAGGAAACGAACCTTTTACCCAAGGCCCTATCAGTTACAAGAAAGCGTCTGAATTGGCGGTTGAAAAACATATTACGGTGAACACAATTTTTTGCGGCGATTATAACCTAGGAATAAATACCTATTGGAAATCGGGCGCCAATGTTGGACACGGCAATTATATGGCTATTGACCATAACCGACAGACTGTTTATGTGGCCACTCCATTTGATAGTGAGATCCTTCAACTCAATCAAAAACTGAATGGAACTTATGTTGCTTATGGCAATATAGGAAAAGAGAAAATAATGGAACAGAAGATTCAAGACACAAATTCGGCTGCTTTAGGGGAAGCAAGTCACGTAAGTCGAACAGTGAGCAAAAGCACTCACCTCTACACAAATTCCAACTGGGATTTGGTGGACGCTGTCTCAAATGAAGAATTAAAACTTGAAGATTTACAATCCTCCGAATTACCAGAAGAATTAAAAGGTAAATCTACATTAGAAATCAAGGCCTATGTTGCTGCAAAGGAAAAGGAACGTAAAGCTATCCAAGAACAAATACAGCAACTCAACAAAAAGCGACTGCAATTCATTGAAGCAAACAAAACTGAAGAAGATCAAAATTTGGAGGAAGCCATGGTCATTGCCATTAAAACACAAGCCAAAAAGAAAAACTACCAATGGTAGAGTATAAGCTGCCCTAAAATAAAAAACGTCCCAAATTCGGGACGTTTTTTATATCGTGTATTATTAAGCTTAATTAATCGCAGGACAGTTACACTGGTATTTCTCTCTTCTACAATTAAAATTATATCCAAGTGTAATTTGATGGAACCCTCCATTATCAAAAACAACAGAGTTTGCTTGATATGAATAGGTATAAGCGAATACAAAATTATTGTAGTCTACACCCACAAATGGAGTAAAATATTGCAATTTTTGATTACTAACACCTGAACCATCCAAATACTCAGCACCGTCCAAACTTCTTCTATAAGACAATCCTCCCCAAACTTTTCCGAAATCCATCTCTCTATAAGTCTTAAGGTTTAAGTCGAATGAAGACTCCTCTGTGGCATCTCTATACATGAACATTACAGAAGGCTCAAAAGTCCAGTCGCTCCCATATCTTTGGAACACATTACCAACAGAGAACAAATAAGTCCTTAAATTCTCATAGCTCAATCCCTGCTCATTGAAGTTAATTCCATCATTGTTCAATAGATTTTTAACAGTAGCATGGGCATAGAAATCTAAGAAATGGTATGAAAACCCGAAATCCACATTAAAGTTAGTGGCACTTTGCTCAACTCCTGCAATGATAGGATCAAAAGGTTCATTGATAAAAGCCGTTTCATCCAATCTATATTGAATTGCACCTACACTTAAACCAAAAGATAACATGTTTAAGTCGATTTCATTTCTTGAGAACATCAAATGGTGTGCATAAGTAACATAGGCTCCTGTTTGCGAATGGTAACCATTCTTATCGTTATATACAATGGCTCCAATTGCCGATTGCGATTCTCCTATTCTACTGTTTACACTTAATGTCTGTAATGCTGGCGCATCATCTTGACCGAACCACTGCATACGAGCAGTCAATCTCACTTTTGCACAATTTGCAACTCCCGCCATCGAGGGATGAATCAAATAATAATTATCGGTTAAGTAATCTGAGTAGATTGGAAGGCCTTCCTGCGCTGTTCCTAATTTCGTAAATAATGCTACAATTGCTATTAAACAATACTTTTTTAAATTCATAAATTCTATCTTTTCAAAGTAAAATGGGCTTTAAACTCTTTGCTCTGTCCCGTCGATGGCTCTACGTACTCCACAACAAACCAATAGTCGCTGCTCGGCATCTCCGCCCCGTTGTACGTTCCGTCCCATCCATCACCAGATGGAGAGATCTGTTTGAGCAATTTTCCGAGCCTGTCAAATATATAAATTTTAGTGTTAGTTTGACTACTAAATCCAACAATGTTCCAAGTGTCGTTGTA
>NZ_JCAPEU010000009.1:0-251317 GCF_059735265.1 Mangrovimonas sp. sgz306409
TACTCAATACTCAATACTCAATACTCAATACTCTATACTCCCTTTTTAGTCACCCTGAGCTTGTCGAAGGGCTCACTACTCAATACTTAATACTAACTACCCACCTCCCTATAAAGTTCCAACATTCCCTCAACCATAATAGCCTCATGATGCTGAGTGGCAACAGTCTCTTGGGCTTGCATTCTCATAACTTCCAACTTGGATTCCGGTAAACTTTGAACACGCCTTACAGCCTCTGCAATAGCTTGTGAATCCCGAATAGGCACTAAAAACCCATTCTCACCATCCCTAATCACCTCAGCCATACCGCCACAATTGGTACTAACCACCAAAGTGCCCAAGGCCATGGCTTCCAAAACCACATTGGCAATACCTTCCTCTACGCTAGGCAATAATAATAGGTTGGCATGTCTTATCAAACCTTGCACAGTTTCAAATGATTGCCCTCCTAAAAGCTGCACCTCCTGTTCCAATCCCAAATCACGTACCTGATATTGATATTCAATCATATTGGCGCCACCAACAATTACATACTTAAAAACAATGCCTGAATCTTTCAACAATTTACAGGCATCCAAAGCATAAGAATACCCTTTTTTCCAATGGGGACGCCCCACCGAAATCAACTGTAAAATTTTGGAATCTTTTGAAGCAACAGGGCTATCAATAGACTTCAAATCCAAACCACTATACACTACACGCACCCGTTCGGGCCTGGCACCATACTGTTGCGCTTCCAATCCAATAGCTTTGGACACCGCATGAAAGCCATCCACTTTTGGGAAACAACTTCGGTACATCGCAGCCACCTTTGCATCCGCAATAGGCGAATAATTAATATGGGCACCCCGCAAACTCACAACCAGCTTTATCCCAAAATCCTGAACCCATAGCCATTCTTCCAGTCCTTTCGCCCATTGCACATGAAACACATCAGGTTGCTGCCACAATACAGGATAACTCTTTACCTTGCTATACAAATCACTGCGTCCATGCGCTCTCAAAAAGGCATCCAAACGTCGTTTGTCCCGGCTTCTAAATAAACCCAACAACATGCTATAACGCAACAAATACCAAAACTTATAAAACCGGGAATTCCGATACCCCAATACACGAACCGCCTCTGGATATTTAGAAGCATGTTTTAAAACCCCAAATAACAACACGGTTACCCCCTCCTTAGAAAGCCCTTGGATAAGCCGCTCTATAAAAGTCGTGCTTGGAATCTCTCCAGAATAAATCGCAATTTTCAAAGGTCTTTTCAATAATAAAATTTTAAAATCTTGATTAATACTACATGGCAATCATAAGAACAGCTCCCATCCCGTTTTCTATATGCTTTAATCTTGGTTCTCGGTTCTTGGTTCTTGGTTCTTGGTTCTTGACTCTTTTCTCACGATTCTACTCTCCCCTTCATTATTCATTCTTCATTATTCATTATTCATTATTCATTCTTTATTATCCACCTGAACAAACATGTCCTGATCTCAGCCTGCCCTTAGCATCGCCGAAGGGTCGAAGGATCGAAGGACTCACTACTCCCTGTTCTCTTTCGTCTTGGCTCTTTGTTCTATATTCGTGGTTCTCCCCACTACTCCGTCATCCTGAGCTTGTCGAAGGACTCACTACTTACATAAGCCCTAAAATCCTCCGAAAACTGCAAGCTCGCCACCTCTCTTCCCAAAGCATTTACATGAATGGCATCATAAAAATAACTAGTGTCATTTAGTAAGGTACTGTGGTTGATAACATCATAGGAATCCCGCTCTACTATAGCTTCTTGCTGTGCATGGGGAGACACATAACAAACCAATTGAATACCATAGGAATCGCACAAAGCCTTAATTTTAGATACATAGGCATTTTTAAAATAAATGGATTTAGGTTTTCTAGAGCTAATCCTTTCAGAAGCTTCTCTTCTCACCGGGTAGGTATAGTTCCCTTCAGAATCAAAACGGTTACGCTTTGTAGGATCAAGCAAACTAATGATAGACGGATAAAACAATTCAGCATTATAATACCCTACGCCTGCCATGGGCAACCATTTAGAGAGCCCCGAAACACCTGCTTCTGTCCCCGAAAAAGAAGCGTAATAATCTGCAATATAATCTCGAGACACATAGGGTAAAAACCGATAATCATTACCACTCAACTCATAATGCACCACATCATAATCTTTAAGACTCGCGGCCAAAACACATACGTTACTCCGTTTTCCCGAGGCCAGAAAATGTTGCAACATCAAATATTGACTAGATATAGAAGTGTCATCCATTGCCAAATTAACACCCGAGGTCCCCAAAACAGAATCAATCACTTTAGTATTTAAAGTGGTCAATCCCGTACTGGCTCCAAGTACGATATAATCAAAATCCGAAGCACTCACACCATCAACCAAAAAGGAGGGTTTATAAAAATTCCCCTCGCGAAGCGCCCATAAACTCCCCATGGAAACCAGCATGGACACGCCGAAAATCCCAAAAACAATAATCCCGATACGTTTTAGAAATGCCGTCATTTAAAACTGAAAATAAATAAAATCCGAGGGGTTTTTAAACACCCCCATAAACACAATCAACACCCCAATAAAAATAGCATGATAGCGTGATAAACGTACTTCCTGCTGATTCCCTTGCACTGCTAAAAATTCATAAAGCCACAACACCAAAATCCCAACTACCGTAATAAGGGCAAACAACAAACTTTTGGAGTTTTTATAAAACACCCCCAAATGATGTCCTTCAAAACTAAAAATCTTCACCAACATATCCCAAGCAATAGTCACACTATCGGCCCTAAAAAAAACCCAGGCCAAGCACACCATTAAAAACGTCAATAGCATCGATGGAAACTGGTACCCGGCAAGTTGGGTGTCACGGCCATACTTCTGAGACAGTTTAAAAACCAAAGGCACTAGAAACAAAAAAGCATGCACAGCGCCCCAAACCAAAAAGGTCCAATTGGCACCATGCCATAGGCCACTCACCAAAAACACGACGCATATATTTCGGGCATGCATCCCTAAAGAACCTCTGGAACCTCCCAAGGGAATATACACATAGTCCCGAAACCATGAAGATAAAGAGATGTGCCAACGGCGCCAAAATTCCGAAATACTCCTTGAAAAATAAGGAAAGGCAAAATTGGTCTGTAATGAAAACCCAAACAAACGCCCCACCCCTATGGCAATATCCGAATACCCACTAAAATCACCATAAATCTGCACGCCAAACAACAACACACCTAAAAACAGTTCCGCGGAATTCAAAGCACCATAGCCCTCAAAAATTTGATTCACAAAAAACGCACAATTGTCAGCCACCACAACCTTTTTAAACAATCCCCAAATAATCAAAGAGATACCACTATGGGCAAAGTCTGCATCAAACCGTCTTGGCTTTGCAAACTGGGGTAATAAATGGGAAGCCCGCTCTATGGGCCCTGCCACCAATTGCGGAAAAAAAGCTACGAAGGTTGCAAACTGAATAAAATCACGGGTAGCTTCCAGCTGTTTTCTATACACATCAATCGTATAACTCAAGGTTTGAAACGTGTAAAAACTAATCCCTACCGGAAGGATAATCTCCAAGGTAGAAGCATGCATCTGTATCCCAAACAAGGACCAAGCATCAATCCAACTTTCTATAAAAAAATGGTAGTATTTAAAAAAGCCCAACAAGCCAAGGTTCACACATAGGCTTAATAACAGATAAAACTTCCGCTGTTTGGGATCTTCTGTATTGCGTAATTGAAGCCCTACAAAAAAATCAACAAGGGTACTCAAAAGGATCAAACCCAAAAACCGCCAATCCCACCAACCATAAAACACATAACTCGCCAACAGCAATAGAACGTTTTGCCTTTTCAGGGAACGCTTAAAAACAAACCAATAGAGCATAAACACTATGGGGAGGAACACGGCAAAGGTCAAAGAGTTAAATAACATATTGTATAATTAGTTCGTTGGAAACCACTGGGCCATTAAGGGCTGCTGTACCAAGTCATCCAAACCCTCCAGTTCCATCTTAAAAAAAGCATCCAAGTAGGCTCTTGTCCCTGGAGACACTTCAAAGATACCATCCTCTTTCAAAGGATTGATATAACCGTGCAATTTGTGTAGAATCCGATACTTAAAAGGCATATCAAAAGTGATGTCTGGAGGAAAAGGCACATTGTTGGAATAGCGATAATCCCCCCGTTTTCGTAACAGATGGTTTCTGAATAGCTGTAGCTTAATATATTTCGGAACCTTGGTCTTATTTCTATGGATCTTTAAGGCATCCACATCCAATTTTGAAGGATCTAGCCCCAAAAAATGGCATAATAGGTCACAAACCGCCTTGGGCCGCTCTCGTAAGGCTTCAAAAGTCACCACTTGAATTCGTTCAAAAGGAAGATATTTATAATAAGCCTCCAACTGCGATTTATACAAACTGCGTTTGATAATACTGTCTGGGTTAAAGCGCAACGTATCTTCCAAACTATAAATGGCACGACCAGACTTTAGTAAATGTAAGTAATTCGAAATGCAACGCTCTGTAGGATGCCGCAACACAAAAATCATTTTAATAGGTTTTTCCTGCATGCCAATACGCTTGGCCGCCAACCCCGAAGTCAAATAGGTAGTAGAATCTTCTCCCACCATTTTATAGCTACCTATCAAATCTTTAAATTGCTTAGTATACCAATCCCACATGTGCTCAACGCCATACGCCATGGATTGCGAGATCCACTGCTGTGCAGTTTCGTTATAAAACCCAAAATCGGGATGTTGCAAGATGCTATCCATATCAAAAAAACCCAACTCCTCATGGGCAATCCCCACATCTGGATGACTATTTAAAATAGCGTGTAAAGTCGTGGTCCCCGATTTCATCGCCCCTCCAATGATAAAATCAGGTAACAATTCTGGTGTATTTAACTTCCAATTCATTAAAACAATATATTTTGGTGCATCTGAAAACCAAATTTAAATTATGATATCATATAGAAAAACCTCTCTATCTAATGATGGCCATTCACTTTTCTACTCTATAAGTTTAGTAGCAGTTTACAATATAATTTTTCATGAGATCCAATAAAGCTATCCATAGAAAAATGCGCTTCACAATACCTTCGCAAGGCCAATCCTAAGGCCAAGCGGTCTCGGGCAGACAACGCTCGGAGCTCTTTGATTGCCTCAACCAACGCTGTAACATCCCCAGCCTTAAAACGGCATTGTGGAAAATCTTTAAGCACAAAATTAATCCCCGTGATATCCGAGCCCAATACGGGAATCCCCATACTCATAGCCTCTACTAATGCCATGGGCATCCCTTCCTTCCTCCCTTCATCCAAAGTGGGGATCACATATAGATCGGCCCCCGCCAAATAGGGCCGCACGTCCATTTGTTTCCCTACAAATTGAACCTGCGCTTCCAGCCCTAAACGTTTAACATGGGCTTTCATTGCAACCCCATAAGTAGTATCGTCTTTACCCACAACCGTGAGATGGACCTCTTGACTAGAAAATGTTTGAATAGCGGCAAGCAACACTTCCAAGCCTTTCACCGGCACTAAATTAGCAACCGTAACAACTTGAAAAACAGAATTTTCACACTTCCTACGATAATGCTCTGGGCTGTAATAATTGGTGTCCAATCCCAACGGAATCAATTGTTGCTGCTTTTTGTTTGGAAAATACCCTCGCATCTCCTCATTGATGGTAACAATATAATCGGCCAAATAACTTTTAATATACCAGTGTTTACTGGAATACCCCATCGCTTTTTTGGTATACATCCATCTCACCCCTACCATACGGGCAGCCAAAGCTTCGGTCCAATCATTGCTCCATTGCCAAGAATGAATCAAATCATACTGCTGCTGTTTATAAAACTTGGCAATCTCCCAAGCACGAAACAACAAAGAATAATAGGGCCTATAGGCCGTTTTGGTTGGAAACACATGAATGGGCACCCCCAAGGAGGCTATGGTTTTAAAAAAAGCTCCCTTAGCATTGCCACAAGCGATTTCAATGGCAAATTGGCTTCGGTCCAATCCTTTGATCAAATCATAAATCACCTTACCACTACCGGCGGTATCAAAATTAGAAGTGGTAAAAAGAATGCGCAGTGGTCTACCCATGGGCTAAGGTCCTTATAATTTTGGCCGGATTACCGGCAATAACCACGTTGGAGGGCACATCCTTAACAACTACCGAACCTGCTCCAATGGTTACATGGTCACCTATGGTAATATCTCCAATAATCACCACTTGGGCCCCAACCGTTACATGATGGCCTATGGTCGGTAACAAACTGTTATCATTCCCCTTATTGCCAATGGTCAATCCATTCCTGAATTGAAAGTTCTTGCCTATAGACTTAGCATTGATCACAGTGCCAAAAGGATGGTAACATAGCATGCCCCCGTCTATTGGAGTACTTTTAAATATCTTACTATGAAAATCTTTTGCAAATTGATAGTAATACCAAGGCTTCCTCTTGATACGCCAAAAAAACAAAAAAGCATATTCTGGGTAGTAGATCATCAAATGTTCAAACCTTTTTTTGGGCGTATTGGGCATTACATTACACCCTCTAACACTAATAGTAACATCAATATCCTGTTGAATAATCAAATTACCTTCGACATAGCGACGATATAAATGGGATACAATTATTTTTTTTAATACATGCTGCAGCAATTGCATAAACTATAAATCATTAATATGTCTTTCCAAATACCATTTTGACAAATAGTAAATATAAAATTTCAAAAGTGTTTGGTTAGGCAAAACAACTAAAATACTTAAATAACATTTGATATAAAAAGGAATTTTAACAGACTCTAAAGCTCTAAGTAATTCGGGGTAAATTCTAAGTCTATTCTTAAGCCCTTTGGTGTGAAAAAGTATTTTACCCAAGCCACTAAACAACTGCCTAAAGAGCAGATATTTAAATTTCTCAGGAACGGTATTATTCAAATAAAAAGGAAAATGTTCCTTTACTAGTCTATTCCAAGTATGAAAAATTAGTTCATTTTTTTTCTTTACTATTTGGGTAGTAGAGCGCTCATGCTTTCTGTATAAATACACATAAGCATCCAATTGCACAATGGGGCAGCTCATTCCCAGCTTAATATCAAACGCTGTATCTTGACCAATTCTCAATGCTTCATTATACCCCCCTATAATATCAAATACCGTTCTCCTATATAAAAAAGCAGGAGGACCGACAACTGTTTTTAAATCTTCAAACCAAATCAACCCCAGAGTTGGTGGCTGTACTAAACAATCATTAAATGTTTCATCCGTGGGTTTTGGTGTATTTTGGAGGTCCTTTTTAGATTTCACCATTTTTCCTACAACAGCTTGGGCGCTAGGATACTGTTTTAGGGCTGTCATCATCTTTGATATAGCATTCGGGTAAAGTTCATCATCCACATCAAAAAGATATACAAAATCTCCCTTGGCGTTTTGGATTCCCAAATTCCTACTGGCCCCAGCCCCTTGAACCTTTTGAAACAACAGTTGGACCCGTGTATCCCGCCTACACAATTCCTTTATGATACTAACCGAAGTATCCGTTGAATTATTATCCACAAACAGAATCTCAAAATCAACCACCTCTTGATCCAATATTGCCTGATAGGCTTGATGGATAAAGCCGGCCCCATTAAATACGGGAATAATCACAGATAATAACATATCCTTAAGCCATTCTTAGCAAACCCAATCCATACTTATGCTGTTCGGGACGTTCTATAAATTCATAATGCACATATCGTTCCTTCAGCTCTCCCCAAAGTCGATCCACATAACAGTCCATCTCATGATGGTAATCAGAGGCCACGATATCATGAAACCCAACATATCCCCCGGGTCTCACCAAAGGATGATACATTTCGAAGTCCTGCTTAACTCCCTCATAGCGATGATCCCCATCAATAAATAAAAAATCAATCGCGCGTCCGTTTAAAAGGGCGACCAGCTGTTCATAAGTTTCCATAGAATGCGAATCTCCTCTTAACAAATGCACGTTCCCTTCCGGATGGTCGTTTAAAAAAGACTTCAAAAATGGCACTTTATGCTCTGGGTAACCACCTCCATGAATACCTCCCGGCAAGTCAACTGAAATAAGATGAGTTGGCTTAAAATACCGAGCCCAAACAAAAAAGCTACCTCCCCGTTTAGTGCCTATTTCCACTACCACCTTCGGCTCAATTTGCTTCACCTTATCAGCAAACTCCTTAAATTCAGAAGCATACTGATGCATAGAAATGCGCCCATACAAGCCAAGCCCCTGATAACTTTTGGTAAAAGCATAAATGGAATCTATATCTTGAAATCCAAACGACTTCTTTAACTGATAAAGAGAGTAGAAATACTTAAAACGGTTCAAAAAAAGGGCTCTTTCCATACTGTAATTTAATTAAACTAAAAGGTGCCTTGATATTTCCTACAAAATAAAGATAAAGTTAACAACATACTAACGGGATGCGAATATTCCCTTGAATCCTTTTGATAAAACCCTTCTAGCTGGGCATCTACCACAGATTTGGGTACCAATCTTTGAAACTCAGCAGCATCCAAAAAGCCTTTCAAATGCTGCTCATTAGACTCCCCTACAAATTGTAACTCATAGTTACGTTGTACATATGGGGTGCCAACCATTCCTAAAAAGCTACGCTTTAGTTTGTGATATCCGCGATAAGGCAAATTAAAAGGGACTCTGTTATAATGGTAATTATTCAAATGAAATGGACGTTGAGCCTGCCAAGGTATACGAGACAAGGCTACATCTTGCTTGATATGGGCTATTTGCAAGCGCCTGTCAGCCAAATAGGCTTCGGGAACACGACAGATAAATTCTAACATTCTATGGTCATAATATGGCAAACAAATAGGGTGTGCTTCCTTAAAAACAGCTAAATTGGTTGTTGTCCAACGATGCGCCCACTGCTGAGTTTTAAAAGCTCGAGCCTTAGCACTCACATTGTCTATCTTAATCCTCGCAAGTGCAGTTTCCACACGCCCAAACAAATACTCCTTAAAACAACCTTCCAACTCCCAAACCTTCCATAAACTTTCAGCTAAGGCCATCCCTCCTGGCTTCACCATTTTTTTTAGGAGCAGAAAAGGCAAATCTCCTTCTTTAGTAAGTTCTGAGGCACCGCGGTCAAACAGCACATCTCCCCAATGTCCTAAGGCAAAAACGCCTTGCAAATCTTGCATTTGGGGAAAAACGGCCATTTGCCTAGGATGGGTAAATTCTGAATAACATCCAGTAATCTCAGCTAAATGCTCAATACTGCCCCATAAATATCCTCTCGGAATTCTAAAAGCTTTAAATTCAAACCCACAGGCCTGAGCAATTTTACGGGCTATCTTGGTTTCGGCATAACCGTTCGTAAACTCATAACTAAAAGCACTAACCGAATTACTATGCGCCTTCAACACCATAGCCAGACTACGGCTATCCAAACCACCAGACAAAGGCAAAATCACTTCTTGCCCTTCAAGCCCTTCTCGCATTATTCCGGTAAGCAAACTACTGTATTCTTCCAAGGCATCATCAAAACTTCTGGCCTTTGGTTCATAATACCAATGAAATCTAGGTGTACTGGAAACCAAACGCCCAGTTGAATCTAACACATGGTCATGTCCAGGTAACAAACAAACATGATCTCTCCAAAAAGTATCATCATCCATAAAAAAGCCCGTAGCGACATAAAGACAGATAGCCTCCAAAAAAAGCCTATGGGGTCCTTCTGTCTTGGCAAAATGATGACTGCTTGGTAATATAGGTAATTGTAGTTCCATAAATTCGTTTCGAAGATAAACATTCAGGCCGTTTTAAAACAGCCTATCAACAGAAAAGGACATACAAAGTCATAATCTAATACTTACCAAAGGGTTTCTTGAATTTTATTTATCAAATCCTTGGATACCTCATCAAACTTTCGGGCAAACAAAACCTCCTTTTGACCTTTCAACTCTTCATAATCACGCAAATCCAATACTACGGGAGTACTGCCACGCCCCTTGGTCCAATCAATATACCGTAAATTGCTATTGACAAGCTTATGCTTTAAAGGCGAATTGCACAACAGGGTTTGAAAGTATAGCTCCTCAGCACAAAAACTATACTGAAAGCGTTTCAAAAATTTAGGATGATCTTGCGTATACCTAACAACATATAACAATGACTCCCTAGTTAAGGACCAATAAGTAGACCCTCCATATAGCTCAGGAAATTCTCTGATTTGTGGGCGATCCAAACCAAGCTTCCGTTGTAACCGTACCAATTTTCGGATTAACCGTTTGTGCTTTTTAGCATCTAGCACATCATACAAATGAAAATACTTCAGGCGATCCATCCCCCCATAATGCCAATCCAAATTAGGCAAAGGTTTAAACCTTATATAATCTCGGTCAATTCCCTCAGGTTGCTCCTTAAAAATCCTTAAAAATTTTTCTTTTGAAACAACAGGCAAATCCTGGCCTGTGATAAGATGAAAATAAGAAGACGAAGCTTCTTTTAAAGCTTCCATGGCTAAAAAAAGATAGGCCTTTAAATGATTCACCCCTCCCCAATTAACTTTATATTTCTGGGTTAATAATCGTACCTGAGGCTTCTCCTTGAGTCTTTGAAAAACTACAGAATCATAATTTCCTTTCTTATCCAAATGAATATAAATCCTAAAAGAATCTTCTGTAAAAAAATCCACTAACCGCTCAAGCTGTTCCAAGTTCTTATAAGCGGTAATGAGAATGGCGTGGGTCATAAAGTTTTCTGATTACGATGCTATGATGAGTAAAGAAACAAATGACTCATAGTTCTATTTAAAACGCTTCTAAAAGTTGAAGACACACCAACAAAAGGCAAACAAATTAAAAGAAAACTAAAAAGTACTTTCAGTGTTAGATAAAAATCCAAGGGCCTCAACGAGATAAACAGCTTCCATACTTTAAGTAATTGGGGGCTAAATTCTGAAAAACCGAGCCCTCTAATAAAAATGAGTTTCTTAAACATCATACAGAAATATTTAGGATACAACTCTCTATCTACGAGCCCAATACATTCCATATCTGTTTTTAGTTGATAATCCTTTTTCTTAGAAATCTCCAAAGAGGAATACGTGCCCTTGTCATGAAAGCGGTAGGCTGCCGTTACAATATCCAAAAATTTTATTTTACCAATTCGAGACTGATATAATAGCATATAAACATCATCTCCAGGTACGGTTCTACTCAAGTCACTAAAGTCCCTATTTCTAAATATCTTGGTTGAAACTGGCACCATGGCAGGTAAATCCTTCGTTTCAAAATCTGTTCTTCTTCCTTCAGGAATCAAGCGTTCTTTAATAATAGTACCATTGTCTCTTATGGTACTGGAGTTGGTAAAACACACCTCATAATCCGGATGGGCTTCTAAAAAATCCACTTGCTCTTGTGTTTTATGGGGATCAATCCAGATGTCATCACCATCACACATAGCAATATAATCGCCTTGAGCAGCATTTAACAAATACATCAAGTTATCAATCATACCTAAATTTTTAGGCTGCTTTGCAAGGTGCACATTAACAAAGGAATGGTTACTGTTCTCAATCTTGCTTTTAACCAATTCATAAGAATGATCTTTAGAGCAATCATCAGAATAAATGAATTCAAGGTCAAAATTAACGGTTTGATTCAAGATCCCTTTTAAGGCCTCTAAAACAAATTCTTGATTATTATAAGTTCTTAAGCATATACTTAATAAAGGTTTTTTCATTTTATCAATTTTAATCAAGCTCGAGAAAGTATCTTAAGAAGATGGTCTTTGAGACATAAAGTATTAGCTTGGCTTTCATTTTTATGGTTTTACTTTACGTTATTTATAAGCGTTAATCGACACTTTTGATAGGCCTCATTTGCTTCTTTTAACAAATGTTCTGGTAGTTGTATATGAGAATGTCCAACCGTGGCTTTCAATACACCAGATTTTATATCTTCAAGAGGATCTCCATAAGCTATCACTCCTGTATCCTTAAATGTAGAATAGGTTGTTTTTAAAGGCGCTTCCAGTTGCAACCAATTTCCAATTTTTTGTAGCGTATTTTGAGGATTATCTACTAAATCCTCAGACTCAATATACAAATTTCCCGCTCCAGCCCTAAAAGACAGCGCTTCAAGCCTTAGTAATCTTTTACAATAATAAGAAGTGACCTTTTCAGGATTTTTATAACGTTTTACACCTGTTTTATACCCCATATTAATAATACTTTTTAGGGTATCCTCTGGCTCTCTCAACAAAAAAAGAATTTTCGGTTGCGCCTTTTCCAGAATGGAATCCGAAATATCATAATTATTTAAAATTTTATCCAAAAGGTATTTGTTCTTAAAGTCAGGACTTAAATCTATTGCTAACTTTAATTGCATGCGCAAAAGAGACATAGGTCCTTTATAAGGTTGATGCAGCTCTTTATAGCCACATATTTCAGGATTACTGCCTAAAATATGACTCAATACACTAGACCTGCTTCTCATATGACTGCAAACAAACAAATATTTCCTTTTTCCAAACAGGATGTCAGGATTTGCCATTAACATGGCCATTTTCTTGGCCTTTATATGTAGTGACATTTTAATTCAATTTTTGCATTTTGATTCTATAATAAATAATATGGGCTTCTCTCTCTAAAATCAATTGGACATAAAATATTTTAAACAGTTCTGATATTTTATTTGAGTCAATTATAATGCATATCTAAGAGATATACTTTTTTTAATTTTCTCGCCCCAACTTCATTTATTTATACTTTCATTAAAATTATAAAGTTCATTATACTGCTGAACCTCGTTAATTTCTGTTTGAAAAATTGTTTTGGCAGCCTCATTTTGAATGTACAGCCTAAGTTCATTATCATCAATTAAACATTTTGTTTTCAAAGCAAGCTCATCAAAATCATAAAACGAAAACAACAACCCATTTTTATGATCTTCAATAATTTCAGGTATTCCATCAGTTCCAGTGGCTACAACTGGAAAACCGCATTTTAATAGAAAATATAGGGTATTGGGTATTCCTTCATTCAAGGTAGGTAGCCAACAAATATCTTGACTTAATAAGACTTCTTTAAAATCATTCTCATTAACATAACCGTGTAAATAAACGATTTCCACCAACCCGAGCTTTTTGACCAAATAAAGAATTTTATTCTTTTCTTTATCCGGAAACCCTCCAAAAACATGATATTCTAATTGATATCCCCAATCTAATAATTTCTTTATAGCAATTAAAGATTCTCCAATGCCCTTTTTCCAGTGTACTCTAGAGATTGTAAAAATTTTGATAGGCTGATCTAATTTGGGTTTAAACTCCTTGTTAAAGATATTCTTAACCAATGGGGTTCTATAAATAACATTTACTTTTTGTGATGAAATTCCAGATAAATTAATGGCATCATATTTTAAACTCTCACAAACCGAATGAATTCTCCAGGAATGTTTTAATACTTTAATGGTATAAAGTTTGGTTTTCGTATCATTTAAGGGACGTATCGTTACATCATTCCCTCTTAACGAAACAATGTACTTTATTTTGCAAGCAACCAATAAATCTAACAAGCTTGGATTAATAGAATGTAAATCATGAAAATGAAAGATAGATTGAGGGTTTTGAAAAATAAATCGGTACAACCCCAAAATGGGTATCATCTTTTTCTTAGAACTCAACCCTGTCAATAAACTTCGATATTTCAATAAAATAAAGGCCCCTAGATAAAAGTTACAACACCTCACAATAAAACCATTTCGCTTTAACCGCATAACATCTGTTTCACCCTCAAGTTTGCTTCCAAAAAGAGAAACAACCTGAATATTCATTTGTTCACTCTTCTTCAAGCTATTTATCAATCGTTGGTTATAAGATTGATACGGATTATTGATGTTTTTGAATATATGAAAAACCTTTATTCTTCCCATTCTCACACGTTTGCTTCTTTCAAAAATGATTGATTGATAATTTGATCATAGAAAAAAATTCCTTTCCCAGTGAATCTATAGGTCGGATAAATCAAAATTAAAAGTGCTTTACTTTTAAGTGACAATCCTTTAAATTGGATTACATGGTTAACATAGGTTTTCCTGTGATAATTTTTAAGAGCGTACTTTAAAATTTGAAAATAAATAATAGTAAGTTTTCTTAAAGCTTCAGGAGGTTCTGTTTCTGGAAATCTTTTTATTAGTTGACACTTTACCTTTAAAATGGATTTAAGGGTTTCCTTGGTATAGTTTCCGGTTATCGATTTTCGGTGTCTTCTAATTTTAACCAGAGACTTGTTAAACAATATCACCTCGTTTTGATAAGATGCCAAGATACTTTCATAAAACAGGACCTCTTGACTTTTTTTAAGGCTTTCATCAAATGTAATCGATTTTAAGATTTCCTTCTTAAAAAGGGTAGTAGGTAAATGAACTTTCAATTTTCTCAACACAAAATCACTATAAACAGAAAAATGAACATTATGTTCTTGTCCCATTTTTAATAACGTCGTGAAATCACCGTCGTAACGATCTAACAGACAAACAGATATGGATTTTGATTTTTTTAAAATTTGTGCTATTTGTTCTTCAAGCAAGGTTTCAACCATTAGATCATCACTATCAAAAAACTGTACAAAGCCCCCTTGACTTAACTTTAAACCATAATTACGTGCTCCATTTCCTCCTTGCAAATAAGCTTCAGGGCGGTGATGATATTGAAACCTAGAGTCTATACTACAATAAGTAGTCATCACTTCGGAGGTATGATCCCTACTGCCATCATCAACTACAAGACATTCCCAGTTTTTATAAGTTTGGGCTAAAACACTATCCAAAGTGTCCCCAATTAAATGAGCACGGTTATAGGTAGGGATGATAATGGAAACTAAAGGTAAACTACTCATAAATCTATTAACATTGCTTTGATGTACCTACGCATAAAAAAATATTTCGGCCTAAAAAAACTATAACAAAACAGTATTAAAAAACTACGAAAATTTAAATATCCTAACTTATATAGATTAATTAAAAGTATATGCAGATCTTTCACAAAACCAAAATCTACACTTCTTAAATAATTCTTCTTAAAATAGTACAATATGTCATTTTTAGGAGCTCCTATTTTATACAAAGTCACCAAATAGTAATTAAGTACTAACAATCGATCCCTAAAAAGGGCTCCACTAAATTTATTCACTGCTGTGGTATTGAATTCATGTAATCTCATAAAGTTCAATCGCTCTGGCAAATAACCAATTTTAGTATGTAAAGCAATACCGATATAAGCAAATCGATCCCCTGTATTACTGAACCGTTGTAAACTTTCCAAATCCAAACCAAGAAGAGCTTCCCGTTTAAATAAAACGCTACTAGCATTAACAACAATCATTTTTTTCAATAAAAACTCACTAACATTTTGCTCATCTATTATAAAATCATAAGGTTTTAAATTACTTTGCCAACTAGTGCCCTCAAATTTATAATTACCCCTAACGATATAATTATCCGTGAATATCATGCCGCATTGGCTCCTCTCTTCCAAAAATGCAACAGTTTTGGATAAAAATGTTACATCTGCAAAATCATCACTTTCGGCAATCCATATATACTCCCCTTGGGCCAACGCTATACCCTTTACCCATTGTTTAAAAACAGAACCTGAATTCACTTCATTAAAAACCACATGAGCTACTTTAGGATGCTGCCTATAAGTTTCTAGAATGTCTTGGCTGTCATCTATTGAAGCATCATCCAACAAAATCAATTCAAAATTTTGGTACGTTTGATAGAGTATAGAACCTATTCTCTGCTTTAAAAAAGAAGAGTGATTATAGTTGGGGACAATTATAGAAACTTTCATCATAAGTTAGCCAATTTGTTTGTCACCTTTTTAAAAAAACGGTTCAATTCGTTAATTTTAAAAACAGCTTTCAACAACTTTAAGGTTACTTCAGGATGCAAATACAACAGATAATGCCTTAACATCAATTTTTCCAAGTACTTTTTTTCCCTATTCTTCACTCCCTTTTGAGCATTAACCTGGGAAGCTTGTTCTCCATGTAACCTAAATTGAACCAATGGCTCATCAATAAAAACTAAATTATAATGAGGCATTAATCGATACCAAAATTCAATATCTAAAGCTTGGTCCAAATTTTCAGAAAAATAACCTACTTTGTTAAAACAATCTCTAGGCATCAATGTTGCTGTAGGTTCACCAATTTTGTTAACAGGCTTTCCAATCAAACACTTATCACTCAAATACAATTTACCCGAAACCGCTCCCTTTTCAATATCCAAGGTACACCAAAAGCCATGCAACTCTTTGAAATTACGAAACCAACGTTGATCATAAAGTTTAGTTTTGTCACATATTATGGTTCTTCTACAATACACCAATCCTACATTATCAGAAGACTCCATCATGGCTACCATTTTTTCAATACAAGAAGGTTCCATCACATCATCCTGAAACAAAAACTTGATATAGGCTCCTTTGGCATGTTTAACACAGTGGTTCCAATTGGCTCCAATACCTTTGGGTTCATGCCTCACAATCCTAACCGGAAATACATTGCGCTGTTGAAAGGCTTCCACCAAGGCCATCGTAGCATCGGTAGAAGCATCATCGCTGACCACAACCTCAAAATCTCTATAGGTCTGACTCTCTATTGAAACCAAAGCCTCTTCAATATACTGGGCGCCATTATAAGTGGGGATACAGATGGAAACTAAAGGATTATTACTCATTAAAGATGGGTTTACCTAACAAAACTTTTACAGCCGTTTTTAATTTATTCCTAACGATGTACCTTTTAGTTTTCTTTATCAAAAGGTGATTAACATCCAAATCATTAAGTAAAGTTTCATAGCAATCTGCATAAAACAAAGGGTGCTTTTTAATCAAATAACTCAAAAGCAAGCGGTAATTTGGTTGTGAAATTGTAGCAGACAAAGAATGTGCACTTACTCTATAGTAAAAACCAATTCTTGGTAAATAATAAAATCTTTTTTTATTCTTCAACATTTTAATCCACAATTCCCAATCTTCATTGCTCATAATAGCTTTACTCTCATCATAGCCCCCTATGTCCAGTAAATCTTCTTTTCTTATTAATGCACAAGTATCTATCTGATTGAGTAACATCATTTTTCTAACATTCAATTCGCCCACCTTCCATATTCCTTCTTTATCACCCATATATTCCGCATCTGTATAAACAACCGAAATATCTGGATTAGCTTCTAAGATCAAAAAGGCCTCTTCGAAAATTTTCACATTGATGGTATTATCAGAATCTAAGGGCAATATGTAGGTTCCTTTTGCTTTTAAAATTCCTGCATTTCTAGCCTTTGCTGGCCCACCATTTTCCTGATCAACTACAAAAACCCCTTCTTTCTTCAACTCCTCCAGAACATGTAAGGTTTCTGGTTCCGTCGAACCATCATTAACTACAATCACTTCTGTGGGCACTTTAAATTGACGAACACTTTCAATAGCCTCCCTTAAATACACCCCATGATTATAACATGGTATAACAACTGAAATCCTCATTCAACTCAGAGTTTTAAAAGTCTTTTTACTTTAAAATATCCTCTCACAAATTTTAATGATTTAATTGCCTTTAATTCTTTATTGGTAATTTTTAATTTTTTCTCGAGTAATTTTATATACTCCAAATCTGCAAATATTTGTGGAAATTCTGCCCTCAAAATTGTATTTCTTTCGTCTAACAAAATTTCTCTATTTTCCAATCTTGAACTAATCCCTGTATAGTCATAATATACCAAAGGCTTCCTTAGATACCTATAACTAGCACCCCATTTACAAATGGCTAAAACAAAAAATTTCCAATCTGAAGAGATAACCAAGGTTTCATCAAACTGAGCATTCCATGTCACAAACAAGCTTCTTTTTATAAAAGCCCCTTGATGAGGTAGTGTATCATTATAAAAATAATACAGGGTTGGTACTTTATTGTATTTTTTAAGCCATATTTCTTTACCTGGCTCAACAATAAAAATATCTCCATAAACAATATCTTTATCTAATAAAGGTACAACGGTTTCTAACACTTGATTATCTACAAGAACATCTCCCGAATTAAGAAAAAGAATAAAATCTCCCTTCGCCTTTCCAAGTCCCTTGTTTTGAGCATGGTAAATACCTCCATCAGATTCACTTACATAATAAGCCAAGTGATCTAGATTCCGCTCAATAACCTGGACACTCCCATCTGTTGAACCACCATCTATAACAATATATTCAATAGACTCATAGGTCTGCCCTATGACACTATTCATTGTTTTATCGAGGCCTATTTTGTTGTTGTAATTTATGGTTATAATTGAAATCTTCATTTTAGTTCCCCACGTATTTTTAATAACCTTTTTAAAGCTAAAAATGGCCAGAGAATAAATTTCCCTACTTTAAAACTATTAGACGCTTTTATATCACGAACCTTCACATTAAGTTTCCATACCGAATCACTCAATTCCAAAAATTCACGAAACACAACTGTACTCTTACCTCCATTACTTTCATAATCCCCATAACTATTTAAAAATTGAGGAGTTAAATAAGATTCATAACCTAAAATAAATTCCTCCCAATAGCTGTCTAAACTTTTTAGTTTAGATCCCTTATCATGATTCCTCATATTATTTTGGTATGGGTCTCCAAATATGCCTTTGTATTTTTGATTCAAGTGTGCATCTATAACTTTAGAATCATAATGTATCCCCAACCAACTATATAGCCTTTTTACCACCACCTCCCTGTCAGCAACCAAAGCTTCATAAGTAATCGAATAAACTTGGCTATTTTGTGCATGTTTTTCTGTAAAAGTGTGCAAAGCTTTTGGAGCTATCAATAAATCCCGCCGATAATTAAACAATTCCCTAAAGTTTGAGATATCCCAAGTTTTTATTATTGATTCCGCAACATCAATGGGGTTTCGCTTTAATATTATAAACTTACTTTTAGGAAACCATTTCAGTAACTCATCCATCAACTCCCAATATCGTGGAGTCTTATCAATTACAAAATCATAGTCATTTGCTAATGGCTTGTATAAATTCAATATAAATTCCTTTAATTTTTGATTAAAACCCAACTCAGGATACTTTTCTACAAAATCTGTAAATGCTAAATGTGCCCAATGTGGATTATACCCCGCCTGTATCAAATCTGGTTTAAAAAAAGGAGAGAAATTAAGCATTACCCAAGGCTCACTACAGGTATTAACTTGACCATTGTTAGATAACAAGTTTTGCAAATAAGTAGAACCACTTCTAGGTTGAGAAATTATAAATATGAGTTGGTCTTCTTTCAAATTTCAGTGATTGATTAAAATTTATAGTTTTCCAAATTTATTTAAGCCTAAGCCTTCTAAATATTACAATTTTAAAAAAAACTTGGCCTACATTTCCAATTGTTACATCTTAATTTTTTGAACTAAAACCAATATGCAACCTTAACATAAAAAAACTGCCTACCAATATTATATCCCTTTCAATCCAGAATAAGCCACTTTGCATCTAAACAAAACGGGGGCCAATAATCTCGTTTTGATGAAATACTAAAATTTTCCAAATTATTTTCACGATAAATGGGATTAAGATTTTCATCCTTATGAACCTCTATGGCTAAAGAATATTTCCCATTTGTTAATTGAATATTTTGAATTTTCAATCGCATGTGAAGCCTTTCCCCTATTTCCTTCGACTTAAAAATAGAATCATTGGGTATCAATGCTATCGGGCGTTCTTCTTTATCATAAATAAAAACTTTTATAAAAGGGATTTTTTCTAACTTCAAATTTTCAAATTCTATATCAAAATTCAAATCACTATTCCATTCTATCTCTGATTCACCTGAATTAGAATAAACTTTAAAGGAACTTAATTTTAAACTCCCATCATCAAATATGATATTTCTAGTTTTATCATTAAAACTTTTATAATACAAATCGATTCCTTTAGAGACATCTTTGCCCTTAAATTTCATTTCTCCCTTCTCCATCAAAATTATAGAATTGCATATTCTGGAGACCATGGTCATTGTATGTGATACAAATACAATAGCCGTTTTAGGTAACAACTGATCAATGGTTTTAAAACACTTTAAAATAAAACCTATATCTCCCACAGCTAGTACTTCATCAATCAACAATACATCAGGCTCCATTTGGGCGGCTACGGCAAAGCCCAAACGCACCTTCATCCCACTGCTATAATGCTGTACAGGCATATCAATAAACTCCTCCAGCTCAGCAAAGGAAATAATGGCTTCCAACTTGGCATCAATCTCCTTCCGGCTAAACCCCAAAATGGCCCCATTGTTATAAATATTTTCACGCCCGCTCAAAATAGGATTAAACCCGGCCCCCAATTCAATCAAAGCCCCTACCCGGCCCGTAATGTCTATTTGTCCTCCATCTGGGTAGATCAAGCCATTCAATAGTTTCAAAAGCGTACTCTTTCCTGCACCATTATGGCCTATCAAACCCAAACACTCGCCGCGGCGCAACTCAAAGCTCACATCCTTCACCGCCCAAAACTCCTTGGGTCGCAAATCAGGTTCATACCCGCGCCCCAACATGCCATTGGTCAAATCCTTAACTCCATACCACAAACTAGTCTTCAAGTCCTTGCAAAACTTCTTGCTAAGCCCCTCAACCCTTACCAGCACTTCATTGCTGTCTTTTATGTCTGTTTGCTTTACCATGTTATCTTTTATAATTACCACACGTCACTTCGAGTGATTTTATGCAACGCAGTGAAATAAAATTGTATCGAGAAGCTCACCACTCTTTACTCTTTACTCTTTACTCTTTACTCTTTACTCTTTATTCTTGCTTCTTGGCTCCTTTCACGCTTCATGCTCCTCACTACCGGTTCATTCTTCATCCTTCATTCTTCATTTTTAATTATTACCCGTCACTTCGAGTGATGTTATGCAACGCAGTGAAATAAAATTGTATCGAGAAGCCACTCACTACTTACTACTCCCTATTAAACCATTCATTTTTTCCTCATCCTAAGCCTATCTGTCGACAGGAAGGCTTGCCGAAGAACTCATGCTCTATTCTCTATTCTTTGTTCTTTCCTCTCCATTCTATAGGGTTACACTTTCATCACACCTCACCACTAACTACCTCTAAGCACTCAACCGCTCCACCACAATAGGGATAGAGAACCGGTACAACACCAATCCAAAAAACAACAACGGCAAACACGCTAAAACCACTACCCCATAATACCCCAAAAACTCAGGAACCACCCCCGTTAAAACATCTCGGGGCACCATTACCAAAGGCGTTACAGGATTATAACTCATAATAGTCCGCATAAGTCCTGCATTTGGTATGGCATACACTACAGGGGTCGCATACATCAAAAACTGCATTCCAAACGTAATAAGTTTACTTATATCTTTATAAAGCAACCCTATAGGGGTCAACAAGAGGCCAAAAGTAGTCCCTACAAAAATGGCTCCTAACATTCCCAAGGGAAACAACAGCATACTCCAATGCCACTCCATCCCATAAAACAGGATAAATACTACCAGCAACAAAACTTTCACTAGACTGTTAAAAAGCAATTTCAAGATACCCGAGACCAATAGGGCCTCTTTAGGAAAGTTAATCTTGGTTAAAATAGACCGTGCCGCATTAGTACTGCTAACAGGAGAGTTAATTGCCTCGATAATAATAGACCAAATCAAAGTGCCAGAAAACACATAAACAGGATAAGGAATTCCCGTATCCGACAAGGCTACGGTACCGGTCTGTCTTAAAACCATCCACACTAAAGCCGTCATTAAAGGGGTGATAAAGGCCCATAAAATCCCAAAAAAAGATTGCCGGTATTGGGCTTTAATATCACGAACAGCCAACTGGGTAGCCAAAAACCGTGACTGAAAAAGGTCTCGCAAACTCGCTTGCAAGAGGCGTCCAAATTGTAATTGATTGTCTTTTAGATACGTACGGGTTTCCAATAAAAAGAATAGGTTCTGGTTAGCTCTAGGCGAAGATAACAAATAGTGCGTAAAACCATAATACTTTCAACAGAGTATATCGATCAACCTCATCATTTATAAGTTACACGCTTTCGATATAGGCTCTAGTGTAGTTTTGTTCGGGAATCAAGGTCCTTTTGTTATTGTAATTTCTCCACAAATACCCGAATAGTATATCTTTTTAATGGATACACTGGTGAATTTATGTCACAGGTTCTCGATACAGCCCGCTTTGCAAGCAGCCCACTCGAACTAACATTATTAATCTTTGTTGTGCGTATCTATTTAACCTAAATTCGATATAAAAGATACTGATGTTTAGAGTATTGACTAAAAAAGACATCCCTAAAGTCCTTCAATGACAATCCTATGGAGTGAGATTCCTCCCTTGAGGGAGGATTAAGGAGGGTGTTTTTAATCAAAATATGTTCAACATTATTAAAATAAGTGGTTTGAAATAGGTTTTTATAGGTTGACTTATATCGATCTCACTTTATTTATTTATTTATTTATTTATTTATTTATTTATTTATTTATTTATTTATTTATTTATTTATTTATTTATTACTTTATTTATTTATTTATTTATTTATTTATTTATTTATTGGACCGTTCGTCACTTCGATTTCTATGACAAAAGCAAGCGATTTTGATAATAAGTTTGATTTTTAATAAGTGCCATGGCTATGTGTAATAATTTGTTTCTAACAGCATTCAATACGCTCATTTTGTTTTTGCCTTCCTCAACTTTCTTTAGATAATATATTTGTAAATCATTGCTCATCCTTACCGCACGCATAGCAGCCATTTGAAGTACGGATTTCAGTTCCATATCGGCCATTTTAGAGACTCTTGGCTTGGTTTTTAGGCTACTGCCGCTTTGTTGTTCAAAAGGCACAACACCTGCAAAACAGGCTAGTTTTCTTGGGTCTATTAGACGCAGAAAGCCTTCTGTTTTGACTGCAATCATCCAGGCCGTTATATCACCTATGCCGGGAACAGTCTTTATTCTTTTAATCTGTGATTGCAAACTTGGATCTGATTTAATTTCAGCACGTATCAAAGTCTCTATTGCCTTGATGTGTTGATCAAGTTCCTTAATGGCCTTCTGATTGATTTTGATCAACTTTCTAGTGCTGTTGTTGAAAACAATATGTTTTAAATCGGCCATTTGCTGCAATAACCCTTTTCGTTGCTTAACCTTTGATTTACGTTGGCTCATTAATATTTTTATAGCCTTGATGGCTTCATTGGAAGGCTTCCAACATTCAAAATCCTGATGGTTTCTTTCGATAAAAACCGCTATTCTTTTAGCATCCACCTTGTCATTTTTACCGCGAACCAAACCGATACTTCGTTTAATATGCTTAGGATCCACCACATATACATTGAAGCTAAAACTTTCTAAAACTTGGTAAAGCTTATAGTTGTAATACCCTGTGTTTTCCATAGCTACAATAGCTACTGCATCAAGTTTAGATATCTCCGTCAATAGTTTACGGATGCCTTTAACGGTGTTCTCAATCTTGTAAAAGGCAATATCGCCAGAGGATTTAACACAAAAATCTAAAGTGTTTTTACTAATGTCGATGCCTACATAAATTCTTTTCATAAGTTTGTAATGCTTTGAGATAAGAGGGATTTCATCTATAACTCGACTCCTTGATAATGGGCTTTAAATCCCGAATTTCTATTAGAGATTATTGATGAAAGTCTGAACCTAGGTCTGAATCGAAGGATGAACTTTAAAGTTCGGAGTGCAATTAGTGTACCTAAGCTCAGCTCTCTTTTCTTTTTGAAACTTCTTCTAAATATATAAATGCAAGTCTAAAGGAGTGGTTTTATAGAACGTAGTGATATAAAACTGTATCGAGAAGCTCCATTCTCTCTTCTTTACTCTTTATTCTTTATTCTTTATTCTTTGTTCTTGTTTCTCTATTCCCACCTCACTTCTCAATACTCAATACTCAATACTCAATACTCAATACTAACTCCACACCATCCCCATACCAACCCCATACCAACCCTATGGGAACCTTATGAAAAAGCAAAACCGTACACAAAGACCAGAAATAGGAACCATCCGGAAAAAAACGGAAAATTCAGGCCACAAAAAATACCAGACCACACAAAACCACCGTAAACGACCAAAAAAGGGAAAGGAACAACCAAAAACAGAACCATCAACAAAAACGCCATCAAAAACGCCCTAGCTTTAAAATATCAGGACAGCCAATGGGTACATCGGCATTCAGCCTAGGACAATGAACAGCCCCACCATTGAAAACTGATAAAAACAAAGTTCCACCGTAACCTCACGGTTACATAAATCTTAGAAATCATGCCTAAAGTAAAATCAATTTTCAACGTAGAAGGAACACTGGGAGAAGTAACCTTCTACAAAGGTGAGGAAGGATACTTCATCCGTGGCAAAGGAGGCGTTAGCCGTAACCGCATTTTAAACGATCCGGCCTTTGCAAGAACCCGTGAAAACATCACCGAGTTCGGCAACGCGGCCACCAGTGGCAAAATGCTACGCCGAAGCATCATCGGTTTGATGAACGACGCCAAAGACCTCAGAGTCACCTCGCGTTTAACTCGGGTGATGAGCCAGGTCAAAAATCAAGACCTGTCCTCCCCGCGTGGCGAACGCAATGTAGCCACTGGAATCGAAACCGCTATGGGTAAAGTCTTGCTCAACGGCTTCAATTTCAACAAGCACGCGGTCCTAGATTCCGTGCTTCAGGCCACCTACAGTTTGGACACCGTCACTGGGGAAATTTCCATCCCCAACTTTGTGCCCATCCAGCAGTTGGACAGCCCAGAGGGCGCCACCAATGTCGTGCTCTCCTCAGGGGTCCTTAACCTCGATTTCGAAACCGGCACCAAAGACCTGCAGTTAAGTGCCCCAGAAAACTTGGTCATCGATGCCACGGTGTCAACGGTCACCTTAATCCCGGCTGCCATGCCCTCAGGAACTGGTCAAACCCTGTTCTTCCTCAAAGTAGCCTTCTTTCAGGAAGTCAACGGCCTCCAGTACCCCTTAAACAACGGAGCCTTCAATGCCCTACAGTTAATTGAAGTCCTCTAATCCCTAAAACCAAAAAGAGGAGCCCAAAAGCTCGTCTTTTTAATATTTATAAATACCACATCCAATTTATCTCCCTGAGCTCAGCCTGCCCTGAGCATAGTCAAAAGATCGAAGGACACTACTCACTAACATCCCAAACACATTATCACTTTTACTCTTTATTCTTATTTCTTGGTTCTTTGTTCTTTGTTCTTGGCTGTTGATTCTTCATTCTTCATTTTTAACTTTTAATCACCCTCATCACTTCGAGTGATGTTATACAACGCAGTGAAATAACATCGTATCGAGAAGCCCTTTAATCATTTAGCCTTTACTCATTGGTCTTTTTTCTTAGCTCTTGCTTCTCTATTCTCAACTCCCCACTCACTACACTTTACTCTTTACTCTTTACTCTTTGTTCTTTGTTTTCGCCTCACTACTCACTACTCATTTCTCAATACTCAATACTATCCATTAAACGATTCCCAAGTCAACCGCAACCCCTCGGCAACACTCACTTCCGGACGATACCCCAACAAACGTTCCGCCTTCGAAATATCCGCCAAACTGTCCCGAACATCCCCTTGCCGCGGCGGCCCATAGTTGGGCTCCAACTCCGAACCAGCCGCCTCACGCAACGATGCCCACAACTGGTTCACACTAATACGTTCCCCACAGGCTACATTAAACACCTCATTGGCCGCTTCAGGCCCTGCAAAAAAGGCCTTCACATTCGCCTGCACCGCATTGGCCACATAGGTAAAATCACGGGTCTGCCCTCCATCCCCATTAATGGTGGCTGGCATATCGTCTTTCAAGGCTTGCATAAATAAGGGAATCACGGCTGCATAAGCGCCTTTCGGACTCTGCTTCGGCCCAAACACATTAAAATACCGCAGTCCAATAACATCGGTATTATAGGTTTTACCAAACACATCGGCATACAGCTCATTCACATATTTGGTCACCGCATAAGGCGATAAGGGCTTCCCAATAATCGCTTCCATCTTGGGCAGACTTTGACTATCCCCATAGGTAGAACTGGAGGCCGCATACACCATACGCTTCACGGTAGTGCTCTCCTTAAGGGCCACCAACATATTCAAAAACCCCGACACATTCACCTCGTTACTGGTAATAGGATCATGGATAGACCGCGGCACCGACCCCAAAGCCGCCTGATGGCTCACATAGTCCATCCCTTCCATAGCTGCCTTACAGGTAGACAAACTCCTAATATCCCCCTCCATCAACTCAAAAGCAGGATGCTCCAAAAACTCATGAAGGTTCTCACGGTACCCATTGGAAAAATCATCCAGCACCCGCACCTGCTTCGCACCATGTGCCAACAAATGCCCCACCAAATTAGACCCTATAAACCCAGCACCTCCTGTAATTAAGTAGCTATAGTTTTTAATATGTAACATGCTAATATTTGTTTTACTTTAATTCTTGACCTGTGAAATAAGATTTGAGGCGATTTCCTAAAAACAATGTCCCGTAGTGCGTTTTAAGATACTTTTCTCGTCTTAATGCATCCTTCTGAGATAAACAACCCTCAAAATTTATTAATTCAAAAGGCCTCCTATGTTTGGTAGACAACACGTTCCCTCTCTGATGTGTCTCAAATCTTGATGACAAGTCTTGGGTATACCCCGTGTATTTCTTACCATCTTTTAAAGACTTTAAAATGTAAATATAATAATATGTCTTTTCCATACTTATCATCATTTCACGGGTTGACCCCAGCACCTCCTGTAACCAAATAACTATAATCTGAAATGTTTGCTATCCCCATATTCTTAAAAATTGTCAAGTAAATGTAAGCTTTTTATAGCAAAAGCCATATTAAGAAATCATACTTGTGAGTTATATGGATCAATACAAGAATAACTCTACGAGCACCTCCAAAACACCTCCCTAACATAAAAACATACCCTACCCAGCTCCCCTCTTCAGACGTAGCCTGTACAGAGCGTAGTCGAAGTAAGGGGAATGAATTTGCAAAGCAAAGAAAGGGAAGTTTAACAAGTAGAAAAAAAACAATAACCTCCTTTTAACCAACCACCTAAGAATATTAAAAAATGATTACCCAACTTAGGCATAAGGACCAAAATCCCTCCGCTCACTCCTTAAACAAAGAAGGGAATAAATTTGAAGAGTAAAGAAAGAGGAGTTTGATTCGCTACAAAAATAATACTTAAACGGTTTGCTTATTATATCAAACTTTACATCAGATTACATTATAAATTGCCTAAACAGATAAGCATGAAAGACAAAATATACACAGCTCCCCTCTTCAGACGAAGAGGGGAATGAATTTGCAAAGCAAAGAAAGGGGAGTTTGACCTTTTTAAACTCCAAATAGTTATGTATATTTAAATATGTCCAAACAAAAACTACATACTTTAAAAAAGCTAAAAGCCCTCAGGCAAGAATTGCGACAACATTTAACCCCAGCAGAAGCATTCTTATGGACACACTTAAAAGCAAGACAGTTATCTGGAAAGCGATTTACCAAACAGCACAGTATAGGCCATTACATTGTTGACTTTTATTGCGCCTCAGAAAAATTAATTATAGAACTTGATGGAGAAGCCCACAACAATCCCACTGCCCAAGAATACGATAAGCTACGAACCGAATATCTGAACAATTTAGGATATACAGTCCTTAGGTTTGAAAACAAACTTGTTTTTGACAATCTTGAAGATGTATTAAAGGAAATAACCAACCATTTTAAAAGAACCTCATCCCCACACTAAGAATTAATTGGATTGTAGATGACTTTGAGCTCCCTTCTTCGTCTGAAGAGGGGAATGAATTTGCAAAGCAAAGAAAGGGGAGTTTGACTAGCAGTATCTCAATTACAGTCACTGTCCCCTATTACAACCGCGCATCCACAATACCCTTAGGCAACAAAGACTTCACATCAAACAATACACACCCCTCCGATTTCAAGCCCTGAATATCCAACTCCAAAAACTCCTTATGGGACACAGCCAAAACAATCCCCTCATAATTGGCCTGCAATTGATCGGAGCAACAAATTAAGTCCAAGCCGTATTCCTCATGTACTTCTTCGGCAGAAGCCCACGGGTCAAACACATCCACTTCCACCCCATAAGTCTCAAACTCCCTAATAATATCAATCACTCGGGAGTTCCGTATATCCGGACAGTTCTCCTTAAAGGTAATCCCCAACACCAAGACCTTGGCTCCCTTAATACGGGCACCGTTCTTGATCATCATCTTAACGGTCTCCTGGGCCACATACTGCCCCATACTATCGTTCATTTTCCGTCCCGCCAAAATAATCTCCGGATTGTAACCGGTCTCAATAGCTTTTTGGGCCAAATAATAAGGATCAACCCCAATACAATGCCCACCTACCAAACCAGGGGTGAAATTGATAAAGTTCCACTTGGTACCCGCAGCCTCCAAAACAGCCTGCGTATCAATATCCAATAATCGAAAAATCTTGGAAAGCTCATTCACAAAGGCAATATTAATGTCGCGCTGAGAGTTCTCAATTACCTTGGCCGCCTCAGCCACCTTTATCGAGGGCGCCTTATGGGTCCCTGCAGTAATAATGGAGCGGTACAAGCGATCAACCACCTCGGCAATTTCGGGTGTTGATCCAGAAGTTACTTTTAAAATCTTGGTCACCGTATGGGTCTTGTCCCCTGGATTGATACGTTCCGGTGAATAGCCCGCATAAAAATCAGTATTAAAAACAAGTCCGGAATGTGTTTCCAAAATAGGCACACAAATATCCTCCGTCACCCCAGGATACACGGTCGACTCATATATAACAATATCGTCTTTCTTCAACACCTTCCCCACCGTTTCGCTAGCCTTTACCAAAGGCGTAAATACGGGTTTATTCAGGGCATCTGTAGGCGTTGGCACCGTTATAATATAGATGTTGGCATCCGCCATATCAACAGGCTCACTACTTACAAACAGGCCATTTCCCTCAACAGCAGACTTACGAACAACATCTTGCAGCTCTTTGGTGTCTACTTCCAAAGTAATATCAACACCGTCCAACAACTGCTGGACACGTTTCCTATTAATATCAAAGCCTACTACAGGATACTGCTTGGCAAATTCAACGGCTAAAGGAAGGCCAACATAGCCCAATCCGATGATGGCAATTTTAGGGTGCGTGCTCATAAGTTGATTTGAAATGATTGAAAAATGTATGTCAAATCTACAAAAAAGCGCCAATTATGCACATACTTTTTGTTGATTTCCACTTTATCCGGCCAAATAACCTTTTTATTATACCTCTCAGGATCAGATTGTTGCCTCAAAACCTCATCTTCATTGGCATACTTAAGGGTGGCCGGGCCCGTAATGCCAGGTTTCACCTCCAAAACCACCCGATCGTCCCCTTCCAAGACATCCGCAAACCCCTCAACATCAGGCCGTGGACCTACAAAGCTCATATGCCCATAGAGCACATTGAACAATTGCGGCCATTCATCCAGTTTATGCTTCCGCAACCAATTCCCAAAAGGACTGGCATACTGCTCAAACTGACCCAAAGAATGCTGGGAACCTCGTAGGCTGCGTATTTTATAAATGGGAAACAAACGTCCATACTGCCCTACCCGCTTCTGGGAAAACACCCCCCACTGACGGGTATCCCAACTGGCCAACAACACCAACAAAATTATGGGCAACATAAAAATAGGGAGCAACAGCGCACTCAACACAAAATCAAAGCTACGTTTCAAAATCTTCTGAGATGGTGACAGCACTTAAATGCGTTTTATAAAGTTCTGTACTTTTTTAAATACCCCACGTTTGTTAGGGTCTTCATGATAGGCATCACCATACACACCGTAACCATAGCCATAACCGTAGCCATAACCGTAACCATAACCATAGTTATGGTTGGTCTTATGCTTGTAGAAGTTCAAAACAAAACTGATATTCTTAAGCTCTCCAGCCCGGTGTTTGGCATTCACCAAAGCCAACATGCCTTTTTTGGTATAGTCCAATCGCACCATAAAAATGGTCGCATCGGCATATTGGGTCAATTCCAAGGCATCCGTTACCAACCCAAGGGGCGGCGTATCCAAGATAATAATATCATAAGTTTCCCTCAACGTTTTAATAAGCTCTGGCATGGCCTCTCCCATCAACAATTCCGAAGGGTTGGGTGGTACCGGACCAGAAGGAATCACATCCAAGTTCTCAATATGCGAATGGAACACCACCTCATCCAAGGTCCTGTCTCCAATCAAATAATTCACAACCCCATTATCATTGGTAATATTAAAATCACCAAAAATCTTCGGCTTGCGTAAATCCAAACCTAACAGAATGGTCTTCTTCCCAGAAAGGGCATATACCGTAGCAATATTAATAGAGGTAAAGGTCTTCCCCTCCCCACTCACGGAAGAGGTAATCATGATACTCTTTCCTTGGTCTTTAGCCCCAGTTTGTTTCAACAAAAATTGCAAGCTGGAACGAATGGAACGAAAGGACTCCGAAACCGCTGCCTTAGGCTTTTCATATACCACCAAGTTGTTTTTATAATTGTATTTCCCAATCAAGCCCAAAATAGGAATATGGGACAACAGCTCTACCTCATCCGACCCATGAATGGTATGGTCCATCAAGAAAATAACAAATATCAATACCAAAGGAACAAAAGCCCCCATCATCAAAGCCATCATATAATTTAGGCTCTTATTGGGCCCTATAGGGCCATTCCCAATATCCTTAGCGGCATCTATCGGTGTAATATCCGAGACGTTCGCAGCTTTAACAATAGCCGCCTCACTGCGTTTCGCCAAATACACATCATAAGCCTGTTGGCTTAAATTTAATTTCCTCTGGATTTTAAGATAATCCTGCTCATCCTCCGGCAAATTGCCCAACTCTGCTTCCAACCTCCCAATCTTGGAACTAATACTGTTGATGTTGGCATTAATAGTCTGCCTAGTGGCAGCAATGGTTTCCAGCAACACATTCTTTTCGGCATCAATCTTACGGTCCAAATCCTTAAACAGCACATTCCCTTCCTTAACTGTATACTCCAAATTTTGTCGTTCTATCGCCAATGCGGTAATGGTCTTAACGCTAGTTAAAATATTTCCCTCTTCAATTCCTACGGAAGTGGGCGCTGCAATTTGGGTATAATCAGTTTTAGTACGCAAATAGGTTTCCAAAGCTTCCAGATAATTCAATTTGGCCTCCTCTCCATCCTTTTCTAAATCCAAGGCTTTCAATTTTTGACTCGTGAGTGCCATTTCCTCACTAATATCAAAGACTTTATTCTCCTTGCGGAAGCGGTTCATCTCATCGGTCACATCCTTCAAATTGGCATTCACCGCGGCCAGACTGCTATCAATAAACTTAATAGTATTGGTAGCATATTGGTTCTTACGTTCCAATTCACTCTCGCTCAAGATAGCGGTCGTGGTATTCAAATAATCCACGATCTTGGCCTTATTGACACCTGACAAGGACAACTGCAACACTGAAGAAGAGGAAGAAACGGGCTTGATTTTAATGGCATTCTCATACCTATGGACCACACCATCAAAATTCAAAAAACGGATATAAAAGGTCTTGCCTGCAATGAGGCGTTTCCCCTCACGAAGCTTAATGCTGCCATTAAAAAATGGCAATCGTATAGCCTGTCCTAATCGAAATACCTCTTTAAAATTCCCAAGAGGGACGTTGACACTATACTTCGTTTTATCATCATACCGCTGCACACTCCTAATGCCTGTTTCAAATTCGGCAAACAATTCAAACTCCGTTTCACTAATAAAATGAATCCCTATCGCCTGCCCCAACATCTGTCCTTTGGTCTTATCTATAGCCACAACAAATGGGGCTGCGGTATAGATATCTTGCATTCGATACTTCCCTTCTACCATATACTCCATATAATATTTCAAGGAATCTACCACGCGTTCATTATGGCTACGCGTTTTGACTGTAGTCAAAATCTTCCCGACCTTACCGGACACCCCTCCCCAATTAAAAGAAATACTCGTATTGGCCGTAAAAAAAGGATTTTGCTCACTCTCTACGGAAACAAGGGAAGAGAGCATATAAACATTTTCCTTTCTCACATTAACCCAATAAGCAATTAGCAAAGCAATACCAATAGAAACTAGAACCAATTTCCAAAGATTGAGAACCTTGAATAAAAATCCTTTAAAATCAAAGGTAACACCTCTTTGATCAGTATTGTCTACATCATTAATTTCTTCTCTAAACATGGTTTACAAGCGATTAATTAACAATAAAGTGGTAGTCAATAATGACACCACAGCAACCACCGATGTCAACACCTCACGTCCAGAGGTCCCTGTTCCCCAGGCCTTCTGCTTTAAAGGTTTTACATAAATCATGTCATTGGGCTGTATATAATAATAAGGCGATTGCATCACATTCTTATCGGTCAGGTCAATCTCATGGATTTCCTGCCCCTGCGGGTACTGTCTGATGATCTGCACATGTTGTCGGTCTCCAATCACTGGAATATCCCCAGAGTTGGCGATGGCCTCAAAAATATTCACCCGCTCCTGGAACAGAACTTTTGACCCCGTACTTCCCAACTCCCCTAAGGTGGTATAGCGCAAACCGGAAAGCTTGACCGTTATAAAAATATTGGCCGTTTCTTTAAACTGTTCTTCCAACAACTGTTGCTCCAAAAGCTTCTGGATTTCCTCTGTAGTACGTCCCAATACATTCACTTCGCCTAAAACAGGAATACGGATATTCCCGTGCACATCTACAGTAAACCCATCATAATAGGCACGCTCACTGGAAGAGGCATTCAAATCGGCGGCATCGGCAATAGGGTTAAAAATACTCACATTGTCCTGGTCCAACACCTTGATACGGATACTCAAAATATCATTGATCTGTACGCGGTAAGGTTTTGGGGTCTCCACCATCAGCTGTAAAGAATCGGTAGCCGTGGATTTGTCCTGAAGGTACAACATGTCCTTATGGGGCACACAGGAAGTCATGACACCCAAAATAAGGATGGCAATAAGGAGTGTATATTTCATGTAAAGCAACGTTCTTAACAGACAAATATAGACCATCAACAGGAATATCAAAACTATTGGTTCTTTTTTTGGTTTATTTCCGTTATTTGCAAAAAAAATACTGTGAACTACCTAAACGTCGAAAATATTTCGAAATCATATGGAGAACTGGAGCTCTTTTCCAGCCTCTCCTTTAGCATCCATAAAGACCAAAAAATTGCCTTTGTGGCCAAAAACGGAAGTGGAAAAACCTCTATTTTAAACATCCTTTCGGGTGAGGACACTCCAGATGCGGGACAGGTAGTGATGCGCAAAGGCTTGCGGACGGCCTTTTTATCCCAAACGCCCGAGTTTGATGAAAGCGCCACCATCAACAGTACCATTTTCAATGCCGATTTGCCCATCCTAAAAATAGTCGACCAATACGAAAAGGCGCTTTTACACCCCGAGGACACCGAGGCCTACCAAGCGGCCTTCGAAGCCATGGAACGTCACAATGCCTGGGAATTTGAATTGCAGATCAAACAAATTCTGTCACAGTTAAAACTGGAAGACCTCGAGCAAAAAATCAGCACCCTCTCCGGAGGGCAAAAAAAGCGTTTGGCTTTGGCCCAAGTGCTCATCAGTCATCCCGATCTACTTATTTTGGATGAGCCTACCAACCACTTGGATCTGGAAATGATTGAATGGCTGGAACAGTATTTTGCAAAAGCACAATTCACCATCTTTATGGTAACGCATGACCGTTACTTCTTGGAACGCGTCTGCAACGAAATTATCGAATTGGACCACGGGCAACTCTTTACCTATAAAGGGAACTATTCCTATTATTTGGAGCAAAAGGAAAACCGAATCGCCACAGAAGCCACCGAAACCGGAAAGGCCAAACAGCTATATAAAAAGGAACTGGAATGGATGCGCCGCCAACCCAAGGCACGTACTACCAAATCCAAATCCCGTATCGACGATTTCCACGATATCAAAGCCCGTGCCCACCAACGCCGCAAGGACCATGTCATGCAATTGGAACTGAACATGGAGCGTTTGGGCAGTAAAATTGTAGAGCTTCATAAAATCTCCAAAGCTTATAAGGACAAGGTCATCCTAGACCAATTTGAATACGTTTTCAAAAAAGGGGAACGCATCGGGATCATAGGCAAAAATGGAACCGGTAAATCCACTTTCCTCAACATGCTCACCCAAACCATCAAACCGGACGCAGGAAAAGTCGTGGTGGGAGATACCGTAAAATTTGGCTATTACACCCAAGGCGGGATTAACATCAAACCCGAGCAAAAAGTTATTGAAGTCATTAGAGAATTTGGTGATTACATTCCCTTGAAGAAAGGACGCCAAATAAGTGCCCAACAGCTATTGGAGCGCTTCCTCTTCGACCGTAAAAAACAGTACGACTACGTGGAAAAACTAAGTGGAGGGGAACAAAAACGCCTATACCTCTGCACCGTTTTAATCCAGAACCCTAACTTTTTAATTCTGGATGAGCCCACCAACGATCTGGACATCGTGACCCTAAACGTCTTGGAAGAATTCCTGTTGGATTTTCCGGGCTGTCTTTTGGTAGTGTCCCACGACCGTTACTTTATGGACAAGATTGTAGATCACTTATTTGTATTCAAAGGTGAAGGTGAAGTTCAGGACTTCCCTGGCAACTATACCGATTACCGCATCTACGAACAATCCGCCCCTCCAGCAGAAAGCACTAAGGAGAACACTTCCAAAACTACGGAGGCGTCCAAACAAAACGAAGCCCAAAAACTAAGCTATAACGAACAAAAGGAACTCAAGAATCTGGAGAGCAAGATCCGTTCCTTGGAATTGGACAAAAAAGCATTGGAAGCAAAGTTCCTGGATGAAAGTCTTTCTACAGAAGCCATCAACAATCTATCCCAAGAACTTCAAGAGCTTATGGATAGTATTGCGGAAAAGGAAGCCCGTTGGTTTGAACTTTCAGAAAAGTTGGAAGGAGATGCCTAACAGTAATCGTCCAAAACATCGCTCCTTGTCAGGCTGAGCCTGTCGAAGCCATTTCATATCCCATTTTTAATTATCTTTATGTACATGAGGTTTTACTATGTTTACATTTTACAATGTGCAGACGGCTCCTACTACACGGGCGTAACAAATAATTTACAGGAACGCTTGACACAACACAACTTAGGCATAAACAAATCCTGTTATACAGCAACAAGACGCCCCATAAATTTGGTATGGCATATCCAATGCACTTCTCCAACAGAAGCTATCAGTAGAGAAAAACAAATTAAAGGTTGGTCTAGAAAAAAGAAGAAAGCTCTAATCGACAATAATTGGAAAGACTTAGAACGATTTTCAAAAAATTATACCCAATACGGAATACCACGTCCTCCTTCGACAAGCTCAGGATGACAAAAACACAAACCCCAATTGACATCAATTACCCTCATTCACGCCTGCACTATAGAATAGCATCCGCTTAAACAACACTTAGCACTATCAGATTGAACCGGTAGAAGCCGATATTTTCCAATTGAAATCCTTTTTACAAATGGGATAGAATCCTATTTTTGCCACAACATGTACCAACTCCTACAATATTTCATATTCCTTTGGCGCTCAACCAACCAACATGGCGTCCACTCCCCTTTTGTATACCAGTTGGTCACCCTGTGTTTTTACGACCGAAAAAAGCATGAAAGCTACACCCTTTTAAAGCAATACCGAAAAGCCCTCTATCGTAACCATTCCGAAATCACCATAACCGATTTGGGTGCAGGCAGTAGAATTTTTAAAGACAACACACGAAAAGTATCCAAAATTGCCAAAACATCTGGTATTACATTAAAACGTGCTAAACTTTTAAATCGATTGGTAACCTATTTAAAAGCCAAACACATCTTGGAATTGGGAACTTCCCTCGGCATGGGCACCACTGCTATGGCAATTGGACATCACGAATCGCAAATCACCACCATTGAAGGCTGCCCCAATACTGCCGCTGTAGCCCAAAAACAGTTCCAACAGTTTCAATTGAATAACATCAACTCTATTATTACCGAATTCACTCCTGCTATTCAGCAATTGGACAACCAAACTTACGACCTTATTTACATGGATGGTAACCATCAAAAAACAGCTACCCTATACTACTTTTCAGAGCTTTTGGATACGGTCCATAATGACACCGTAATCATCTTGGACGATATTCACTGGTCTAAAGACATGACCGAAGCTTGGGAAGAAATTAAAGCCCACCCAAAGGTCACCGTCACCATCGATACCTTTTATTGGGGCATGGTATTTTTTAGAACCGAACAAAGGAAAGAACATTTCTCCATTAGGGTGTAACAACTTCGCTTCGGCAACGTCCTATTGAAAGAATTCTGCTATCTTGCAGAAGCAATCCAAACCCACTAAGCTTTTATCTTTTTTTATGGACAATGTCATTCAAATTCGCAGCATTACTAGGGATTTTCAATTAGGGCAAGAAACCGTTCACGTATTAAAGGGCATCGACCTGGATATAGAACGCGGCGACTACATCGCCATTATGGGACCGTCAGGTTCAGGAAAATCCACCCTAATGAATTTACTGGGATGTTTGGACACACCAACTAGCGGCTCTTATATTTTGAACAGTAAGGACGTAAGCCAAATGACTGATGACGAACTGGCCGATATTCGTAATAAAGAAATCGGCTTTGTATTTCAAACCTTTAACCTGTTACCCCGAACCACCGCTTTGGACAATGTGGCGCTACCTATGGTGTATGCCGGCGCTTCCAAAAAAGAACGTGACGCACGTGCCGAAGAAGTCCTAACCGATGTAGGATTGGCCGACCGCATGGATCACCGCCCCAACCAACTATCGGGAGGGCAACGCCAACGTGTGGCCGTTGGAAGAGCTTTGGTTAATAAGCCTTCCATTATTCTAGCCGATGAGCCTACAGGAAACCTGGATTCCAAAACTTCCGTGGAAATCATGGCCCTTTTTGATGACATCCACCAACGAGGCAATACGGTGATTTTAGTAACCCACGAAGAGGACATTGCCGCCCACGCCCACCGTATCATCCGTTTACGTGACGGGATGATTGAAAGTGACACCAGACTTAAGTAAACCGCAACACATCCAAAGCCAATTGGCTAGCAGTGGAAACTATACAAAATACTGTACCTTTGGGGCACGAATCTAGAATTTTGAACCCATGAAAATATACACCAAAACTGGCGATAAAGGTAGTACAGCCTTATTTGGCGGCACCCGCGTTCCCAAACACCATATACGCATAGAAAGCTACGGCACCGTAGATGAACTCAATTCCCATATCGGCCTTTTAAGGGACCAAGACATGGCTGCGGAATTCAAAGCCTTATTGGTAGCTATCCAAAACCATTTGTTTACCGTAGGTGCCATTTTGGCCACCGACCCAGAAAAATGGACCTTAAAAAACGGCAAAGAACGTTTGAACATCCCAAAAATATCGGAAGCTGACATTCAAGTTTTGGAAACAGCCATAGACCAAATGAACGACAGTTTACCGCCTATGACACACTTTGTCCTACCCGGAGGCCACCAAACCGTGTCATTCTGTCACATTGCTCGCTGTGTATGCCGTAGAGCTGAGCGTTTGGCCTCTGCTTTAAACGAGATCAGCCCCTTTCAACCAGAAACTTTAATGTATTTAAATCGTCTCTCAGACTATCTGTTTGTATTGGCACGAAAGTTGTCCTACGACTTGCAAGCCGAAGAAATTAAATGGATTCCTAAAAAAGAATCTTAATAAATTTTGGAAGTGCATTTTTTTTGTAGTATCCTAGACAGAAAGTTAGGAATTTCACAAAAAAGGGACGCTCTTATTATTAATGATTAGTTAACATTGAAATAATTCATTTTTTTCTTGACTTTTTCAACTAAAAATTTATTTTTGCAGAAAATTCTAAATCTATAAGAAATGTATTGGACCTTAGAACTCGCATCTTATTTAAGTGATGCTCCGTGGCCAGCCACTAAAGACGAATTAATAGATTATGCTATCCGTACAGGAGCGCCATTGGAAGTAGTTGAAAACCTACAGGCCATTGAGGATGAAGGTGATTCGTACGATTCTATTGAGGAGATCTGGTCAGACTATCCAACAGACGAAGATTACCTCTGGAACGAGGACGAATACTAAATAAATCAGAAAGAATAGTTAAAAAGTCTCAACATAGAGACTTTTTTTATACGCTATACTTTAATAAACATTGCACAAACCTTATCTTTGGAAGCCTTTAAACGCTTGCAAAGGCAACAACATATTTAATAACATATACGTTGGCATCCCACCAACGACAAGCTAAACAACACACCATGAGTTTTTTAAATTCAGTATTAAAAGTATTTGTTGGCGACAAATCCAAACAGGATGTCAAAGCAATTACACCCATAGTCAATAAAATAAAGTCCTTTGAAAGCGCCCTAGAACAACTGTCACATGATGAACTTCGTGCCAAGACAGCTGCTTTCAAAGCGCAAATTGCAGAAGCGAGACAGCCATTGAACGATAAAATGGAGGCCCTATTAAAAGAAGCTGAAGCCACTGAAGACATTGACAAAAGAGAAGATATATATGTAGAAATCGACGGTATTAAAGACGAAATCTACAAGGTTACCGAAACCGTTTTAACCGACATCCTTCCTGAAGCCTTCGCTGTAGTTAAGGAAACTGCAAAACGTTTTAAGGACAATACAACCATTTCAGTAACGGCCAACGCTTTCGATCGTGAACTATCAGGTTCCAAAGAATATGTGGTGCTTGAAGACGATAAAGCAGTTTGGGCCAACTCATGGGATGCCGCAGGAAAAGCCATTACTTGGGACATGGTACACTATGATGTACAGCTGATAGGTGGTATCACCATGCACCAAGGAAAAATTGCTGAAATGCAAACAGGGGAAGGGAAAACCTTGGTGGCTACCTTACCGGTATACCTTAACGCCCTTGCAGGGAAAGGGGTGCACTTGGTAACCGTAAACGACTATTTGGCAAAACGTGATAGCGCGTGGATGGCGCCGTTGTTTGAGTTCCACGGAATGAGCGTGGATTGTATCGACTACCACCAACCTAACTCTGCTGCTCGTAAAAAAGCCTACAATGCCGATATTACTTATGGTACCAACAACGAATTTGGTTTTGACTACCTACGTGATAACATGGCCCATTCGCCAGACGATTTGGTACAACGCCCACACCACTACGCTATCGTGGATGAGGTGGACTCGGTATTGATTGACGATGCCCGTACCCCATTGATTATTTCTGGACCAATCCCACAAGGAGACCGTCATGAATTCACAGAATTAAAGCCTAAAGTTGATTCTATCGTTGCTACCCAACGTCAATATTTGACGGGAGTCTTGGCAGAAGCAAAAAAATTGATTACCTCAGGAGATACTAAAGAAGGTGGTTTCCAATTATTGCGCGTATACCGTGGGATGCCAAAGAACAAGGCACTTATTAAGTTTTTGAGTGAAGAAGGAATCAAAATGTTGCTTCAGAAAACCGAAAACTTCTATATGCAGGACAACAACCGCGAAATGCCGAAAATTGATGCGGAGTTGTACTATGTAATTGATGAAAAAAACAATCAGGTAGAACTTACCGATAAAGGAGTAGAATACCTTTCTGGAAATGACGATCCTAATTTCTTCGTCATGCCGGAAATTGGCGTGGAAATTGCCAAAATCGAAGCTCAAAACCTTTCAAAAGAAGATGAAGCTGACGCAAAAGAAGAACTGTTTAGGGATTTTGGTGTAAAATCTGAGCGTATCCATACGCTTAGCCAATTGTTGAAAGCTTACGCTCTATTCGAGAAAGACATTCAATATGTAGTCATGGACAACAAGGTCATGATTGTGGATGAGCAAACGGGACGTATCATGGAAGGGCGTCGTTATAGTGACGGATTGCACCAAGCTATCGAGGCCAAGGAAAATGTAAAAATTGAGGACGCTACCCAAACCTTTGCTACCATTACGCTTCAAAACTACTTCAGAATGTACCGCAAACTTTCGGGAATGACAGGTACAGCAGTAACCGAAGCTGGGGAGTTCTGGGAAATCTACGAATTGGATGTTGTGGAGATTCCAACCAACAGACCAATTGCGCGTGATGACCGTGAAGATTTAGTCTATAAAACTAAGCGTGAAAAATACAATGCTGTTATCGACGAAGTAACCAAACTATCACAAGCAGGACGTCCTGTATTGATTGGTACAACCTCGGTGGAAATCAGTGAACTTTTAGGGAAAATGTTGAGCATTCGCAAGATCCCTCACAATGTATTGAACGCGAAACTTCATAAAAAAGAGGCCGATATTGTTGCTGAAGCAGGACAACCAGGTCAGGTAACCATCGCTACCAACATGGCGGGTCGTGGTACCGACATTAAATTAACCGAAGCCGTGAAAGCTGCAGGCGGTTTGGCCATTATTGGTACCGAGCGTCACGATTCACGTCGTGTAGACCGTCAGTTGCGTGGTCGTTCTGGACGTCAAGGAGATCCGGGTAGTTCACAGTTCTACGTATCGCTTGAAGACAACCTAATGCGTTTGTTCGGTAGTGAGCGTATTGCAAAAATGATGGACCGAATGGGATTGGAAGAAGGAGAAGTAATTCAACACTCCATGATTTCCAAATCTATTGAGCGTGCCCAGAAAAAAGTAGAAGAAAACAACTTTGGAATTCGTAAACGTTTATTGGAATACGATGATGTCATGAACGCCCAAAGGGAAGTCATCTATAAGCGTCGTCACCACGCCCTATTTGGAGAGCGTTTACGTGTGGATTTGGCCAACATGATTTATGATACAGCTGAAACCATTGCTGAATCCAACAAAGGAGCCAACGATTTTAAAAACTTCGAGTTTGAACTGATTCGTTATTTCTCTATGAGCTCTCCCATTACCGAGGCTGAATTCGGAAAACAATCGGTACAGGAAATCGCTGGTAAAGTTTACAAAGCGGCATTTGAACACTATCGTGAAAAAATGAACCGTAACGCAGAATTGGCCTTCCCCGTAATTCAAAATGTATTTGAAAACCAAGGCGATAAATTTAAGCGTATCGTAGTACCTTTCACTGATGGGGTAAAAACACTTCAGGTAGTAACAGACCTTCAAAAGGCTTACGAAACCAATGGTAAGCAACTTATCAATGACTTTGAAAAGAACATTACCTTGGCCATTGTGGACGACTCTTGGAAGACTCACTTACGCAAAATGGACGAGTTGAAACAGTCTGTACAGTTGGCAGTTCACGAACAAAAAGATCCGTTATTGATCTATAAATTCGAAGCCTTTGAATTGTTCAAGCGCATGTTGGATTCAGTGAACAAGGATGTAATTTCGTTCCTTTTCAAAGGGGAATTACCTACAGAAACCCAAAGCACCATTCAAGAAGCTCGTGCCAAACGTGCAGAAAAACTGGAAACGACTAAAGAAGAAATCCCTAATATGGATGAGCGAGCTGCTCAAAGTCGTGCTGCCGGGAATACCCAAAGCCAGCCCGAAGCTGTAGAAACCGTTGTAAGGGACAAACCAAAAATTGGGCGTAACGACAAGGTTACCATCAAAAACGTCATGAGCGGTGAAAACAAAACCATGAAATTCAAACAAGCTGAGCCTTTATTGGCCAAGGGTGATTGGGTAATTATTGAAGAATAACCACAATTACTAACCTATATTCTTAAAGCTCCTGATAAAAAACATCAGGAGCTTTTTTTTTATAGTGTTTACAGGGCTTTCGGACTATAAAAATCGCTTTTTCAATTATTTATATTGATTTTAAATCCGATTTTATTACTTTTATTCTCCATCAAAGAACTTAACCTATGCTATCGGTTTCTAAAGTCAAGACCAAATTTTACTCTTGCGCCCTGTTGACGCTGCTTCTTTCTGCATGGAGCTGTAACATTAAACAGCATAAAAAGCCAACGGATATGGCTCTAAAAACACAAGCCACCCTTGAATATAAAATTAAAGCCCAATTGGGAGAAGGTGCCTTTTGGAACCACGAAACCCAAGAATTATACTGGGTAGATATTGACGGCAAGGCCCTGCACATTTACAACCCAAAATCAAAAGCCGACAAGTCTATTGAAACGCCATCTAAAATAGGTACAGTAGTGCCCGTAGATGCCAATAGAGCTGTGGTAGCCCTTGAGGACGGTATTTATATTTTACAAATAGACACCAAAACTTTCACCCTATTATCGGATGTTGAGGCAAATATCCCAAGCAATCGCTTTAACGATGGAAAATGCGATCCTTCAGGCCGCTTTTGGGTAGGTTCCATGGGCTTGGAACAACGTCCTCATGATGCTAAACTCTATATGATAGACCAAAAAGGGAATGCCCAACTGAAGAAAGACAGCGTAACCATTTCAAATGGTATTGTATGGACTAAAGACAAACACACCATGTACTATATAGACACGCCTACAGCAGAAATCAAGGCTTATGACTACGATGATACAACTGCTGAAATTTCAAACGAACGCGTGGTTGTTAAAGTTCCAGATTCCTTAGGTTTTCCTGACGGAATGACCATTGATGAAGAAGACAAGCTATGGGTTGGAATGTGGAATGGTAATGCCGTGATTCGTTTCGATCCATTAAGTGGCGAGGTGCTTTCTAAAATACAGGTACCTGCTCATAACGTGACCTCTTGCGCTTTTGGAGGTGAGAATTTGGAAACCCTTTTTATCACAACTTCCAGTCAAGACATGACTACAGATGAATACGGTACTTATCCTTTGGCAGGTTCTATCTTTATGGCAGTACCAGGTGTAAAAGGAGTAAAAAGTCCGTTTTTTAAAGCCGAACAAAACATTATAACTGCAGTAGAAAATTAGGATTCGGACAATTGTTTCGATAGAAGTCTACTTCCAATTTATGGCATACCCCAGGATAGTCCCCTACCTTTCCCTGCAAATCCCTAATAATCTGAAAATGCAAATGTGGAGGATAATCGCCATTAACGGCAGCAGTCCCCAATGATGCAAACACTTCTCCTTTTTCTATAGGCTTCCCAACTGATACGGATTTCAAAGACTCCAAACTTAGATGACCGTATAGAGTATAGAAAATTGCCCCTTCAACCTCATGTTCCAAAATAATGGTAGGCCCATAATCTCCAAAATTGGTGTTGTCTTGAAAGCTATGAACACGTCCAGCTAAAGGCGCGCAAACCCCCGTTCCTTCTTCAGCCCAAAAATCCATCCCCAGATGAATGGAACGTTCCAAATCACCATCCATAGGTTTAAAATGTGTGCTCCTCTGGTAAATATTGCGTTCTTCCAAATAGCCTCCAAAAGCCACTTTAGCATTATGAATTTCTAAATGGTAATTGACAAATACTTCCAATTTTGAGCTATTGGAAACATCTACAGATTGAAGTAATGCATTGTCTTTGGAAAGGTCCAATAAGACATAGCTTTCCCTAGAAATATTCGTATCCAAAACCATCAATTTTGAATTGCCTAAACCTATTAGTAACTGGGAAAACTCCTTAGCTGTCATTGTCTCAATGTTTCTTCAAAAATAGCATTCTCTATTAAGTTAATCTCCAAATGACTTCAGATATTATCGCATAGTAACATGACTAAATTTAGCATTGATCACAATACTTTTATTGCTGCTTAACAAATTATTGGAAAAGGAAGTCATATTTTGTGAAGGGTCCTTTTGGGGATGACTAAATCTGGAGCGATTACCATTGTACTGCAGGTTATGTTCTGTTTTGGGCAGATTAATAATAGCATCGCTATTTTCTAGAACGACATTAAGGTTTTGAAAGGAATCGTCAATTTTATCGATGGTCAAGTCGCCAAAACTTCCGTTGATAACCGCATTTCCCTTTAAGGCTTCAATGCTAATATTGGAGGAATTGGAACTAAGCACCAATCTATCGGCCGACTTGATGTGAGCCTCCTCCACATAATTCAATTTGAGTTCTCCCATATCCCAAACATCCACCCAAATTGGCGAATAGGCCACATTGATGGAAGTATGCTTTCCATCAATGTGATTGGCCAATAAAGTTGCATAAGACAATTCGCCTTTAAGGTCTTTTATGGTTGAAGTAAGTTTCAATTCTCCATGTCGCACATTCATTTTCAGCTTGGCATCTTTGGGCATTTTTATCTTAATCACCCTTTTCACCTTGCTTTGTTTGGCTTCCATGGAGCGCTCCAGTTCTTCACGACGTTGTTCATGAAACTGTTGGCGCTCTTCAAAACGTTTCATACGTTCTTCTTCTCTACGTTGTTGGGCCTCGATACGCTGTTCCAACTGTTTTTCCATTTCAGCCTGACGACGTTCCTGTTGTGCTTGACGTCTTTCTAATTCTCTAGTGTGCATTTCTAACTCCTTTTCGTGACGCTTCTCCCATTCACGCATCTTTTCTTCATATGCTTTGCCCCATTCTTCATCAAACTGTTTGCTCCAGTTTTCCATTTTCATTTGGTATTCTTCTCCAAACTGTTTTCCAAAGGCTTCTCCCCAAACTTTCATTTGCTCTTCATAAGCCTTAAAATCTACCTTACTCATTTCCTTGGCCCAAGCTTTCATTTTATCCTTGTAGGCTTTGCCGTATTTTTTTTCATACTCCCTACTCCATTCTTCCAAATATTTCTCTCCCTCCTTTTTATAGGCTTCTGTATCAAAATGTACATTATGGATCCCTTCGGGAAGTTCTGGCAACTCTGGAAGCTCGGGCATTTCTGGCATAGCCATATTCGGAAGTTCAGGCATAGGGGGCATCTCCGGCAATTCTGGAAGCTCTGGAAGTGCTGGCAACTGTGCCAACTCAAACTCTAGATCCCGGATGGCATCGAATTCAAAATTATAGTCGAAATCAAAATCGTCTACATAAACCCCATTCCAACTGGTTCCTGGTTCTTTGGAATGGATTGATATCAAATTTCCAGAACCATCAACAGTCAACTTCCAAGCCTTCATGGCGGCTTCCAATTCTGCAGCGGAGAGTTTATCGCTTTCAACATAAGCTTCGATTTCTACCACATCGCGGTTCCAAGTATCTACTTCAATCTGAACATGACTGGTATTTAAATCGATGGTGACATCATCGGCCACTTTTATGGACTGCGATACTTTATTTAGTTTCTGCTGTGCCGATACGCTGAACGTTACGACGAGCAACAATAGCCCTAACAGGCGTTTATAGGTATGTGTCATTGTTGTTTTCATTTGTTATACATTGTCCTGACCAAACTCGGAATCGTTCAGGTCTCTTAATTGTTCTTTTAAACGGTACAATAGGTTAAGGCGTAATTTCAGATTATCTATCAAGGCGCTTACGGTCAACTCATTTGGACCTGACTGAGTCAATTCCACAGACAGACGCTGGTATTCCTTATTCAATTCCTCAAGGCGTACCACATAGCTATCAAACAGCTCCTTATTATCGTCATTCAACTCCACTTTGGACAGTTCCAAGTTGATGTTGGCCAAATAATAATCTTCCACCTTTTTTAGATCTGGGGAAATATCTCCCAAAGATTTCAGGTTTGAAGCCATCTCTTTTGTTTTATCGGGAGTTACGGTTTCTTTCCCCTCGTAAAAGGTATAAGCTCCAATTGCAAACCCAAGCATAACCACAATACTCGCCGCCATACTAATTATCCTAAACATTGAACGGGAGTGCTTTTGTTGTGGTAGTTCGGCTTCCAATTTCTCCAAAAAACGGGCTTCGTGCCCTTTAGGCATTACTTGATTGGACACCTTGGATTCCTCCTTAAACAGATTTCTAATATCTTGTGCCATTGTTCCTTTGTATTAATAGTTCTTTTAATTTAGTCTTCCCTCTTGAGAGTTGGGTTCTGGAGGCTACTTCGGTAATGTTGAGGATTTCTGAAATCTCCTGATGGTCATAACCTTCCATCAAATACAACATAACCACATATTTATACCTTTCCGGTAATTCTTGAATAGCCGCCTTAACATCCTCCAAGCCAAGGGAATCTTCTACCAACCAATTGTCATCTTCTGGACCATCGACCACCTTGAGGTGCACCTCTTCCAATTGCAACAAATGTTCCTTTTTGGATTTTAAAAGATCGATGCTTTTGTTGATGACAATACGTTTTAACCAAGCTCCAAAAGTAACTTCTCCCTTATATTGGTGCAGTTTGGTAAAGGCTTTGATAAAAGACTCCTGTACGATATCTTCAGCTTCCATGGAGTCCTTCACAAAACGCATGGCCACCACAAACATGCCGTCGCAATATTGCTTGTACAACTGCAATTGTGCCGCACGGTTGTTCTGCTTGCATTTCTCAATAAGGTCAATTTGAAACATTCGCTTCGAAACTTTTTGGTTACTCGGTTAAGTTCAACTTAAAGACGTCTAAAAAAATAAAGTGTGGCAAATTGTGTTATTTTTTTCTTCGACCTAGGTCATTTTTATGTATTTGAAATACAAAGTAGCATTCAAACATTCTCTACAACTTTCTATTTGTTATAAAATTACGGGAATTCCTTTAAATTTGAATTCCATTTGTCATGGCATACTAAAGCCTGTATAATTAACGTTCTGCTGTTTTGAAAGCTTTTCAATATCCTTATATTTACACTTCAAATTAGATGGCGAATGAATAGATTTTTTAAATGGGTATTATGGGTACTGTTGGTGGTTGCCATTGGTCTTTTTTTATACTCTTTTTTTGTTGAAAACATCTTCTCGAAACGTTTAAGTCCGAAGGATACCATAGAGTTTACACTAAACGATCTGGACCTAAAAGTACAGTACAACCGTCCCTACAAAAAAGGAAGGGAAATTTTTGGGGGCTTGGTGCCTTATGACCAAGTATGGCGTACTGGGGCAAACGAAGCCACAACTTTTGAAACCAACAAACCGCTTTACATTCAAGGAATTGCCATTCCTAAAGGTATTTATACGCTTTGGACGATTCCAAGCGATAGTTCATGGAACGTGATTTTGAATACCAAACTTTATCCCTGGGGAGTGGATGAACAAATGAAACCTATGCGCGAGCCACAATACGATATTTTGGAAATAGAAGTTCCAGTAGAATCCTTGAACAATACTGTGGAACAGTTCACCATTGGGTTTGATAATACTACTGGTAATTTAGACTTGACTATGGCTTGGGACCAAACTAAAGTTGCGGTACCTATTTCTGTTAAGAAGGATACTTTACCCTAAGATTTATAGATCTAAATTGAAACTCCATTTCAAGTTTCAACATAAAAAATAAAGGGTACACAATGTGTACCCTTTATTTTTTTCAATATCTGTTAAATCTCTTTATAAAAACGTTTCCCTATACCATGCCACTTGGGCTTTTACCGCTTCCAACAAGGTGGTTTGTGGATTGTAATCCAATAAACGGCGTGCCTTATCAATATTGGCCTTAGTACGCAATTGATCGCCAGGACGCTTAGGAATCACATTAATGGCTATAGGTTTACCCAATACTTCTGCAACGGCATCAATACCATCCTGCGTGGTATGTTCTACTTCTGTACCTAAATTAATAACCTCTCCATTCACCTTGTCTTCCTTTCCAACAACACTTGCAATCCCGTCAACAATATCACCTACATAGGTAAAACTCCTTAAGTGTGTATCGCTGCCTTCATACAAAGGAAATGCTTCTCCCTTAATTCCCAATTCAATTAATTTGGTGTACATTTTTTCAGGACGTTCCCTTGGCCCTATCACCGAATATAAACGCAACGAACACGCCTTAAACAATTGTTCTCTACTTTTTTGAAGCACCATTTGTTCAGCCGCCAACTTAGTCACCCCATAATGTGAAGCTGGTTTTGGGGCGACATCTTCTGTAAAAGTAGCCTCCAATCCATAAATGGAGGACGTAGCAATATTTACAAATAATTTAAGGTTGGGACATTCCAAAGCATAATCCACAAGTTGCTTTGTAGCCAAAATATTGTTGCTTAAATAATCTTCAAAGGTGGACGTGGTAGAAATACCTGGCTGTGCTGCAAAATGAAAAATATAGTCTACATCTGTAGGCAACACCTCTGAAAGTGCCTCATCCCTAAGGTCCTTCTTGATAATTGAGATCCCCTTTTTAGCAAGTGCTTCGGCATTTATTTCCTTGGAAGCTACACTATAATAAGGACAAAAATTATCCACTCCAATCACTTCATGTCCCAAGGACTGCAAACGTTCTGCTGTGTGGGACCCTATAAATCCGGCGGCTCCCGTAACAAGTATTTTCATTTGTGACACTATTTTAGACAAAGTAACGACTATTATATCAATAAGAATAATTTCGATTTACTTAAAAAAGAATATTTTTGTACCACCTAATACATTTTAGATGCATTACAAATTTACCATAATTGTTCCTGTTTACAATGAAGAAGATAATTTAGAACGCGTGGAACAGGAATTATTGGCCTATACCAAAATTGCAAGAGTCCCAAGCTCCGTGTTATTTGTAAACGATGGCTCCAAAGACAATAGCCAGCAACTTATTGAAACCATTTGCAATAGAAACGACGCTTTTAATTACATTCTCTTTAAGGAAAATAGAGGTTTAAGCGCAGCCATTAAAGCTGGTTTTGACTATGCCGATACAGAACTGGTAGGCTATATCGATTCTGATTTACAAACCGATCCTCAGGATTTCAACCTACTCTTGGAACACATTGGCGAATACGATCTTGTTACCGGCGTAAGGGCAGACAGAAAAGATTCTTTTGTAAAAAATATGTCTTCCAAAATTGCCAATGGCATAAGAAGAGCTTTTACCCACGATGGGATGGACGATACAGGTTGCCCTTTAAAAGTCATTAAAACTGACTATGCCAAAAGAATCCCAATGTTTAAAGGCCTTCACCGCTTTTTACCTGCAATGATCTTATTGCAAAACGGAAAGATATTGCAAGTCCCTGTGAAGCATTTCCCTAGAATTGCCGGAACCGCAAAATTTGGACTTTGGAATAGACTTATTGGTCCTTTAATGGACTGCTTCGCCTATTTGTGGATGAAGAAAAAATACATCAACTATACGGTTTCCAAATCAAGTAAATGAGCGATTGGCTAATATATAGTATTGGGTTTATCGCCCAAACCTTGTTTTCCTCCAGGTTAATCATTCAATGGGTCACCTCGGAAAAACAACAAAAAGTCATCACTCCTACCCTGTTTTGGTCACTTAGCTTGATCGCTTCCTTTTTATTGTTTGTGTATGGATATTTGCGTAATGATTTTGCCATCATGCTTGGGCAAGGGCTTACCTATTACATTTACATCCGCAACCTTCAACTACAAGGAGAATGGCAAAAACTATTCAAACCCCTGCAATATTTTTTATTGGGGTTTCCTGTGCTTATTGTAGTTTATTATTACAATAACAATATTATTGATAGGGAACTGCTGTTTAAAAACGAAGCCATTCCATTTTGGCTCTTGCTTTTGGGAATTGTATCCCAAGTAATTTTCACCCTTCGGTTTGTGTACCAATGGATTTATTCCGAACGAAGAAAACAATCGGAATTGCCTTTTGGATTTTGGCTTTTGAGCCTTATAGGTTCCTTGCTCATTTTAACCTATTCCATTATAAGAAAAGACCCTGTTCTTTTTACCGGCCATAGTTTGGGATCGCTTATCTATGCCCGAAATTTACTTTTAATAAGAAAATCAAATGCTCAAAAAACTTCAGCATAACCCTATCATTGCACTACTTTTATTTGTAGTGTTGATGTTAGGATTTACGATTCACTACCTTCCAGTTAGCATTATGGAAGCCCGTAATTTTATTACAGCCCGAGAAATGTTAACCGACGGTAATTGGCTTTTGACCACCATGAATGGAGAAGCGCGTTACGAAAAACCACCATTACCTACTTGGTTTACGGCTATTTTCGCTCAAATATTTGGAATTACAAAATTGACAGCCCTCAGGTTTCCTGCCATTATTTTTATTGCCCTTACAGGAATTTTCACCTACCTCCTTTCAAAACAGCTTACGGAAAACACCAAACATAGCTTTATAAATGCCTTGATTGTAGTAACGTCTTTCTATGTCATCGGCATTACTATGGAAGCGCCCTGGGATATCTTCACCCATGGTTTTATGCTTATGGGGATTTATTTTCTGTTTCAGTTTTTTCAAACTCCGAACACCAACTACAAATATGCCATCATTGCAGGGGTTATGTTGGGAGGCTCCATTCTGTGCAAAGGTCCCGTTTCCTTTTATGCACTATTGCTTCCGTTTCTTATAGCTTACGGTATTGTTTACAAATACAAAGCCATTACCAAAAAAATTCCAGCACTTTTGTTGTTCCTTGCTACGGGACTCTTGATTGGGGGATGGTGGTATCTGTATGTTAGACTAAACGATCCTGGTACGTTTGCCAAAATTGCAGAAAAAGAAACGGGCAACTGGGGAAGCTACAACGTAAGACCGTTTTACTACTATTGGAGCTTTTTCACCCAAAGCGGCATTTGGACCATTCCTGCTTTTATAGGTCTCCTATATCCTTATCTGAAATCGCGAGTATCCAATCTAAAAGCCTACCGTTTTAGTTTTTATTGGACGATTTTGGCCGTGGTTCTGTTGTCTATTGTACCAGAAAAAAAGTCAAGATACTTAATGCCTGTGCTTATTCCATTGGCAATTAACACTGGATTTTATATTGAATATCTGTTTAGAAGCTTTAAGGATCTAAAAGATAAAAGAGAAACCATTCCTGTGTATTTCAATTTTGGATTGATTGCCCTCATTGGAGTGGTATTTCCTATTGCGGCTTACTTCTTTTTAGGTTCCAACATTTCCAACTATTGGTTTGTGTATATACTCACTTCTCTTACTGTATTGGGGCTAGGTATTGGAATTATTATACAATTGAAAAAGAAGGATTTCCCTAAAGTATTTTATTTTACAGTACTGTTTTTCGCTTCTTTGTTCCTAACAGGGTCGCCTTTGGCCAATGCCTTAAAAGGCTCCAATTACAACCCAGTTTCAAGTTTAAAAGCCGAAGCAGATGAAGAGCAACTTCAAGTTTATGGATTGGGCTACGTTTCTCCTGAAGTGATATGGCAATTTGGAGACAAAATTCCTTCATTAAAAACTGAAGAAGGTACATTTCAGCTTCCAGAAACAGTTGCATTCGGACTCCTAACCCAAAAATTATCCGAGGAAGATAAAGTCTTCTTATCCAATCAATACGAGATGGAGTTTCAAACCACTTTCGATTTGAACTTAGCAGAAAAAGACTCCAAAAAACATAATGGTAGGTTGGTAAACGAGTATTATATTCTTAGGAAGAAATAAATCGGGAATCGGCCTTTTGTTTGAGTTTGTAAAACAAAAAACCAGACAATGCACCAAAGGTCATTCCGCAGATAATATCCAAAGGATAATGCACGCCCACATAAATCCTGCTATAAGCCACAAAAGCACTCCAAAACAATAGTGCAAAAATCAAGGATTTATAATAGGGCCTCAATAACAAACCTGTAAAAACCGCTATCGCCATAGAATTGGCGGCATGTGCGGAGAAGAAACCGTAGCGCCCACAACGTTCTGCAATATATCGCATTTGCTCCATTAAGTCAGCTTCTTTACAAGGTCTGGGGCGTTGTATACCATGTTTGAACAAACTACTAATCTGGTCTGTAAAAGCAATCATAAAAGCAATCACGACTACAGAAATTAGCAATGACTTGGCCCCCATTTTTCTGTAAAGCAAATACAGTAATACCGCATACAAAGGTATAAAGGTAAATTTATTGGTGACCGCCAACCAAAAGCCATCCCATGTAGGATTGCCCAAATTATTTAACCATAAAAATAAGTCGGTGTCATACTGAATGAGTTGCTCCATGCCTACTCTTCGTAACGTGCCACCTCACGGTCATAAAAGTCGGTAGCTGCATTAATCAAATTTTCAATTTCAGCCTCCACTTCCTTTTGATCGTGTTCGTCGAACTCTTCCAACCATTCAATATCATCGTTTTCCAAATTGATGATGAACCTAGGAAAATCGGTATGAACAATATAAATGGCTTCAGGGAAATCGGTGTTGTCTCCCAATAAAAATTTTGGTAATTCCATGGTGTATTATGAATCTAATTTGTTTGTTTCTATTAATTTATTGGTCAAATAATTGAACCTGATGTACAATAAAATGGCCGCTGCGGTCAAACCAGCCAAAAGGCCTATCCAAATCCCAAAACTGCCATAGGCTTCTTCCTTCCCCAAAAACACACAAACAGGAAACCCTATGACCCAATAAGATATAAAAGTAATGATTGTTGGTATTTTTACATCCTGTAAACCTCTTAAGGCACCCAACATCACCACTTGGATACTATCGCTAATCTGAAAAAATCCCGCAACAATTAGCAAAGTCGAAGCTATGCCAACCACTTCGGCATTATCCATGGCATTTTTAGCATCATTAAAGTCGACATATAGTTTCGGTAAACTTCCGTGGAAGACGTAAAAAAACAGTCCAAAAATCACCGCAAAGATAAAACCCATTAAAAAGATGGAGAAGGCAATTCGTCTTAATTCGGTATAATTTTGAAGTCCTTTTTGGTTTCCTACTCTAATCATAGCAGCCACGCTCAAACCTGTGGCAACCATAAACGTCATTGAAGATAGGTTTAATGCAATTTGATTGGCCGCTTGGGGGTTTTTACCCAACAACCCACTTAACCAAATAGCACCAGTAAAAATGGCTACTTCAAAAAACATTTGCATGGCACTGGGGGTTCCCAGTTTTAAAAGCTGGCGCAGCATCAATCTATCGAGTACAAATATTTTTATATGGGTTACAAAGGCCTTGGATTTTTCCTTTTTCATTAGCAACATCCATAAAAAGGCCACCATTATAAATCTGGATGCCAAGGTTCCGTAAGCAGCACCAACAATTCCCAGTTCTGGAAATCCAAATTTTCCAAAAATGAAAATATAATTCAATACTACATTTACTATGTTGCCCAATAAGGTAGCGTACATTGGGTATTTGGTCATGGACAAACCATCACTGAATTGCTTAAAAGCCTGAAACACGATTAAGGGAATCAAGGAAAATGCCACCAAATCCAAATAAGGCATGGCATATTCCACAACCTCTGTAGGTTGCTTCATCAAATACATTAAAGGCTTAGAAAAATAAACCACCAAGAACAACAAAATACCCAAGAGCGTACACAAAAACAAGCCGTGTTTAAAAGCTGATTTTCCTTGTTGAAAATCCTCGGCACCATCGGCTTCTGCAACCAAAGGCGTAATGGACGTAGAGAAACCTATTCCTAAGGACATGGCGATGAACATAAAACTGTTCCCCAAGGACACTGCCGCCAATTCGGCGGTCCCCAACTGCCCCACCATAACGTTGTCTACAAAGCTCACAAAAGTATGGCCCAACATCCCTAACATCACGGGGGCTGCCAACTTCCAATTGTATTTAAACTCTTTGGTGTAAAGGGAAAGATTCACGTTATTCTTTTTAATGCGACAAAGATATGCTTTTATAACGTATAGTAAAGAAGAAGCTGAAACACTGTATTTAATTACAAATCAATTAATTACATTTAAAATTGTTAATAACTCCTTTAGGAATTCCTTTTAACAAGAGCATTTAATTCCTAAATTTAAGTAATTATTTGAGTTAGTTCTAGTTGAAACTTTTTACGCCATAATTTTTGAGGGATTTTTAAAGATTAAGTCGTGAATGGTTTCAAACAAAAAGGAGACAAGATCTCCTTTTTGTTATTTTATGGCTTACCGTTTTAGTCGGCATTTGGCAAACTGCCTTCCTTTCTCTGATAAAAATCCCTAAATTTTTAATCCCATTAGTTGAGTATGCGCTTCTCTAAATTCCTGTACCATCTCACTTACAATATCTTGAACGGGCTTGATATCGTGGATCAGACCTGCAATCTGGCCAATTTCCAATTCTCCTTCTTCCAAATCCCCTTCAAACATGCCCTTTTTAGCTCTAGCTCTTCCCAAAAGTGCTTTCAAATCCTCCACCGAAGGACTTTTGGCATATAGCTCCTGGATATCATTAAAGAACTTATTTTTCACCAAACGCACTGGCGCCAGTTCCTTTAAAGTTAATTGCGTATCCCCTTCCTTGGCATTTACCACCACTTCCTTAAAGGCTTGATGTGCCGAAGATTCTTCACTTGCCACAAAGCGGCTTCCTACTTGAACACCATCTGCCCCCAAAACCATGGCTGCCAACATCCCTCTTCCTGTAGCAATTCCCCCTGCAGCAATCAATGGAATTTGTAACTGCTCCTTCACCATAGGAATCAAAGTCAACGTAGTTGTTTCATCACGACCATTATGTCCTCCTGCCTCAAACCCTTCAGCAACAATAGCATCCACTCCTGCCTCTTGGGCTTTCAACGCAAATTTCACACTACTTACTACATGCACAACTGTTATGCCTCGCTCTTGTAGCCAAGACGTCCAAGTTTTAGGGTTTCCCGCCGAAGTAAAAACAATCTTTACACCTTCCTCCACAATGATATCCATAATTTCATCAATGTTCGGGTACAGCATTGGAACGTTCACCCCAAAAGGTTTTGTTGTTGCCTTTTTACATTTTTGAATGTGTTCACGCAATACTTCTGGGTACATAGAGCCTGCACCAATCAATCCCAATATACCAGCATTGCTGGCTGCAGACGCCAGTCTCCAGCCACTGTTCCAAATCATTCCTGCTTGAACTATGGGGTATTCTATATCGAAAAGTGTTGTAATTCTATTTGTCATTTATAGTTTGATAAGTTTTACCGATTTGATTTGTGTTTTCGTTTTCAAAGAAAGTACATACATGCCTTGAGCCAAGCCAGAAACACTAATATCTTCCACCTGTTGTGTCAGTGTACCTGATTGTAATTCCTTCCCTTGGAGATTATACAAGGAATATGTTGTTTCCTCATAAAGCGTTCCCATTTGAATGGTCAATTCTTCTCTAATAGGATTGGGATACAATTGAATTGCATCTAAACTCATCTCATGCAAGGACAAGAGCATATCATAGGCCAATCCAAAATCTGGAATGCCAAAGCCTAACAAATTGTCAGGCGAATCATATTGAGAGGAAGATGATTGGATCCGCTGCTTAATTTCTGCATTCGTTTCCAATGGGAAAGCCTGCCACAAAGAAGCCGCGGCACCAGCAATAATTGGACCACTAAAAGAAGTCCCGCTATTGGATACCAAAGCATCACTCGGACTAATAATGGACGCTCCTGCTCCTTGAGCCACCACATCTGGTTTTTGGGTAGGCTGCGTTTCATTTCCTTGAGAACTAAATGCCGCATAATTTCCTTCCGAATCCACAGCACCTACAGAAAGTACATTGGCAGCATCAGCCGGTGCTCCAACAATTTGCCATGTGGTTGCCCCAGAATTTCCTGCGGAAGACACTACTAAAATCCCTTTTTCAAAAGCAATATTGGCTCCTTTTGAAATAAAAGCCGTGTTTCCATTCATATCCGCTGTAGTGTAACTATAATTAGGATTGTCATATTCGTTATAGCCCAAAGATGAGTTGATAATGTGTACCCCCAAACTATCGGCACGCTCGGCAGCTTCCACCCAATAACTTTCCTCTACAGGATTTTCACTTCCCGCATCTTCAGTTCTAAAAAGATAATAGGAGGCATCTGGCGCGGTTCCTACAAATTGATCTTCCACGTAGCCTGCCATGGTGCTCAATACCCGTGTACCATGATCATTATCTGCATAGGCATAGACATCTTCGGTTCTATTCACAAAATCATAGCCATCCAATAAATCATCATTGTCTCGTAATCTTTGGAATCCAGCCATGGTATTGACATTTGGAAATCCCGCATCCAATACCGCCACTACAATACCTTCTCCCGTAAAATCGAGTTGATGTAAGGTTTCCAAATTGAGCATTTCCACTTGGTTTTGGGCATTTCCATAAACAAAATCAGCTGTGGTTTCTTCTAAACTGAATTTATTTTGAAGGGCTGCCATTTTTCCTAAAGAAAGGTCCAAGCTATTATCTGCAAAGTCTATACTGTCTACAAAAGGCAAGTCCAATAATGCAGAAATATCTGTTTGGGTTCCCCTAACATGCACCGCATTGAACCATTTCGATTTTGCTAAAACAGTAATGCCTGTTTGAGTTTTAAGCGTTGAAATATAAGCTTCGTTAACAGGAACATCGCGATTGTCGATAGGAATGCCATGCGCATTTTTACGGTCGATGGCTGCCTGTGATAAAATGGAAATGGGATTGTTGATGGATGTCTCAACATCCAATTTATCGGTAAGATATACCCATGCATCTTCTTGGGCATGGCCCAAATAACTTATGGCAAGTATGCCAAACAGCAATATTTTTTTTAACATCTAGTTGTATTTGGGAATCGGTTGGTGCAATTTAAGAAATTACTCCCGATCCTACCAATTCCTCACCTAGATACCAAGCTACAAATTGCCCTTCGGTAATAGCCGATTGTAAATTTTGAAATTCCACGTAAAGTCCATTGTCAACTTTGTACAAAGTTGCTGGTTCCAACGGCTGTCTATACCTTATACGCGCCATCACTTCCATAGTTTCCCCTTGGTGGAGTTCCAAATCTTCACGAATCCAATGCACTTCATCATTAGCCACAAAAAGGGCTCGTTTTAACAAGCCAGGATGGTCTTTCCCCTGCCCTGTATAAATGACATTGTCTTCCACATCCGTATCGATAACGAACAATGGCTCCACAGTCCCCCCAACACCAAGACCTTTACGCTGGCCTTTTGTGAAATAGTGAGCACCTTGATGCTTTCCAACCACCTTTCCGTCAGTGATATGATAGTCTACCTTTTTTGTTAAATATTGAAGTTCTTCCTCTTTGGAATCAAAACTAGAAGCCCCATTTAAGTACACGTCCCTATCAGAAGGGATCTCTACAATCACGCCTTCCTTTGGCATCAATTTTTGTTGCAAAAATTCAGGAAGTCTCACTTTACCAATAAAACACAGTCCTTGGGAATCCTTTTTATCAGCGGTAACCAAATTTAATTTTGTGGCAATTTCCCTAACTTCTGGCTTTGTCAATTCTCCAATTGGGAAAAGTGCTTTCGACAACTGCTCTTGAGACAATTGACACAAGAAATAGGACTGGTCTTTATTGCCATCTATACCTGCCAATAACTGATAAGTTTCTTCTCCGTCTTTTTGAATCGTTCCTTTTCTACAATAATGTCCTGTTGCCACATAATCGGCTCCTAAATCCAAGGCAATTTTCATGAAGACGTCAAACTTGATTTCACGATTACAAAGCACGTCCGGATTAGGAGTTCGGCCGCGTTGGTATTCATCAAACATATAATCCACAATACGTTCTTTGTATTGCTCACTCAAATCTACCGTCTGGAAAGGAATTCCCAATTTATCGGCAACCAACATGGCATCATTGCTATCGTCCAACCATGGACATTCATCGGAAATCGTCACCGAATCGTCATGCCAATTTTTCATAAAAAGCCCAATGACCTCATAGCCTTGTTCCTTTAACAAATAGGCTGCCACACTGGAATCTACACCTCCTGAAAGGCCTACGATAACTCGTTTCATTTATGTAAGCGATTGAATTTGATTATACGTTGCAAAATTACAAAATAAAAAATGGTAACCTCTTAAAGTTACCATTATAAAACATTATAGCCTTGATAGCTTTAACCTATTGTTTGTAAGGGTTTTTGCTCTTTTTGGTAAAGTCCTTTTCTTCTTCAAGCTTGCCGCCTTTATAGTATTTCCAAATACCATCCTTACTGTCGTGCTTGTAGCTTCCTTCGGCCAATAATTGCCCTTCGTCATTGTAATATTTGGCTTCTCCGTGAAGTTCATCATTTACATAATGAAACTCCTTCAATACTACTCCTGTTTCCGAATACCATCTGGACACACCTTGTATTTTTCCATTCACATAGTTCACTCTTTCTGCAATCTGTCCATTGTCATAATACACCAGTTTTTCTCCTTCCAAATTTCCTTGGTCATTATAGGTTTCGGTAGACATGATGGCATTGGTTTTGTTGTGATAATACACCCATTTGCCCATATACAGTTTCCCATTCATCTTTCCTTCGCTGATAAGTTTTCCTGTAGATGAAAAGAACTTCACCTCGGCAATATCATTATTAGGATTGAAGGTTTTTGTGGCGCTCAACACACTCTTTTTATTATTTAAAGTATAATATTTAAACACACCAATTTCCTTACCATGATTGAACTCGCCTTCATAACGCAATTCTTTGGTTTCATGAAAATTTTTGCGCCAAATGCCGTGTCGCAATCCTTTGCTGTCAAATTGGTTGATCTGTTGGGCTAGAACCACAGAAGTTACCAAAAAACATAGGACCATTTGAATGTACTTCAATTTCATAGAGAAAAAAATTTGAGCTTCAAGTTAAAGAGATTATTGCTTTTGCAATATTAAACGAAAATATAATACAAATGTTATAGAAGAAAAAAGCTGCCTTAAAATAGGCAGCTTTTGGTTTTATTTTCTACGCTGTTGCGCATTTTTTTGCTGTTCAGCCTGCTCCATCATTTCCTTCATTTTCTTTTGGAAACGACTTTCTTTTTTAGGCTGTTTCTTTTTATGCTGAATTTTAGCCAACACCTTGTCTTCATCAATGATAAAGTTTTTGATTACCAACATAATTCCAATACTAATCAAATTGGAAATAAAGTAATACAAACTCAATCCTGATGCGTACTGGTTAAAGAATACCAACATCATTAGAGGTGAAATATACAACATCACCTTCATCATTTTCTGCATGTCTGGCATCCCTTCTTCCACTGGCTGAGCTGTCATTTGCTGTCCCGTGGTCATTCTCATATAGAAGAAAATGGCAATAGCAGCAAGAATTGGGAACAAACTCACATGGTCTCCATAGAATGGAATCTTGAACGGTAATTCTGCAATAACGTCATAAGATGACAAGTCATCTACCCAAAGGAATTTCTTTTGACGTAAATCGAAAGCCGATGGGAAGAACATGAACAAGGCATAGAACACAGGAATCTGCATCAAACCAGGCAAACATCCACTCAATGGACTTGCGCCTGCACGGCTTTGCAAGCTCATGGTTTCCTGTTGGATTTTCATTTTGTTGTCTTTGTACTTCTCTCTAATAGCGTCCATTTCTGGCTTTAGGATTTTCATCTTCGCCTGAGACAAGAACTGCTTGTACTGTACAAATGACAATAAAATCTTTACCAAAATAGTCATGACGATAATGGCAATACCATATGGCAAGAAAGAACTCAAGAATCCAAATAATGGAATGAATACCGATTTGTTGATCCATCCAAAAATTCCCCATCCTAATGGAATACTCTTCTCTAAACCTCTATCGTATTTCTTTAATACTTTGCTATCTGTAGGTCCAAAGTACAAGTTCATATTTTCGGTCAACTCGCCTCCTTTAAATTCCAAAGGCAATTTGGCCAAGTATTTTTTGGTGTAAAGTGTATCTACATCATCATTTTCCACCAAATCTTGAGACTCTAACTTAACCGTTTTAAATGGCACATCTCCAACCAAAATAGAACTAAAGAAGTGTTGACGGAACGAGATCCACTCTACATTTTCTTCGGTTTCGTCGTCTTCACCTGTTTGTGCCAATTTATCGATTTTATCTCCATCAAACTTATAGGTTAAACGGGTATAGCGGTTTTCATATTGAATACTCTTGTCGTGACGCATTCCCTTCAATCCCCAAGTCAAATCTATTGGTTGGGAACTGTTGAACACATCTCCCAAACCTTGAGACTTCACAGAGAAACCAACCATATAATCGTTTGGTTTCAACTCATATCTGTATTCCAAATATTTGGATTCAGATACTTTCAATCTCATGGAAACTACCGTATTTTCTCCATTTTTGGAAATTGTTGGTTGAAAATAAAGATCTTGTGTGTTAAGGATTCTATTGTCTGAAGTTCCAAAATTGATATTGAATTGCGTATTGCCATCCTTCACCATATAAATTGGCACCGAATCGTAATCTACAAACTGCGTTAACTTAACTTCAGAAAGATATCCTCCTTTATTGCTGAATTTTAAAGCTAATACCCCGTTCTCAACCAAGGTAAACTCATCCTTTGCTGAAGGTAAAGACGACGCATATGCAAATGCCCCTAACTTAACTTTTAATTGCTGAAGGGCTACAGAATCTAAAGCCCCAGTATTTGAAAAATCTTCGGCGGAAGTTACAAAGGCATCTTCCTTTACCTTTGCTTTTTGTTCTGCCTCAACTTGTTCTTGCTTTGCTTTTTCTTGTTCAGCAACCTCTTCTGGAGAAGGCTGGTTTGTCCAAAGCATGTACAATAAGATTCCAAAAATAAGCACAAAGCCTATTATGGAATTCACGTCAATTTTCTTTTCTTCCATGTATGATATCTAAATGTCCTATTGGTTGGATAATTACATTATTAACTTTTACAAGCTACACAAAACGTTGTCCACTTTTTAGTTTTGTGACACACTGGCACCTTTTTTATTTGTTTTGAAGCTCAAGGCAGCCTTAACAAAGGCCACAAATAATGGGTGTGGATTGGCCACTGTACTCTTGTATTCTGGGTGGTATTGTACGCCCACAAACCAATTGTTCTCTGGAATTTCAACAATTTCTACCAACCCTGTATCTGGGTTAAATCCAGTAGCTTTCATACCGGCGTCCTCGATTTGTGATTTGAAATCGTTGTTAAACTCGTAACGGTGTCTGTGACGTTCCTTGATTTGGCTGGAGCCATATACCTCTTTGGCAATACTTCCTTCCATCAATTCACAATCCCAAGCTCCCAAACGCATGGTTCCTCCTTTATCGGTAATTGTTTTTTGCGATTCCATAAGGTCAATTACAGGATGAGGCGTTGCTGGGTCCATTTCGGTAGAATTGGCATTTTCCAATCCTAAAACGTTTCTGGAATATTCAATAACGGCCATTTGCATTCCTAAACAGATTCCCAAAAACGGAATGTTGTTTTCACGTACATATCTTACGGCTTCAATCTTTCCTTCAATACCGCGCTCTCCAAAACCAGGCGCTACCAGTACCCCATCTAAATGTGCCAATTGTTTCGCAGCACTTTCAGGAGTCAAATATTCAGAGTGGATAGATTCTACCCTTACTTTCACTTCATTTTCAGCACCTGCATGAATGAAGGCTTCCAAAATAGATTTATAGGAATCCTGTAATTCTACATATTTTCCAATCAATCCAATGGTCACTTCTTCCTTTGGATTTTTATGACGGTTCAAGAATTGATTCCAACGCTCTAAGTTTGGCGTATCACTTTGCAATCCTAATTTTTTCAAGACTACTTTATCCAAACCCTGCTCCAACATTAAGTTTGGAACATCGTAAATGGTAGACGCATCAATAGATTGAATCACCGCCTCTTCTCTTACGTTGCAGAACAATGCCAATTTTCTTCTTAAATCTTCTGGTAATTCGTGCTCGGTACGACATACCAAGATATCGGCCTGTACCCCACTTTCCATCAACGTTTTTACACTGTGCTGGGTTGGTTTTGTTTTCAACTCCCCTGCTGCCGATAAATATGGCACCAAGGTAAGGTGAATCACGATTCCGTTTTGTTCACCCAAATCCCAACGCAATTGACGCACGGCTTCCACATAAGGTAAAGACTCAATATCCCCTACTGTTCCACCTATTTCAGTGATTACAATATCATAATCTCCCGAGTTTCCTAAAATCTGGATTCGGTGTTTAATTTCGTCTGTGATATGAGGAATTACCTGTACGGTTTTCCCAAGAAATTCACCACGACGCTCCTTTTGGATCACGCTTTGGTAAATTCTACCTGTAGTTACGTTGTTGGACTGGCTTGTAGGTACATTCAAAAAACGCTCATAATGTCCTAAATCCAAATCGGTTTCAGCTCCATCATCAGTCACATAGCACTCTCCATGCTCATATGGGTTCAAGGTACCAGGATCCACGTTAATATAGGGATCTAATTTTTGAATAGTTGTTCTGTAACCTTGTGCCTGAAGCAATTTGGCTAGTGATGCCGCAATAATTCCTTTTCCTAGTGAAGATGTAACCCCTCCGGTTACAAAGATGTATTTTGTATCAGTTGTCATGTTGCGCTTTTAAACGCAGGCAAATTTACAAAATTTAAATAGTTATGGCACATAGTTTTTCAGTTATTTGGGACGCTTTTAGCAAATTGGCATTTGCTTTACACAATGGTTTTCATTTAAACAGAGTCCTGCTTGATATTTTAAAAAAAATACCCGAAATTAGTTAATCTCCATTAGGATTTATCATTGTATTGCCAAGCATTGGCTTTTTTAAAACTCACACTGTATGAGATTTATAGATTATTACAAGATACTTGGTGTCGACAAAAACGCTTCAGAGAGCGACATCAAAAAAGCCTACCGTAAACTGGCTCGGAAATACCATCCGGATCTTAACCCCAACGACAAGGAAGCCGAAAAGAAATTCAAGGAAATCAATGAGGCCAATGAGGTGTTGAGCCATCCAGAAAATCGTAAGAAATACGACAAATACGGAAAAGATTGGCAGCACTCGGAAGCCTTTGAGAAAGCACAGCGCCAACAGCAATCCCAAAGAGGACATTACCAAAGCTCCTCCGGCCGATTCTCAGAGGAAGATTTCTCTGATTTTTTCAGTTCCATGTTTGGCGGCGGCGGAGGTTTTAGAAGTAGTCATGCCCATGGGCAACCAAAATTTAGAGGCCAAGATTATAATGCCGAATTGCAATTGGAACTTGAAGACGTGTACAAAACCCACAAACGCACCTTAACAGTCGACGGAAAAAACATCAGGCTTACCATTCCTGCAGGTGTAAGAAACGGACAGATTATAAAAATAAAAGGTTATGGTGGCGAGGGTATCAATGGCGGCCCAAAAGGCGATCTTCATATCAAGTTTTCCATCAACAACCACAGTAAATTTAAACGAGACCATAACAATCTGTACACCGATTTGGACCTAGACCTATATACAGCAATTTTGGGTGGCGAGGTCATTATTGACACGTTTGATGGCAAACTAAAGCTAAAGGTGAAACCAGAAACCCAAAATGACACGAAAGTGAAATTAAAAGGAAAAGGGTTTCCTGTGTATAAAAAAGAAGGGGAATTTGGCGATCTTTATGTGACCTATCACATTAAAACACCCACCAACCTTTCAGAAAAAGAAAAAGCACTATTTGAAGAATTAGCAAAATTACGATAGCGATGGACACAACTCATTTCATACCCATTTCCAAACTTTGCAGCTCCTATAATGTAACCATTTCCTTTCTGGAAGAGCTCGAGGATATTGGTCTTATTTCCATTATCAACATTGAAAAACAATATTATATGGACACCGATGCAGTTGGCTCCTTGGACAAAATACTAAGAATGCAGCGAGAGCTCAACCTCAACATAGAAGGAATCGATATTGTGTTCAACCTACTTCAAAAAGTAGATGCCCTTCAAGCCGAACTCAGTAATTTACAAAACCGCTTAAGGCTTTATGAACACGACTAAGAATTTTATTTTGGATACCTTTTTTTGATATTTCTAATCAAATCTTCCAAGCCGTTTACCTTTAGCTCATAAACCATTTGTAGCATGTCTCCTAATTTCCCCTTCGGAAAACCTTTGTTGTGATACCACACCACATAGTATTCTGGCAAGTCGATTAGATCGCGCCCTTCATATTTTCCAAATGGCATTTTGGTATGTGCCAATTTTATCAAAAAATCTTTGTCTTGTCCTAACATTTTGTCTTTCACTTATAATGCTCAAGGGACCTTAGCTGTTCCTAACTTAACATAGGAAACTAACCTCTTGATACAACAAATCCCTAAAAGTTCCATACCCGTTATGTGTACGCAACGTTTTAGGGATTATGTCAATATTGTGTTTTGTTTTGAAAACTATTCCGCTTCCACAATTGTTAAGTCGTCATACTTTACAATATAAACCGCTTCATTATAGTAGCCTCCAAAATACTTTTTAACGTATCTAAACTTGTTTTCCAAGTATTCGGTTTCCAACTCAGGAGTTGCTGCTTCATACAAATTTTCTTTGGAAGCCAAGCGCAACAAAATATCCAACGTCAAATCGAAACCACGAATAGCATACCTATTTGGTTCTACACCATACAAACTTTTATACTTTGTAATAAACCCATTGGTTGTAGGTGTAATTATAGTTTTGTTTGCCGACGGATAAGTAAATTTCAAATTAGACAAGTGATAATTTGAAATGTTCTTTCCTTCCAAGAATACCGAACTATTCTGGGTAGTCATCAACACAATATGCTGCTCTTCATTGTTCAAACCATTCAACATACTGGTTACATTAGAAGCAAAAGCTTCGTTTTGGGTCTCCAAAAACACGATATTTTCCCCTTCTATAAACATATCCTCCAAATCAGAAATCATGATGTAATTACTATCCTTCCCATCCTTATCCTTTCTGGAGAAGATTTGTTTTGCAGCCACAAACTCCGATTTCAATTGATCGCTAACCACCTTGTTTTTGGCATCGGCAATGATTACAATATGCTTTGGCAAAGAATCCCTTTTCACAAAACGAATCATTTCCTTTTGCATCAATTCACTTGAAGGCACGGTTTGAAAAACATTGTCGTACAAGTTTTCTGGTGTTGTAAAAGGAGAAATCACGGGAATGTGATCGCCTTTAACACTAGCCGCTACCCGTTCCAAATTCTTTGGAAACAAAGGTCCGATGATGGCATCGTAAGTTGAAAAATCATTATTCTTTAAAATATTGGACACCTCAGACAATTGATCCTTAGTATCAAACACCTTTAAGTTTGTAGAAATCCCCAACTGTTTTGCTGAATCCAAAGCCATTTCCACTCCCACATGAAAATCCAAAGAAATGGATAAGCGGGTATCGTTTTTAATAGCGCTTTTAGCCTCCTGCACAGAATCCACATCGATTCTATTCAATCTATAAGGCAACATCAAAGCCAAACGCTTGGTCTTTAGATTCTCAAAGTTAGTTTTGGTTAAATCGGTGTTTTCAAACTCATTACTACCCATAACCGTATTTGCCGAACCAGGAATTTTGATTACCATTCCCAATTTCAAGCCACCTTCCTTCAACTCAGGATTTAGGGTTTCCAATTCTTCCTGGGTGACACCAAACTTACGGTTTAAAGCCATATAGCCCTCACTTTTCTGTACCGTGTAGTAATTGTAATTTTCCTCGATAGCTTTCTCTTCGTTATCGGCTATGTTTGGAACATTCAAGACATCTCCTGGTTGCAATACCTCAGCCATATTTGGATTAAGAGCTTCCAACTCAGGAACTGTAATCCCAAACTTATAGGCCACACGCCATTTTCCTTCTTTAGGCTGTACCGTATACTTTTTTAGGGTATTGCTTACCTCAGCTTTAGCAACAACTGTTTTGAATTTTGGGATTTTAATTTTATCTCCCTTTTGCAGATTATTGGCATACAAGTAGGTATTGTATTTTTTGATATCGTCAACAGTTACATTGTACTGCTTTGCAATACTGTACAAAGTTTCCTTTTTCTTAGCCCGATGGTATTGGTAGCCAGTCACCTCTTTGGTTTCGGTTACAGCTTCATCTGGACGAATTTTGGAAGTAGGGATAATTAACACTGTGCCAACCGATAGCTTCTTTTTGGCATCTGGGTTAAGGGCATAAATGTCAAAAGGAGTTACCAAATATAATTTGGCAATCTCCTCTATCGTTTCTCCTTGTTTTACTTTATGTTGTTTAAAATTTTGAGCCTGTACAAAGCAAATGCTTGCTAGAGTAAACAGGGTAATTAAAACAAGTTTTTTCATATGGTTAAATTATTGTTTACGTTTATGGGGCAATAAATCGTTCACTATACTATTCCCATTCAATGGTTGCTGGCGGCTTAGAACTAATGTCGTACACTACTCTATTAACGCCTTTTACCTTATTTATTATTTCGTTTGAGGTTTTCTGCAAAAACTCGTATGGTAAATTTACCCAGTCAGCTGTCATACCATCGGTACTTTCAACCGCTCTAAGGGCCACACATTGCTCATAGGTACGCTCATCTCCCATTACCCCAACACTGTTGATTGGCAACAAGATGGCACCTGCTTGCCATACATCGTCATAAAGTCCCCAAGACTTCAATCCGTTAATAAACACAGCATCTACCTCTTGTAATATACGAACTTTTTCAGCCGTAATATCACCTAAAATTCTAATTCCTAAACCAGGCCCTGGGAAAGGGTGACGTCCTAAAAGAGCTGGCTCCATTCCCATAGAAGCTCCAACACGTCTTACCTCATCCTTAAACAAGGCTTTCAATGGCTCTACCACTTTCAGCTTCATGAAATCTGGCAATCCTCCCACGTTGTGGTGACTCTTGATAGTTGCACTAGGTCCTCCTGTTGCCGAAACACTTTCGATAACGTCTGGATAGATGGTTCCTTGCGCCAACCATTTTACATCCTGAATTTGGTGGGCCTCATCATCAAACACTTCAATGAACACACGACCAATGGTTTTACGTTTTTCCTCAGGGTCGCTCTTTCCCGCCAAAGCATCCAAAAAGCGTGCCGAAGCATCTACTCCCTTAACGTTAAGGCCCATGTGCTTGTACTGATCCAGTACATCCTCAAATTCGTTTTTACGAAGTAAGCCATTATTTACGAAAATACAATATAAATTTTCTCCAATTGCTTTGTTCAACAGCATAGCCGCCACAGAAGAATCCACGCCTCCAGACAATCCCAAAACAACTTTATCATTTCCTAACTGAGCTTTCAAATCCTCAACTGTTTCGTCCACAAAAGATTGTGGCGTCCAGTCTTGGTTTACCCCAGCAATATTCACCAAAAAGTTCTGCAATAAGCGCTTACCATCTGTAGAATGGTATACTTCTGGGTGGAACTGGATAGCATAAGTTGATTCCCCTTCAATTCTATAAGCCGCATTTTCAACATCATGCGTACTCGCCAACAACACTCCATTTTCTGGTAAATGCTTGATAGTGTCACTATGGCTCATCCACACTTGGCTTCCCTCTGAAATATTTTCGAAAAAGGACTCTCCTCCCATAACAAATGATAGGTTTGCTCTTCCGTATTCACGGGTGTTGGATGGCGCTACTTCACCTCCTGAGAAATGTGCTAAATATTGCGCTCCATAACAAACAGCCAATAAAGGCTTTTTACCACGGATTTTTGACAAATCTGGGTGAGGTGCATCTTCGGCACGAACCGAAAATGGACTACCAGAAAGAATTACCGCTTGGTACTCTTCTACCGTTGATGGAACTTTGTTAAATGGGTGGATTTCACAGTAAATATTGAGCTCTCTAACTCGTCTTGCAATTAGTTGCGTGTACTGCGAACCGAAGTCTAAAATAAGTATCTTATCGTGTTGCATGTGCAAAATTAAAATTAAATGGGAAATTATATATTGAAAAATTGAAAAAATATCAATTCATTGAATCTAAAATCATTTCAATATCCTTCTCGGTAGTATCGGGATTGATAAAACAAAAACGAGACACTGTTTCAAAGGTATCGCCTTGTTTCCATTTGGTTGGCGTTACCAAAGCAAACCCCGACTTATGGTTTCTATAGGTCCATTCGGTATAATCCTCCGGACTCCATCCTTTTCTTCGGAACAATACACAGGACAAACTTGGATCTCTTACCAATTCCACCTTATCATGCTCTGTAATCATTTTACCAGCAATCTGCGCCAATTCAATGCCTCGCTCTACAGCTTCTTTGTATCTATCGGTACCGTGGGTTGCCAATGAGAACCATAAAGGCAAACCGCGTACACGTCGTGTTAATTGTATTTGATAATCGGTTGGGTTGAAGCCGTGCGCCCCTTCGTCCTTAAAGATATCCAAATAAGAGCCTTGTTGCGAGTGTGCATTTTTGGCCAACTCAGGATTTTTATAGATCACCGCGCCACAGTCGTATGGAGAGAACATCCATTTGTGCGGGTCGATGGTGATACTATCGGCACGTTCAATACCTTTAAATTGATGTCTTACGGAATCTGCTACCAAAGCACCTCCTCCATAAGCGGCATCTACATGGAACCATAGATTTTCAGCTTCACACACCTCAGCAATGCTTTCCAAATCATCTATAATTCCGGCATTGGTAGTTCCTCCCGTAGCCACCACAGCAAACAAACATTTGCGCTCGTGCTCCGTTAAGGTTGCAATGGTCTTCTTCAAGTCTTCTCCTGTCAAACATTCTTCGGAATCCACCAACAAGATATCCACATCGGCTACTTTTGCCATCGCCTTTACAGACGAATGGGCTCCAATTGAGGTTATAATCAATCCCTTTTCTCTTTTAAAAGCATCGTCCTGTCTCCAATGTTCACGTGCAGTTACAATTGCCGATAAGTTGGCAGAAGTTCCTCCACTGGTAAATACTCCAAAAGCGCCTTCTGGCAAGCCGGTTAAGGATACAATCCATTTCATGGCTTCGTTTTCACAGAAAATACCTCCGGCACCTTCCATCCAATACGCTCCATGAATACTGGATGCCGAAGTCACCAAATCGAACATAATAGCTGCTCTTGTTGGAGATGCTGGCACAAAGGCTAAATTACGTGGATGATCTACTGGCACATTGGTATTTGCCAAGTGTTTTTTCCAAAGGTCGAAGGCGTATTCGCCTCCTACTCCTTTTGGGGTGATGGTCTCACCTACCAAGGCTTTTAACTCTTCTGCTTTTTTGGGTTTACCTATTTGGCGTTCAGTCGCGGAAACTCTATCGATAACGTATTTCATGACATCCAATGTCATTTCTACCAAGTCGATATCAATCTTATGCATTTGCTACTCTAAATTTAGAATTATAAACTCTTTTTTAAGGGGCTGCAAATTTACGATTAACTGATGAATTAATTGGTCTCCAAACTCTAAATAAAATTGAGAAAAATTGGTATTGCGTTCCTGCAAACTTTGATTGGGAAATAATTCGTTTTGAAGTTGCACAACACGGTCCAAATGATCACTCAATTTCCGCTTTTGCGCCTTGAGCAAACGCTTTTCCAAATGTTCCAAACCTTTGATTTGTTTGCGTTCTTGAGCACCAACGGCTCCTAAAAATGTGGGATCGGTTTTTTCCGCAAGTTTATATAGGTCCTTAAACTGTTGTTCGAGATGTTTTTTTTGAGTGCTAAAGTCTATATCAACCTCAGAAATGGATTTGGTTACTTTGGAAACCAAATCTTCTTGGCTTAAAAATAAATCGGCCATGGATAGTTGCAACTTCTCCAATTTTCCCCCCTGCTTTTCGGCTGCCAATAATACCGAATTTCTTAGCAACAATATTGGAAAGGTTACTTTATGGGCTTCGAAATTCGATTTCAATTGGAACCAATAAGCCAATTCACCGCCTCCACCAATGTAACAAAGGTTTGGCAAAATTACTTCCTGATATAAAGGTCGCATAATGACATTAGGACTGAATCGCTCGGGATACTCATGTAATTCCTTAACGATTTCTTCTTTATCCCAAGTAATCTCCGTTCCGTAAACACTATACTTTCCATCAAGTTCCACAATGCGTTCACGCAAACCTTCGGTTATATAAAAAAGATTGATTTCTCTAGGGTTGACCTGTATTTTGTAGTTTTCGGGCAATGCATTGATTTGGGCATTGGTCTCCGAGACATTTTTAAAAGACGATTGCTGCAACAATTCATCTTCCATATAGGGCACAAAGAGTTGCTTTAAGTTATGGTCATTGCCATCTACAATCACTAAACCATACTCTCCCAACAATTCATTCACTAAAAACCTAGTGGCATCTGTTAGGTTTGCTTGTTCTAAATATGCCTTTTTGAAAAGTTCCTTTAAACGCTTGGCATTGTTACCGGCATTCAATTGAGAAGCAAACACTTCTTCAACCGCGTCCAAACCTTCCAAATCCAACTCGCCAACTGCACCTGATGAGGCTCTGCTCCACTTTATTTTCTTTCCGTTGAAATTGAAATAATTGATCTCTTCAAAATCATGGTCTTCCGTTGCCATCCAATACACTGGCACAAAATTGTATTCGGGATACGCTTCCTTTAACTCACCACAAAGATTGATGGCAGAGACGATTTTATAGAAAAAATACAAAGGCCCAGTAAACAGATTAAGTTGGTGCCCTGTGGTAATGGTAAATGTATTTTCTTTTTTTAAGGCTTGAATATTCCGTTGTGTACTTTCGGAAAGTTCCAAAGACTGACATTGCTGTTCCAATGCTTCTACCAAAACCTTACGGTTTACCAAAGAAACTTGAGGTTGCTTTTCCTCTATCTGTTGTTTGAAGGCTTCCACGGTTGGAAACCTGTGGTAAAAAGGCTTTAGATTTTGATTTTCTTCTAGATAATCACAGATGAGTTGTGAGAAGTAGTTGGTGTCTTTAAACGGAATACAGTCTGTTGGCATAGTCACTATTCAATTCTGACGTAAATATACAGCGCAAAACTGTTTTATGTCCTAAATTTTAGTTAATTCATATTCAATTTATATCATTATTTTTATCACCTAAACCAGCGCTATGCAAAAAATATTTGTTTTTATAGTCACTGTATTCGGTTGTTCAATTTTCTCTTTTGGACAGGAATTACAATCCCCAGACAGCTTTTTAGGATATGAATTGGGTTCCCATTTTTCCAGACACCATCAAGTGGTCGATTACTTTAAATATGTAAGCCAGCAACTGCCCGGTCAAGTGAAATTGGAACATTATGGAGATACTTATGAGCGACGCCCGTTGTATGTTGCTTATGTTTCTTCGGAAGAAAACCTGAGGAATCTTGAAACTATTCGCCAGAACAATCTTAAAAATGCAGGTGTTTTAGATGGCAGCACAACTTCCAATGAGGTGGCAATCGTGTGGCTGAGCTATAATGTTCATGGCAATGAAGCTTCCAGCACCGAAGCCGCCATGAAAACCATCTTCACCTTATTGACCGAAAAACAGGAATGGCTTAAAAGCACCGTGGTAATTATAGATCCTTGTATCAATCCTGACGGAAGAGATCGTTATGTGAATTGGTATAATGAAACCTCCAGCGCTCCTTACGACACCGACCAACAAGCAAGCGAACATTTAGAACCATGGCCAGGTGGAAGACCTAATCATTATTTGTTTGATTTGAATAGGGATTGGGCTTGGGCTACACAAATTGAAAGTCAGTCGCGATTAAAGATCTACAACAAATGGCTTCCACATATCCACGTGGATTTTCATGAGCAAGGGATCAATAACCCTTATTATTTTGCTCCAGCAGCAGAACCATTCCATGAAATCATCACCGATTGGCAAAAAGACTTTCAAACACAAATAGGAAAAAACCACGCCAAATATTTTGATTCCAACGGTTGGCTGTATTTTACAAGAGAACGTTTTGATTTGCTATACCCAAGTTACGGGGACACCTACCCAACATTTATGGGAGCCATTGGTATGACCTACGAACAGGCCGGTCACGGCCGTGGCGGCTTGGGGATTATGAATGATGAAGGCACAGAATTAACTCTTAAGGACCGTATTGCGCACCATACCACTACAGGTCTATCTACTGTAGAAGTTGCCAGCAAAAATGCGGCGAAGCTAAACTCCGAATTCAAAAAATTCTTCGAGAACAGTGATGTGGATTATCAGAGTTATGTTTTAAGTGGAGAGCAAGATAAAATTGAAAGCTTAAAACAGTTATTAGACCAACATGGTATTAGCTATTATAATGGCTCCAAAACTAAGGTGAACGGCTATCTATACAACAAAGGGGACAAAGGTTCGATGGACATCACCTCCTCCGATTTGGTTATAAGCACCAACCAGCCAAAAGGTAAAATGGTGCAAGTTCTATTTGAACCCAATGTAAGCTTGAGTGATTCCTTGACTTACGATATCACTGCTTGGAGTGCTCCATTTGCCTTTGGATTGGACGCCTTGGCCAGCACCAAATTGATCACGGCAAAAGCTGAAGTTGCAACCTCTATCCCAACTCCAAAAATAGACACCAAAGCAACGGCATATATGGCCAAATGGAACCATATTACCGATGCCAAATTCTTGGTGGATTTAATGAAACAAAAAATTAAGGTACGCTTTACCGAAAAGCCCATTTCCACCAGTATTCCTGAGCAAACATTTGATCGCGGTTCCTTGATTATCATAAGAGGAGACAATCAATCTGTAGAAGACTTTGATACCAAAGTGATGGCTTCCGCTAAAAAATTCAACAAGAATCCAATTGCGGTGATGAGTGGTTTTTCAAAGTCTGGGCCAGATTTTGGATCGCCAGATGTGAAATTGGTCAATACGCCTAAAGTTGCGTTACTTTCTGGCGAATCTACATCTCCCTATGGTTATGGAGAATTATGGCACTTCTTTGAGCAACAACTACAATTCCCTGTGACTTCCTTAAACACAAAGTATTTCAAGATGTACGATTTGAAAAAGTACAACGTATTGATTGTACCCGATGGCAACTATGCCAAGGTATTGGACAATGGTGCTTTAAAAAATCTGCAAGTATGGATTCAAAAGGGAGGCAAACTGATTGTCATTGACGGTGCCCTAAAAAGCTTTGCCGGTAAAAAAGGATTCAGCTTAAAAGCCCATGAAGTTAAGGACTCCATTTCTATTGACAAGAAACTGATTTCCTATGCCGATCGTGAACGTGAAGGCATTAAAAAACTTATTACAGGAGCCGTTTTTAAAACGAAAGTGGACGACACCCATCCATTGGCTTTTGGATATTCAGACACTTATTACACATTAAAGCTGGGCAATGATTCCTATGAGTTATTGGAGGATGGCTATAATGTGGTGCATATTGGAGAGAACCCAAAAAGTGTTTCTGGCTTTACAGGAACCGATGCTCTTGAAACCCTAGAAAACTCTTTGATATTTGGAGAAGAACACATCGGCGAAGGAAGTATTGTCTATATGACAGACAATGTCATGTTCCGAAGTTTTTGGGAAAATGGAAAACTATTCCTGGTCAATGCTGTCTTCTTTGTCAACAACAACCTATTTACACTATAAAAAAAAAGCAGCACAATGTGCTGCTTTTTTTATCTTGTTGCTTCTGGGCCTATTTTACCACTTCTGCATATAAATCGAAATCTTCTGCTTCGATTACTTTTACAGTCATAAATTCTCCAGTTTTCAAGTAAGTTGATGTGGCATCAATCAACACTTCATTATCCACATCTGGGGAATCAAATTCAGTTCTCCCTACAAAATAGTTGCCTTCCTTACGGTCGATCACTACTTTAAACTCTTGACCGATTTTTTCTTGGTTCAACTCCCAAGAAATTTGCGATTGGATTTCCATAATTTCATTGGCACGTTCCTGTTTTACATCTTCAGGCACATCATCTTCCAAATTATAGGCGTGGGTATTTTCCTCATGCGAATAAGTAAAGCATCCCAAACGCTCAAAACGCATTTCTTGAACCCATTCTTTTAGTGTTTGGAAATCCTCTTCGGTTTCACCTGGATATCCTACAATTAATGTGGTTCTAATCGTCATATTTGGAACGGCCTTTCTAAACTCCTCAATTAGTTTGGTCGTTTTGGCTTTGGTAGTTCCTCTACGCATACTTTTCAAAATGGAATCAGAAATGTGCTGCAACGGAATATCCAAGTAATTACAAACTTTCGGCTCGCGGTTCATCACCTCCAACACATCCATTGGGAATCCAGTTGGGAAGGCATAATGCAAACGAATCCACTCTATACCTTCTATTTTCACCAAGGCCTCCAATAATTCGGCAAGATTACGCTTCTTATATAAATCCAAACCGTAATAGGTCAAATCCTGTGCAATCAAGATCAACTCCTTCACGCCATTGGCCGCCAATTTTTCAGCTTCAATTACCAACTCCTCTATAGGTGTACTTTTGTGTTTTCCACGCATCAAGGGGATAGCACAAAAACTACATGGACGGTCGCAACCTTCCGCAATCTTCAAATAGGCATAGTTTTTAGGAGTTGTTGTTAAACGCTCCCCTATCAACTCATGTCTATAATCTGCTCCCAATGCCTTTAACAGCCCAGGTAGCTCTGTAGTTCCAAAATATTGATCTACGTTAGGAATTTCCTTTTCTAAATCCGGTTTATAACGCTCACTCAAACAACCTGTCACAAATACCTTATCTACATCACCTGCCTCCTTTTTTTGCATGAATTCCAATATGGTGTTCACACTCTCCTCCTTGGCATTATTGATAAAACCACAGGTATTGATCACCACAATATTCCCTTCCTCTTCATGAACAACGTCCTTGCCACTAGCTTTTAACTGCCCCATCAACACCTCACTGTCGTAAACATTCTTACTACAGCCTAGGGTTACCACATTGATTTTGTTCTTTTTAAGTGATTTTGTTCTCATATCAAAAATTCAGGCTGCAAAGATACGTAATGCTTAACGATTTACCGTATGACATTAACAAATTAGAATGACTATGGAAAGCTTTCGTATCTTTAGAACACTAAAAACATCCCAAGACCATGAAACCTACTCATTTTGCTTTATCACTTTTACTGATTTTCGTCCTATCTGGATGCTCAAAAGATGACCAAACTGATAACTCCCCCATAACTTCCGAAATCTATTTTCCTCCAATGAATTCCAACAATTGGGAAACTATTTCTCCTTCGACATTAGATTGGAATGAGAGTGAACTCCAACCCTTATTGGACTATTTGGAGGCCAAGAACACCAAAAGCTTTATGATACTTTATGATGGTAAAATTGTCGTGGAAGACTATTTCAATGGGCATTCTTCCACTTCCTTATGGTATTGGGCAAGCGCAGGAAAAATATTAACATCTACAGTTGCCGGGATTGCGCAAGATGAAGGCCTCATCAACATTCAATCTAAGGTTTCTGATTATTTGGGAGAAGGCTGGACTTCTGCCCCATTGGAAAAGGAGAATTTAATTACCTGTAAAAACCTATTGTCGATGGATTCTGGATTGGACGACAGCTTAGGCGATGATGTCTCCCCTGAAAATTTGCAATACCTAGCCGATGCCGGCACTCGATGGGCCTACCATAATGTATATGTTAAAATGCAAGATGTAATTGCAGAAGCTAGCGACTTAACTTGGGACAGCTACTTTGAAACGAAATTGGCTTCAAAAATAGGCATGTCAGCAACTGGCACTTGGACCAATCTAGGGGACCTTAGTGTGTATTTCAGCAACACCCGAAGCATGGCTCGCTTTGGCCTGTTTATTTACGCCAATGGTAAGTGGGAAGATGACACCATTGTCTCTGAAGAATTTCTAAATGAAGCGACCAACACCTCTCAAAATATTAATGAAGCTTACGGCTATTTATGGTGGTTAAATGGCAAATCCTCTTTTCACTTGCCACAAACCCAATATGAATTTAACGGGTCATTAGTCCCAAATGCACCATCTGATATGTATGCTGCATTGGGGAAAAACGATCAGAAAATTTACATCTCGCCCAATGAAAAATTGGTCGTGATTAGGATGGGAGAAGCCGCCGACGGAGAAAACTTTGCCCTCTCCAATTTCGACAACGAGCTTTGGGAATACATCAATGCATTCATCAATTAATTATAACCTTTAGGCATTTCTCTCAGTTTTGTGGCCTGCTCATAGGCCATGGCCCATTGTAATAGTTGTATTTCGCGAAAAGGTTTTGAGATAAAGGTAAGCCCTTTGGGTTCTCCAGTATCCGCAGTGTAGCCCATGGGCACCGTAATCGCAGGGTATTCGGCAACCGCGGCAAATCCTGCATGAAAATTATTAATAGACAATATGGCATCTAGTTGATACTTTTGCATTGGAGTGTCCAAAAACAATTTCCCATTTGTTTTAAGGGTCGATTTGATGTTTCCCAAATCACTCTCAGTGCCTTTATCGGCCACTATGCCTTCAAATAATTTTTGACCATAAGGCATTCTATTGATGGAATCTTCCCTATTAAACACAATAACATCTTCAACCGAGGTTACCTTAACATTATTGTCTGCGTAATGTTTCAAATAAGTTGGTAAATCCTTTTTCATATCAAGGTTAAGCAACCTTATAAAATCTGGGAGTTGTATTTCCTGTGCTTCTATTTCTATAATTTCAGCTCCAAGATGCTCCAAATCCTGCAAGGCTTTGGAGTATAAAGGGTCTTCTTTTAGACTTGCGAAACATCCAAACTTTTTCCCTTGTAAATCGATAGATTTAAAATTACCTAAATCAAAATTATTTTTTGAAATACTATCGATTGCTTTCAAGTCGTCCATATCCATTCCTAACATGGCATGAAGTAAAATAGCATTATCTATAACATTCCTGGTCATAGGGCCCGGTGTATCTAAAGTTGACGAAATAGGTACAATTCCACTTCTGCCCAACAAACCAATCGTTGGCTTCAACCCTACATTGGAATTTTGACTTGAAGGCGACAAAATAGATCCGGAGGTTTCACTGCCAACCGCTGCCACACAAAAATTGGCAGCAACTGCTACCCCACTACCAGAACTGGAACCACCAGTATCCAAAACTTTTCTTCCATAAGGATTTAAGGTTTGCCCTCCAACAGCACTATACCCACTGGGACAATCTCCACAAAAGAAATAGGCCCATTCGCTCAAATTGGTCTTGCCTAATATTAATGCACCTTTGGCTTTTAATTGCTTTACTATAAACGCATCCTCTGCAAAATTATCTTTTAAAACTACCGCCCCTGCAGTGGTAGGCATCCCAGAGGCATCAATATTGTCCTTCAATAAAATTGGCATTCCAAAAATGGGATGCTTCAGGCCATTTGTTTTTATAAGTTCATCACACTTTCGTGCTTCTTCTATCACTTTTGGGTTTAAGGCAATGACAGAATTTAAAGAGTTCGGATTAGCTCTGTCATATTTTCTAATGCGATAAAGGTAGAATTTGGTCAGTAATTCATAGGACAATTTTCCCTCTTGAACATATTTCTGCAAGTTTAGAATATCCTGTTCCAAAACAAGCGGCTTCAAATTATTATAGTCGGTTTCTGAAAAGGAAGCCAATTCAGCATTGAAAGGTTCCCATAACAGTTCGACATCCATAAATTTTGAGTCCAAAACCTTGAACTCGGTGAATTGTTTGGTAGAGATATCACTGATATCTGTAGTATCAGATTTTGATTGTATAGGACTTTGGGAATTATGCTGTTTACAGGAAGAAAACAGAAGCAACAATAGAGTGAAAGCTAAGAATCTCATGGTTAGTATTTTTACTAAAAATACTAAAAAATAAAGCTCACCGATTAAGGTAAGCTTATTGTATCATTTATATAGTTGTGGAATTAGTTTTTGAAGAAAGAATCAACAAATTCAAATTTATTGAATACCTGAAGATCTTCAATCCCTTCACCAACTCCAATATATTTCACCGGAATTTTAAATTGATCTGAAATACCAATCACAACGCCACCTTTAGCAGTTCCATCCAATTTGGTAACCGCCAATGAAGTCACTTCTGTGGCAGCCGTAAATTGTTTAGCTTGTTCAAAAGCATTTTGACCTGTAGAACCATCCAATACCAATAAAACATCATGTGGCGCATCTTCTACCACTTTCTGCATCACACGTTTCACTTTCGTGAGCTCGTTCATTAAATTCACCTTATTGTGCAAACGTCCTGCTGTATCGATAATCACCACATCAGCATCTGAAGTCACTGCACTTTGCAACGTATCAAAAGCTACCGATGCAGGGTCACTTCCCATGGATTGTTTGATGATAGGCACGTCTACTCGATCTGCCCAAACCTGCAATTGGTCTATTGCCGCCGCCCTAAAGGTATCGGCAGCTCCAAGTACCACTTTTAATCCTTGTTGCTTGAACTGGTGTGCCAACTTCCCAATGGTCGTCGTCTTTCCAACACCATTTACACCAACCACCATCATAACATAAGGTCTTTTATTGGAGGGCACCGTGAATTCAGTCGCGTTACCGGCATCAATTTCCGATAACAACCCCGCAATTTCTTCACGAAGAATTTTATTGAGTTCGGAGGTTCCCAAATATTTGTCACGTGCCACACGCTCTTCGATGCGCTCAATAATTTTTAAGGTAGTATTCACCCCGACATCACTGGTCACCAAAATTTCCTCTAGATTGTCCAATACCTCATCATCGACTTTTGACTTTCCAGCCACAGCCTTGTTCAGCTTTGTGAAGAATGATGTTTTGGATTTTTCCAACCCTTTGTCTAGGGTTTCCTTTTTTTCCGAAGAAAATATTTTCTTAAAAAAACTCATGTTTAATTGGTGTTAGTTTTGGCCTTTCAAAAAGCCAAAAAGCACTTTACAAATTCCCTGCCTTAAACTGCAATCTGCAATTTTGGCAGAAAAACCTATCAAATATAGATATAAAAAAACTGCTTTCAAATGAAAGCAGTTACAATTAAATTATGAACAAATATAATTTATTTTTTGTTTAAAAAGTCGTTCACTAATTCTGGAGCCATAACAGATTCTACGAACATGTAAGCACCACTCTTAGGAGACTTCACCATCTTGATGGCTTTTGTTAATCTTTTAGATCCTGTTTGTAAAGTTGCTACTGATTTCTTTGCCATGATTCCTAATTATTTAATTTCTTTATGAACTGTCATACGCTTCAAGATTGGATTAAATTTCTTAATCTCCATTCTATCCGGCGTGTTTTTCTTATTCTTGGTAGTGATGTAACGTGAAGTTCCTGGCATCCCAGACTCCTTGTGCTCTGTACACTCCAATATAACCTGAATTCTATTTCCTTTCTTTGCCATTGTACGTGCCTTTAACTGTTATGCTATTATTTTAAAAATCCTTTAGACTTGGCTTCTTTGATTGCTGCAGCAATACCAATTTTATTGATAGTCTTCAACGCAGCGGTAGAAACTTTTAAAGTTACCCATTTATCTTCTTCAGGAATATAAAAGCGTTTTTTGATCAAATTTGCATCAAATTTACGCTTAGTCTTATTCATAGCGTGAGATACGTTGTTTCCAACCATCGCTTTTTTTCCAGTAAGTTCACAAACTCTTGACATTCTTTCTAACTTTAAATTATGTTATTTCAAAACAGGCTGCAAATTTAGAAAAAAGATTATATATCAACAAACTTAATTCGCTTCTTTTTCAAATCTTTTTTAAAATTTCTTTTTGAAGCATCTCAAACGCCTTGTTGGCCGCCTTATTTATCACCTTTACGCGGTGGTTCCCAAAGTTAAATTCTTCACTATATACGCCACTTTTAGAGGCGATTGCAATAAATACCACGCCTACTTCTTCATCTGTTTCATCTGTGGTAGGCCCCGCATTACCTGTGGTTGCTATGGCATAATCACTATTGAACATTTTCAAGGCTGCCACAGCCATAGCTTCAGCCACTTGGGCACTTACCACGGAAAATTGATCAATTAGAGCTTCTGAAATATGCAGTACATTCATCTTAGCTTCCTTAGTATAACTTACCACACTTCCCTTAAAATATTTGGAAGCCCCAGGATGTGAGGTAAAGCTCTCTGCAATTTTCCCTCCTGTACAGCTTTCGGCAGTGGCAAGTGTTTTACCTATAAGGGTCAGTTGCTTTCCTATAATAGCTTCTAGGGATTCATCCTCTTCAAATCCCACAAAAATATCTTCTATCTGAGGCAAGAGGGCATTTACTTGTCTATCTATTTCAGCTTCCACAACTTCCCTATCCAATCCTTTTCCGGTCAAGCGCAAGCGCACTTTTCCCAAATTGGGCAAATAGGCCAACTTGATAAACTTTGGCAGATTGTCTTCCCAATCTTCTATACGGGCAGCCAAATTGCTTTCGCCCATGCCATAGGTTAGAATGGTTTTATGTTTGATATATGGGAATTTAAATGCCTTTTGGAGTCTAGGAATGACCTCATTTTCAATCAAAGCTTCCATTTCAAACGGCACCCCAGGTAATGAAACGAATACTTTCCCATTCCTTTCCATCCACATGCCTGGAGCAGTTCCGTTAACGTTCATCAAAACCTGTGCTTTTGAGGGCACCAAAGCCTGATCGATATTCACCTGCACCAAAGGTTTCTTGATATAATGTTCCCAAAGGTATTTGATATGTGCCAACACCTCTTGGTTTTGGACTAGCGTATCGTTAAAATATTCTGCAATGGTTTTCTTGGTGATATCGTCTTTGGTAGGTCCCAAACCTCCTGTAACTATAATGATATCGGCATTGTCTTCAGCCTCCTTAAACGCCTTCAAAATATGCTCCTTATCATCCTGAACAGAAGTGATCTGATACACAGAGACCCCAATTTTATTTAGGGCCTTACTGATAAATGCTGAATTTGTATCTACAATTTGACCTATGAGAATCTCATCGCCAATTGTAATGATTTCGGCTTGCATTATAGGTTATAATCCTTTTTTAATTCTTCGGAGGCATTTTCGATGGCTGTTAGCACAAGGTCCAATTTATCCGAAACGTCTTCATCTTTCTTCTCAAATTTCCCCCAATCCTGAACCACGATCAAATCTTCCAAAACACCAAGTTCGAACAGATCGATAGTCGGTTTCATTTTGTGTGCTGCTTGATAGGTATTAAAATAATCCTTCCCCGCTACTGCTTCTTTTAATCTTGCCGCATCTTCGGGTACTTCTTCCAAGAAAGCCGCCACCAAAGCTACGATAAAATCCTCGTCGTTATCGGCCAACTCTCTTACTCTATATAATTTATAATGCTGTTCCATTTATTTTACAGTTATTGAAAACAAAGGGGTCCCTTCTATAGCCCCAACCAATTTGTCATTTGCATTTACCTTGCCTACTCCGGCAGGCGTTCCCGTAAAGATAATATCTCCTATCTTTAAAGTGAAATATTTTGAGACATATTCGATGATTTCATCAATTTTCCAAAGCATCAAATTGGTATTCCCCTGTTGCACAAGCTCATCGTTTTTCTCTAAGGTAAAATTGATGTTGTTCACATCTTCAAAATTAGTTTTCGGCAACCAATTGCCAATTACAGCCGCTCCATCAAAAGATTTTGCTTTTTCCCAAGGAAGCCCTTTAGCCTTTAACTTTGCTTGAAGATCTCTTGCCGTAAAATCGATACCCAAACCAATTTGATCATAATATTTATGAGCAAATTTCTTATCGATATATTTCCCAACCTTATTGATTCGTACCAAAACTTCCACTTCGTGGTGTACATCGTTTGAAAAATCTGGGATAAAAAACGGTTGCTTCTTTAACAAGATAGCCGTATCGGGCTTCAAAAACACTACAGGCTCCTCGGGTCTTTCATTTTCAAGCTCCGCGATGTGCTCTGTGTAATTTCTACCTATGCAGATAAGTTTCATAGTCCTAAAACAATTAGCAATACAACTAATTAGTCCAATTTATTATTAAACGCTCTCAATTTAATGGCGGTGAGTACCTTTTTGGTATATAGTGGAAAATCGGCATTTAACAACCAACCAAAATATCCCGGTTCATCATTCAGTACATCCTGAACACGCTTCCCTTTGTGCTTTCCAAAGGTAAAGCATTCCTCTTCCTCTTTATTGAAAGCTATAAAGCCTGCAAAGTCGGCAAATTTCTTTCTAGAGCTGAATTCCGCCAAAAACTTGGCATCATTTTCCAACTCCTCATATTTGGCCACTTGAGCCTTCAATACTTCATATGTCGCATTGGTATCGGCTTCGGCACTGTGAGCGCCATCCAAATTCTTGTTACAGTAGAATTGGTAGGCTGCCGACAAGGTACGCTGTTCCATTTTGTGATAAATAGTCTGCACATCAATAGCGACACGGTTTTTCATATCAAAATCCATTTCGGCACGAAGCATCTCCTCTGCCAATAATGGAATATCAAATCTATTGGAATTAAAGCCCCCCAAATCGGAATCCTTGATAATGTTATGAATCTCTTTTGCCAATTCCTTAAATGTAGGCTTGTCTGCGACATCTTCATCAGACACCCCATGGATTGCGGTTACTTCTGGCGGAATAGGCATTTCTGGATTTACCAACCAAGTATTGCTTTCTTCCTTTCCGTCTGGATATACCTTTAAAATGGAAATTTCAACAATTCTATCCTTTGAAATATTTACTCCGGTGGTTTCCAGATCAAAAAAGCAAATTGGTTTTGTAAGATTAAGATTCATTTTTATCAAATTTTGCGCTAAGATAACGAGAATAAAAAAAGCCTTAAACTAAATTAAGGCTTTTTTATAAGGTCTGATTGAAAGCTACACATTATCAATATTAAAATATCCACCCTTGTTTTCGGTGCGTTCCAAAGACTGGCTCACGATTAAATGTGCCACATTAATCATATTCCGAAGTTCACAAAGCGAGGTCGTAATTTTTGATGCTTTATAAAAATCCTCCACTTCTCTATGGATGAGATCCAACCGTTTTTTAGCTCTTTCCAAGCGCTCATTACTTCGTACAATCCCCACGTAATTGTGCATCAATGCCTGTAATTCCTTTAAATTATGCTGAATTAAAACATGCTCTTTGGTAATGCTCGTCCCTTTGTCATCCCAATCTGGAATGTCAACATTAGCAAGCACACTTTCATGTGTTTCGTGATATTTGAAAATGTTATGCGCATACACCAAGGCTTCCAACAAGGAATTTGAAGCCAATCGATTAGCACCGTGCAGACCTGTTCTGGAACATTCCCCGCAGGCAAACAAATTGTCAATTGTAGTTTTTCCTAATTTATCCACCTGAATACCCCCACACAAGTAATGCGATGCCGGCACCACTGGAATCCAATCGGTTTTGATGTCGATATGGCTGTCCAAACACTTTTGATAGATATTTGGAAAATGCTTGACAAACCCTTCAAAGTCCAAATGGGTACAATCCAAAAACACATGGGATTCCCCCGATTTTTTCAATTCGCTATCGATACTTTGAGATACAATGTCCCTAGAGGCCAATTCGGCGCGCTCGTCGTACTTCAACATAAAACGTTCGCCTTCCTTATTTCTTAAATAAGCCCCAAAGCCCCTAACAGCTTCCGATATTAAAAAAGAAGACTCCCCTTTGGCACCATACAATGCCGTTGGATGAAACTGCACAAACTCCATATCCTTAATGCGCGCCTTAGCACGGTAGGCCATGGCAATGCCATCACCAGTGGCAATAATAGGATTGGTGGTATGGCCATACACATAACCAATACCTCCCGAAGCCAACAAAGTACTATTGGCCTTTATGGTTGAAATCTCCCCTGTTTTTTGATTAAACACATAAGCCCCATAGCATTTCAACTCGTCAGGATCTGCGCCTTCTATATGGTGATTGGTAATTAAATCTATCGCAAAATGATGTGGTAAAATAGAAATATTGGATAATTGATGTGCACGCTTTAACAAGGCGCGCTCAATTTCATAGCCTGTTATATCCTTATGGTGTACCACTCGATATTCGGAATGCCCTCCTTCCTTACCCAAATCGAATTTGCCTTTGGCATCCAAATCAAAATTGGCGCCCCAAAGCAGAAGTTCTTCCATGCGCTTCGGACCTTCCTCGACAACCATCTTAACTACATCTTCCTCACAAAGTCCATCACCAGCAATTAAAGTATCCTTAATATGCTTTTTAAATGAATCCTTTTGTTTGTCCAACACAATGGCAACACCTCCTTGGGCGTACTTGGTATTGGATTCTTCTTCATTGGCTTTGGTTACAATAATAACATTCCTATCAGGAAACTTCTCGGCAATTTTCACCGAAAAGGTCAATCCTGCAACTCCGGAACCAATCACCAAATAATCTGCGGTCATCATCATTTCACTCGAGATTTAATAACATTTATTTAGACAGTTCCAACATGCGCTCTATAGGCAGCAAGGCTCGTTCAATAATATGCTCAGGGACTTCAATTTGTGGCGACTCGTTCAACAAACAATCATACAATTTTTGCATGGTATTCATTTTCATAAAATGGCATTCGCTGCAAGCACAGGTATTATCTTCCAAGGCTGGTGCCGGAATCAACTTGGCTGTTGGAATTTCCTCTTGCATTTTATGAAGAATCCCAACTTCGGTAGCCACAATAAATTTTTCGTTTGGATGCTCCTTCACGAAATTAATCATCCCAGCAGTGGACCCGATGTAAGTGGCCGTATCCAAAATATGCGTCTCCGATTCTGGATGTGCAATAATTTTATAGTCCGGATGCTTTTTATGCAGCTCGATCAATTTATCCATCGAAAAAGCTTCGTGTACCACACAACTACCATCCCAAAGCAACAAATCTCTTCCTGTTTCCTTCATGATATAGCGACCAAGATTCTTATCGGGCGCAAAAATGATTGGTGTTTCCTTTGGAATTGATTCCACTATTTTCAAAGCATTTGAAGACGTACATACTATGTCACTCAAAGCTTTGATTTCCGCGGAACAGTTGACATAAGTAATCACCACATGGCCAGGATGCTGTTTAATAAAAGCCTCAAAACTTTCCGGTGGGCAAGAATCCGCCAAGGAACACCCCGCATTTAAATCTGGCAATACCACTGTTTTGTTTGGGTTTAATATTTTGGCTGTTTCCGCCATAAAATGCACCCCGGCAAATACAATAATATCGGCATCTGTCTCGGCGGCTTTTTGGGACAATCCCAAACTGTCCCCTACATAATCGGCTATATCCTGTATTTCTGGCACCTGATAATAATGCGCCAAAATTACAGCGTTCTTTTCCTTCTTTAGGCGCTTTATCTCTTTCACTAAATCTATTGTCTCACTCATAGCTTCTCCATTTTCATTCACAAATTCTAAATCAACAGATCATCTCACTAATTTTTAACCTCAACATTGGCAATTTCCAACTGCAAATTGTTCAAAAGCAGTTCTCCTTTGCTAAGCATATTAAAAATTTCGTTCTTGCTGTCTTCAAAATTATGTTTCAGTTCCAAAAAGAAATTGTTGTAATACACAATTCCTGATTTTAAATTCTCTGCAAACGTTGCCAAATATTTCTGTTCCTTTTTGGTCATTTCCACTTTAGCCGTTTCCAACTTATTTTTCAGGTAATCGATATAGATATACAATTCCTTAATGAACATGTTTGGACGGTCGGTTCTAGAAATTACATTATCACGTCCGTAGATATGATCCACCATTGTTTTCAAACTCATCACTTTGGAATAATAAGCCATATTTGGCCCTGGGCAAATGGAAACACCTTCCCCTTCCTTCTTTGTATCTAAATTATATTTCAACAAGGCCGAAGTTCCCAAACCTACACAAGTGCATGATTTTTCGGTAATCTTGTTCAATTCCAATTGATAAGCTTCTTTTGAAAGATTTTGAGCGTCCAAAGCTTTAATTTTGAAATGCTGATACTCCCGAGACGCAGTACACACCCCTGTTTCCTTAAATTCCTTGTTCAATGCCACATATTTTTTAGGACAGGAACTCCCTGGTCGTCCTTTATCAATCAAGGCATCACGCTCTAAGTCTTTGGTATTTTCTTTTAGATTATTGAAAGGCACTCCCAAAGGAGAAATATCGCTTAAATACAAATCCTTTTCTTGGGCGGAAGCCAATTTCTCCAAAGTCTTTTCATCTACGGTTGTTGCTTCCGGAACCAATAAAAATGGACTTCCCCATCCTACAGAATCCAATTGATAGGCATCCAACAACAATTCGTGTTCCTCGTGAGTTCCCACTCCACCTTGAGCCGTAATTTTTATTTGCAAAGGTCCCTTAGAAATTGCTCTATTTTGAGCCTCCAATTCCTTGTTCAAAACTTCTTCTATAGACGCTCTCAGTTCCTCGCGTTTCTCCTTAAACTCCGCCAATACCGGACCCAACAAATACCCATCGGTGGCAAAGGCGTGACCTCCACAGTTCAATCCAGATTCAATTCTATATTCAGATACCCAAAGCCCTTTTTTGGCCAAGAATTTCCCTTGAATCAATGCCGAACGGTAATCGCTTACCTTTAAAATGATTCGCTTTTTAAAAGTCCCTTCTGAAGTTGGATAAAAATCATCAAACTCACTCATATAGGCATACAAGCGAGGATTCATCCCTGCCGAAAGCACCACAGAACCATTCAAGTTACTATTGGCAAAACCACGCAAGGCGGCATGTGCATCATTATAGGCCACAGGGAGTTTTTCATCTTTGTTGTAATTGTCCTTATCAACCTTGGTCATGATGTTTACATCAATACTTCCCTTTACCAAATGTTGATTTAACCAAGACTTTAGCTCCGATAGTCCTTCGCCTTTTTCTGTTAGCCTTTTAAACTCTTCTCTAAGGTGAGCATTGGAAGGCAGCATATCTAGATAGGCCTTAAAACTTTCTCCCGTTTCAAGAGCTGCTTGCTTCACAGCTTCTATTTTTTGATCGACTACTTCATTTATCAAGTTAAGGTATGAGGTAATGCGCTTTGCACGAAAATCGTCTACCTTATTGGTAATTTCCTGATAAGGCAGCTCAAAGGTTTCGCTGTACATTTTTCGTAATTTCTCGATAAGCATATCGTCTACCAAAGAAATCACCGAATCAATGCCATATTGCGCTACCTTTAAAGGTGAATCGATTGTAAAGCCAATCCCCATAACCGGAATATGAAATGAATGCGCTTTGTTATTCATTCTATGTTGTTTTTAAAATTGCAAACCTCAAATGTATCGATTTGAACTTGCAAGAATTATGATATATGTCATATAAAGATCCTTGCAGAGGACTGCATTTTTACGTAGAATTAGGGCACAAAAAAAGCCTTAACTAAAAAGTTAAGGCTTTAAATATTATTGGCTTTAAAGATTAAATATCTCTATTTACATCCCAAGCTTCCAAATAATCTTTAACGGCTTTTACAAATTGTCCTCCTAGCGCACCATTCACTACTCTATGGTCATATGAATGCGACAAGAACATTCTGTAACGGATTCCAATGAAATCACCATCTGGAGTTTCTACTACCGCAGGCACCTTTCTAATAGCACCCAAGGCCAAAATCCCTACTTGTGGCTGATTGATAATCGGAGTTCCCATAATGCTTCCAAATGTTCCCACATTGGTCACAGTGTAAGTCCCTCCTTGGATTTCATCGGGTTTCAGTTTATTAACTCTAGCTCTATTGGCCAAGTCGTTTACCTTTTTGGTCATTCCTACCAAGTTCAACTGATCGGCATCCTTGATTACTGGTACAATTAGGTTACCATCTGGCAAGGCTGCTGCCATCCCTAAATTGATGTGCTTTTTCTTGATGATTTTATCTCCTTGAACCGAAATGTTCATCATTGGGAAATCTTTAAGCGCCTTGGCTATGGCTTCCATAAAGATTGGAGTAAAGGTCAAGTTTTCACCTTCGCGTTTTGCGAAACCGTCTTTAACTTTTTTACGCCAGTTCCAGATATTGGTAACATCGGCTTCTATAAAGCTTTGTACGTGAGCAGAAGTCTGTACCGATTCCACCATATGGTGTGCAATCAATTTCCCCATACGGCTCATTTCGATGATTTCGTCCTCACCACTCGCCACAACAGGAGCTGCTGCTGGCTTGGCTTGCTGGGTTCCATTTACTTGAGGAATCTCAACTTTAGCAGGTTGTGGTGCTGCTACTGTATCCTGGACCGGTTGGCTACCTCTGTTTTCTAGGTAGGCCAAAATATCATTTTTGGTCACACGACCTTCTTTTCCTGTTCCTGAGATTTTATCAAGTTCAGCTTGGCTGATACCTTCTTCCTTGGCAATGTTTCTCACCAATGGCGAATAAAATCTACCTTCTGTAGATACTACAGGCGCTACAGCTTCTTGCGCAGCCTGTACCGTTTCCGCTACTTGGGCCACAGCAGCTGGTTCTGCTTCAACTTCCTCCTTCACCGGTTCTGCCTGTGGTGCAGCTTGAGTATCTGCAACATCGGCATCCGTCTCAATAATAGCTATTGTTTGCCCTACTTGAACTACATCATCTACATTGAATAGCTTTTCAACCAAAACGCCATCAACCTCACTAGGCACTTCACTATCTACCTTGTCTGTAGCAATTTCCAAAACCGCTTCATCCATCTCGATAGTATCTCCTACCTCTTTTAACCATGATGTTATTGTTGCTTCCGCAACACTTTCCCCCATCTTCGGGAGCTTTAATTCAAATTTTGCCATATCTATAATGAAAAGATCTGTTTTTATTTTTCGTCTGCAAAATTAATAAAAAATCAATGTGTTCTTTAAGATTTTTTCAATTAATTCTGTTCTAACAAAATCACTTTTCCTCTGTTTTTTGAGCTGTTACTTCCGAGGATAAAGGTAGAGTTTTTTGAAAGAATTTTAAATTTTGCGTTTCTATTTATTTGATTGTCGCACATATACTGAATGATTTTTTTAAAACTCAATAGGTTAGCGTCAAATATTATTTCAGTGTGCGGTTTCACTTGCTGTATCTCATCAACAACGGAAACTTTTTTGGCCAGTGCTTCCTCCAAGCCTTCTGCCATTTTATCAGAAACCAATATGTAATGATTTACCTTTGGATTGGCTGGTTTAGGTTCTCTACTGGCCACATATGCCATCCGAATTCCAAACCAAACGGCTAGGTTGAATAGGATGTTCTTTTTAAAATGTTTCTTGTAGAAAATTTGCATGGCACCGTAAAATCGGCGGGCGTAAACGGCATCTTTTAAGGTGCTTTCTCCTTTATAATGAATTGCTGTGATGGTACCATTATAGTAGTTATTATAGCCTGCTTCAAGGACTTTATAGGATAAATCCACATCTTCACCATACATAAAATAGTCCTCATCAAAGCCTTGTACTTCGTTGTAAACTTCTCTTTTAATCAACATAAAAGCCCCAACAAACACAGGGATTTTGCCTACCTCATGTTCTCCCAACTGATTGGCATAATATTCCTTTGTAAATCCTGTCACCTTTTTTAAAGAGACATATGGGGTTGGAATGTTGCGTTTACTTTCGGGCAGGAAATGGCCTGTACCGTCCACCAATCTACACCCTACAATCCCGACATTTTCCTTCGCATCTGCAAAAGCCAACAATTGTACAAATACATCTTCTGGCAATACAGTATCTGGATTTAAAATGCAGAGATATTCCCCTTTCGCACTACGAACCGCCTGATTGTTTCCTTTGGAAAAACCGACGTTATCCATATTTTCTATTAAAATAACTTCGGGAAACAGTGCCTTGACCATTTCACAACTGTCATCGGCAGAATGATTATCAACTACAATAATTTCCGACTCGATTAATTTAGTAGCTTCAACGACACTTCTTAGGCAAAGCTCCAAAAAATAACGAACGTTATAATTTAATATGACAACGGATAATTTCACGAAAAAGAAACTAGGACTTTAAGGACACCTCAAAAGGAATTCTGTTGATGATACTTCTTCCTAAGGTAATCTCATCGGTATACTCGAGTTCATTACCAACCGAGATGCCTCGGGCAATGGTAGAGGTTACAATATTGAAGTCCTGAATTTGTTTGTAAATATAAAAGTTGGTTGTGTCGCCTTCCATCGTAGAGCCTAACGCAAAAATAAGTTCCTTTATTTTGCCCTCCTTTACTTTTTCTACAAGCGATTCAATATTAAGATCGTTTGGACCTACACCATCCATGGGAGAAATTTTACCACCTAGCACATGGTACAAACCTTTAAAGGAACTGGTATTTTCTATAGCCATGACATCCCTAATATCTTCCACAACACAAACTACATCTTCCATTCTATTTGGGTTGGAACAGATTTCACAAAGTTCTGTATCGCTAATGTTATGGCAACTTTTACAGAATTTAATTTCGTTTCGCATGGCACTCAATGCTTCTGACAGGAGCTGGGTGCGTTCCTGAGGCTGCCCCAATAAATGCAGGACCAATCTTAAAGCCGTACGCTTGCCAACCCCAGGCAACTGGGACATTTCATTAACTGCTTTTTCCAGAAGTTTTGAAGAAAATTCCATGCTGCGAATTTACTATAATTTACGGACTATTTAATTATGGGGTTCTTATTAAATTACTTATTATTGTCTAACATAACAATTGAAAAGTAACATTCTGATTTTTAAAATCATCCTAAATTCGCCCCTATGACCCCGGTTACCATTGCGCTTTTAATTCTAGGTTATTTTGTAGTATTAATCCTTATTTCATTTTTCACTGGAAAAGAAGACAGCAACGAAGCTTTTTTTAAAGCCAATAAATCGGCGCCATGGTATTTGGTGGCTTTTGGAATGATTGGCGCTTCGTTATCTGGGGTCACGTTCATCTCTGTTCCAGGAGCGGTAGAAACCAAACAATTTGGGTATTTACAGGTGGTGTTTGGCTACTTTTTTGGCTATTTGGCCATTGCCTATATTCTATTACCTATTTATTACAAACTGAACCTCACCTCCATTTACACCTATTTAAAAACCCGCTTTGGAATTATAAGCTACAAAACAGGTTCGGTCGCTTTTTTGGTTTCCAGGACGGTTGGTGCTGCCTTTAGATTGTTTTTGGTAGCCAAGGTGCTTCAGTTACTTATTTTTAATGAATTCGGCATCCCTTTCCCCGTTACCGTGGTAATTACAATAGCCCTAATTTGGCTATACACCTTTAAAGGCGGCATTAAAACTATCATATTTACGGATACACTGCAGACCTTTTTCATGTTGGTTTCCGTAGTGGTGACCATAACCTTTTTAGCTTCTGCTTTGGATCTTCACAGTTTTACTGATGTGTATACAACCGTTAGCGAAAGCTCCTTGAGCAAGACGTTTTTCTTTGAAAACATTAATGATCCTCAATACTTTTTTAAGAGCTTTTTGGCGGGAATGTTCATTACCATCACCATGACCGGATTGGATCAAGATATGATGCAGAAAAACCTAACCTGCAAAAACCTGAAGGAAGCCCAGAAAAATATGATTTCCTTTAGTATTGTGTTGATTTTTGTAAACATTCTGTTTTTAGTTTTAGGATTTTTATTAACTCAGTATGCCCAACAATATGGTATAACCGCCAAAAAGGACGATTTGTTCCCTACCATTGCCATGCTTCCAGAAATAGGCATCATGACTTCTGCTTTCTTTTTATTGGGACTTATTGCAGCCGCCTACTCCAGTGCAGATTCTGCCTTGACAGCTTTGACCACTTCCTTCTGTATTGACATCATTGAATTGGACAAAAAGCCGCAGGAACAACAAAAAAAGACAAGAAAAGGGGTGCATATAGGTACCAGTATCGTACTTATAATTGTCATCCTTATCTTTGATGTTCTTTTTACGGACGTTTCCGTAATTTGGGAATTGTTCACTGCAGCAGGCTATACTTATGGGCCGCTTTTAGGATTGTTTGCTTTTGGAATCTATACCAAGTTCCAAATCAAAGACAAGTATGTTTGGATTGTAGCCATAGTTGCTCCAATAGTTTCTTACCTATTAAACACCTATTCTGAAGAGCTGTTAGGTGGTTACCAAATAGGTTTTGAAATTTTAATAATCAATGGTCTTTTCACATTTTTAGGATTAATACTGATTCGTAGAAAGCAAAACTAAGGTGCAAGCCACTTCATAGGCGATAGCATTAGCCTCCAGAATTTTGTAAAACTCAGGGTTCTCTGTCCCTGGATTAAAAATAATACGTTTAGGATGTAAGGACACCAGATAGTCATAATACGCGGTTTGCCGTGACGGATTGAGGTATAATGTCACAGTATCAATATGATCATAATTCAACAATTCATCATCAATATCAACACCAGCAACGCTTCCCTTTTTAATTCCATAGGCTACTACTTCATGGCCGTGAGCCAACAATCTTCCTATGGCAAAATTGGAATATCGGGAAGGATTCAAGGAAGCTCCAAAAACTAGGGTCTTTTTGTTCATCTGTTAAAAAGGTGTTAAGGTGTGTTAAATTAAGTAACACATCACTTTTGGGGACGTCTATCCTCCAAACATTATCACGCTAACTTACATATTTTTTGATGAAACACATTTTACTTTTTATTGCATTTCTATCATTGTCAACGCTATACGCAAAAACCGATTCAGAAAGCGCACCAAGAGACGGTTCGGTTACAGGAACAGTGATAGATGCCAACCTGAACCAAGCATTACCCTACGTAAATATAATTATTAAAAACGAAGCAGGCGAAACCATTACCGGTGGAATTACCGATGACCAAGGTTACTTCGAAATCAAACACATTCCAGAAGGAAAAAATATAATCACCATTCAATATATGGGTTACAAAACCGTGTCAAAACCATTGGTTATTGGCAACGGTAAGCATAAAATAGACTTAGGAAATATTTTACTGGAAGAAGATATTGCCAGCTTGGATGAAGTTACAGTGGTAGCCGAAGTGTCTTCTGTGCAACAAAAGGTAGACAGAAAAGTCATTACCATAGGAAAAGACCTTACCACCACAGGAGCGTCCGCTTCCGAAATCATGAACAACCTTCCCTCAGTTACCGTAGACAGTCAAAGTGGAGACATTAGCCTTCGAGGTAATGAAAATGTACGTGTTCTGTTGGACGGGAAACCTACCAACGTTCCGGCGGCACAATTACTCAAGCAAATTCCTTCTACATCCATTAAAAGTGTGGAATTGATTACCAATCCTTCGGCAAAATATAACCCCGAAGGAATGAGTGGCATCATCAATATCATACTTCATAAAAATGCTAATGTCGGATTCAACGGAAACCTCAACGTTGGCTTTGCTAAGGAAATCAGTCCAAACTTTAATAGTTCCATAGACATGAACTACCGAAACGGTAAACTTAACTTCTACGGAAACTACGGAAATAACATTGGCAAGAGTACGGGCGGTGGAAAAATAGACAGATTTGATGACAACACCGAACAAATTTTCAAGAACTGGAACAATAACAAATCTCATTTGTACAAACTTGGGATTGACTATTACATAAATGACAACAACGTCTTTTCTGTGTATACCAATCAAAACCTTTACGACGGAAAGAGAAGTAACAGTACAGACATTATTTATCTACTGAATGACAATCCAAATTTCCGTCAGTATTTAGACAATGAAAATGAAAACACCACGTCCTCATACAATGCGGCCTTTAAGCACGATTTTAAAAAAGAAGGTCACAATATTAGTTTGGAAGCCGACTACAGCACTTTTGACAGTGATGAAATTGCCGACTTCTCTTTTACGGACAATAGTTCTTACCGAGACCTTGTAAACAACAAACGCGACAATACCTTGATCAATTTGGATTATGTGAATCCACTTTCGGAAACTTCTAAGTTGGAAATTGGTGCAGAATATAGAGCCAACAATGCCGATAATTTTTACAACACCACCAATGCCAATCTTTACGATTCTGATTACGAATACAACCGAAGCATTTATTCATTCTACACTACTTATGGGCAAACTTTTGACAAGTGGTCCTATCAAGTAGGCGCAAGGATTGAGCAATATGAAGTAGAAGCCATTTTTGACCAAGTTACGCAAGAAACCGCAACTTTCAACGACGAGAAATTCAGCATTTATCCTTCGGCTTTTTTAACGTATAACACTTCCGAAAAAACATCTTTACAATTAAGTTATAGCAGACGTGTGGACAGACCTGGATTAGGACAAATCAATCCAATCAGGGAATGGAGTTCTCCTAGGGTTACCTCTATTGGAAATCCTGAACTGAGACAACAGTTTACCAATTCCTTAGAATTGAATCTTACCAAAAATGTGAAAGGCGGTAATATTACTGCGGGGACCTTCTACAGAATTATCAACGATGAAATCAATCGTTCTGTATTTATGGACCCAGAAGACCCTGCAGGAGATCGTGTGATATTAACCTATGACAATTTTGACAGCAACAATGCTTTCGGTTTTGAAGCATCAAGCAATTACAGACCAACCAAATGGTGGAATTTCAATGCCAGCGCCGAATATTATTTTAAGACCGTAAGAGGTGTAGTGGAACAGGAAAATTTGGAAATCAAAAATTCCACCTTCAATTTACGTATGAACAACAACTTTAAAGCGACTAAAAGCTTGAGCTTTTCGCTTTTTGGAATGTATCGCGGGCAAGATGAAAACCTTCAGCACAAAAGAAAACCTATGGTGATGGTAAATACAGGATTACGCTATAGCTTCTTGGAAGATGACAGAGCTACCTTCAGCTTTAGCTACAACGACATTTTCAACACTATGAAATTTGCTTTTGAACGCGACAGACCTTTCCCTAGCGAAGGTGAATTTAACTGGGAAAGTAACCAATGGCGTATAGGCCTTACATATCGTTTTGGAGGAGGTAAATACAAAGCTTTAAATAGAAAACAAAGAGACAACAATGAAACCCAAGGTAGCGGTGGTTTCATGTAACATAAATGACATATTTAGTAACCCATACAATAGTTGATGGTTAGTGTTAATGTTTGGTTACTAAATAAGAAAACCCGAGGTCTTAGGCCTCGGGTTTTCGCTATTGTTAAAATAATGTTATTATTTTAAGAATGTGTTAATTTTCTCCAAATCCAAGGGTATCTTTGTAATCGATTACTTCTGCATGTTTAAATTGATTTGAATTAGCCTTCATCAATTGAAAAACCTAAGGAATAATCAACCTCGAAGACCTCAATTTTTTGGGGTCTTTTTTTCTTCCAAAAACTGTAACAAACCATTTTCAAAACCGTCTTTTTTATACACAGCTCCTCAACTGAGTTTAATTAATTTGAATTAGCCTTCATCAATTACAATTCGTTGATTTGGTAAATGTTGGATTTTAAAAACCCAGGTGCTTAGGCCCTGGGTTTTAGCTTAAATGTTAATTAACGTTAAAAGTGTTAATTAATGAAATAAAATTGAAATTTCAACGTCTATAGTGTAGTGATAAGTTTTAAAGTTAATCAACAGAAGTATTTTTATAGTTTTAGTGTTAGTAAGGTTGGTTAATAGCTGAAAAGCCCGTGATTCTCAATCACGGGCTTTTTATTTTATGAATGGTCATTAATGTTATTGAAAAGTGATTACCACTTAATAACCGCGCTTCCCCAAGTAAAGCCACTTCCAAAAGCTGCCAACACGACTAAATCCCCTTCCTTAATTTTGTTTTGTTCCCAAGCTTCAGTTAAAGCAATAGGAATGGAAGCTGCTGTAGTGTTTCCGTAACTTTGAATGTTATTGAACACCTGGTCGTCATTCAACTTAAATTTATTCTGGATGAACTGTGAAATCCTCAAATTGGCCTGATGTGGAATCAACATATCAATATCGGAAACCTGCAGGTTATTCTTCATCAATCCCTCCATAATCACTTCACTAAAACGAACTACCGCATTTTTGAATACAAACTGCCCGTTCATATGCGGCATATAACTAACATCATCAGGATCATTGTCCCTTAAAATGTCGCTTACCCAACGTTTTCCCATCCCTGGGGCAATCAAGCTCAATTCTTCAGCATGCTCCCCTTCAGAATGTAAATGTGTTGATAAAATTCCTTTTGTTGGATCTTCTTCTCTACTCAATACGGCAGCTCCTGCTCCATCTCCAAAAATTACAGATACACCTCTTCCTCGTGTCGTTTTATCCAAACCTCTTGAGTGCACCTCACTACCAATCACCAAAACGTTTTTGTACATCCCAGTTTTGATATATTGATCGGCAATGGAAATTCCATATACAAATCCCGAACATTGGTTTCTAATATCCAAGGCCCCCACAGTTTTAATGCCCAAAGCTTTTTGAACGGCAACCCCAGGCCCAGGAAAATAGTAATCTGGGCTCAAAGTGGCAAATACAATAAAATCGATATCGTTTTTATCTATTCCGGCACGTTCTATGGCTATTTCAGCCGCTTTAACACCCATTGTGGAGGTGGTATCTCCTGTTTTGTCTTCAACCCAACGACGTTCCTTAATACCTGTACGCTCTTGAATCCAGGCGTCGTTGGTATCCATCATTTTGGATAAATCGTCATTAGTCACCACATTATCGGGCACATAATAACCTAAACCAACTATTTTTGAATTGTACATAAATCCTTATTATTTTAATCAAATCGAACTGCTTCACTGCCATTTTTGAATAAATGACAAAAAACAAGGTGTAAATTTAATCATTATTCCATCTTTATTAAACTAAACCCCTAAAAGATTTCTTCCACAAGAAGGCATTATTTCCTATTAACAATGTCAGTTTGTCACCTTTTTGGTCTTGGTACTTTTTTTGTCCTGTTCCAAGAAAATTATAAAAACATAAAATTTAGATATCATGGCAAAAGGAAATATTAATGTTTCGGTTGAAAACATCTTTCCGTTGATCAAAAAATTCTTATACAGCGATCACGAAATCTTTTTACGCGAGTTAATCAGTAATGCGACGGACGCTACCCTAAAACTTAAACACCTTACTAACATTGGTGAAGCGAAAGTTGAATATGGCAACCCACAAATTGAAGTAAAAATTGATAAAGATGCCAAGAAACTTCACATTATAGACCAAGGTCTTGGTATGACAGCCGAAGAGGTTGAAAAGTACATTAACGAGGTGGCCTTTTCTGGTGCCGAAGAGTTTTTGGACAAATACAAAGATTCAGCAAAAGACTCTGGAATTATTGGGCATTTCGGTCTTGGGTTCTACTCTGCCTTTATGGTAGCCGAAAAAGTTGAGATCATCACAAAATCTTTTAAAGATGAGCCTGCTGCTCATTGGACTTGTGACGGATCGCCTCAATTTACAATGGAGCCTCACGACAAAACTGAAAGAGGGACAGAAATCATTCTTCATATTGCAGACGATTCAACCGAATTCTTGGAAGAATCCAGAATTAGAGAATTATTATTGAAATACAACAAGTTTATGCCTATTCCAATTAAGTTTGGAACCAAGGAAGTAAACGATCCAGATTTCACGCCTAAAACAACTACCGATAAAGACGGTAAGGAAACTACAGAGCCTCACAAAAAAATTACTGTAGACAACATCATCAATAATCCAAATCCAGCTTGGACCAAGCAGCCAACCGATTTGGAAGACCAGGATTATAAAGACTTCTACAGAGAATTGTATCCAATGCAATTTGAGGAGCCTTTATTCCATATCCATTTAAATGTTGACTATCCGTTCAACCTAACAGGGATTTTGTATTTCCCAAAAATGACCAACGATTTAAGTATTCAAAAGGATAAAATTCAATTGTACCAAAACCAAGTGTTTGTAACGGACAATGTAGAAGGAATTGTTCCTGAATTCTTAACGATGTTGAAAGGGGTTATCGATTCTCCAGACATTCCATTGAACGTGTCACGTAGTTATTTACAGGCAGACGGTGCCGTGAAAAAGATTTCATCATACATCACCCGTAAGGTGGCTGATAAGTTGAAATCATTGTTCAACAACAACCGTGAAGACTTTGAGAAAAAATGGGATGATATCAAGATTGTGATTGAGTACGGAATGCTTTCCGAAGAAAAATTCTTTGAAAAAGCGGAGGCTTTTGCTTTGTACCCAACGGTGGATGGCACTTACTACACTTACCAAGAATTGATTGATAAAATCAAGGACAACCAAACGGATAAGGACAATAAAACAGTGATTCTTTATGCTTCCAACAAAGACGAGCAACACAGTTATATTGAAAGCGCCAAAGCCAAAGGTTACGAGGTATTGTTATTGGATTCTCCAATCGTGAGCCACTTGATGCAAAAGTTGGAAACCTCTAAAGAGAACATTTCATTCTCACGTGTAGATGCAGACCATATTGACAATTTGATCAAGAAAGAAGACACAAAAATCTCTAAACTTTCTGAAGAGCAAAAAACTGCTTTAGACACCTTGTTGAAAGAAACCATTCCTGCGGAAAAATTCATGGTGCAATTGGAAGCTATGGATAGCGATGCTGCTCCATTCATGATTACACAACCAGAGTTCATGCGCCGTATGAAAGAGATGCAAGCTACTGGTGGCGGTATGTTTGGAATGGGCAATATGCCAGAAATGTACAATTTGGTGGTAAATACCAACTCTGAATTGGTAGGCCAAATTTTGGATACCGAAGCTAAAGATGAGCAAGAGCGTTTGATCAACCAAAGTTTGGATTTGGCAAGATTGTCACAAGGACTTCTAAAAGGTGAAGAACTTACCAACTTCATCAAACGAAGCTACCAAATGATCAAATAATGGTAATTATATACTATTTGCAAAACCTTCCTGCACTTACAGGGAGGTTTTTGTTTTTATACCCTTTTCAAAAAACACCGTTTACTCAACAAACAGTCCCGTTTACTAAGTTACTCTTTTAAAATCTCCGATTCCCAATTAGGTTTGAAGTATTAACTTTTAAATCTAACATCATGAACAAGCAATTCAACTTAAGCATTGAAAGTCCCTGTCAAGAAAACTTCAACGATTTTTCTCCTACCTGCAAAGGCGGATTTTGCAAGTCCTGCAAAACAGAGGTGGTAGACTTCACAGGAATGGACTCCCAAGAAATCACAGATTATTTCAAAAACAATACAACCCAAAACGTTTGTGGCCGATTCAAAAGCTCGCAATTGACGGCCCACCAACCTACAATCCAAGTCAAAAGAACATCAAACTTTTTAAATGGATTGGCCTTTGCCTTTTTATCCTTGTTCGCGCTTAATTCAACTCAGGGGCAAACAATCCAACCAAAAACTACAACTTCGGAAAATCCGCCTTCCAAAATTCAGGATTCTTCGTTTCAAAAAACTTTTATAGTGAAGGGAACTGTGTCTGATAATGAAGCACCATTACCAGGAGTGAATGTGGTATTGCAAGGCACCTCCATAGGTACCAGCACCGATTTTGATGGCAATTTTGAATTCCCCATCAAACTAAAACAAGGTGATGTTTTAGTGTTCAGTTACGTGGGCATGGAATCGCAGAAGTTGGCAATTAGCAATGACCAAACAGCATCCAATGTCACCCTAAAGGTAAACATGTCAATGACTGAATGCATGATTTTAGGCAAAGTGGCCGTAAAAAAAGCTTATAAATCAAAAAGACGTTAACCCAATCTGCTCTATATGAAATACCTAGTTGTTTTAATTTCAATTTTCTATATAAATAGCTCTAAAGCTCAACTATCGGATTTTGCCCATATCGATTTCACAAAGGCAGATAATACGGCTAAACTTCACCAAGGAGCTGATTTGGAAAACCTGGGTTTGCTTGCCCACCAATTAACCGCAAATCTTCCCACCGACGTTGAAAAATTTAGAGCTATTTACTTTTGGATATGCCACAATATCAATGGAGACAGCAATCAACACAACAAAGTTGACAGAAAGCGAAAAAAAATGCATGGTGATAGCGCAGCTTATTCCATATGGAATGAAGAGTACAAAAGGATTGCCTTTAAAAAGTTATTGAAGCACAAAAAAACCATGTGCACTGGCTATGCCTATCTTATTAAGGAACTTTGTTTTTTGGCCAATATTGATTGTAAAATTATTGACGGTTATGGCAGGACTGTTAACTCCAATGTTGAAGAACTAGAAATGACCAACCATTCTTGGAATGCTGTAAACCTAAATGGCAAATGGTATTTATGTGATGCCACTTGGTCTAGTGGCTACACGATGGGCCTTACTTTTGTAAAAGATTATAACGATGGGTACTTTTTAACCGACCCCATTTTGTTTGCAAAAAACCATTATCCTATTGACCAACAATGGGTATTAACGACCAACGTATCTCGAGAAGATTTCACCTCGTCTCCTATAGTTTACGGAGAAACATTTCAGCACCAAATACAATCGGTAACTCCAACTAATTTAAATACGTCCATAAAAAAAGAGGAAGACCTCAACTTCAGCTTTAAAAGCCCCAAGGAAATTTCAAACAACAATATTTCACTGGTCTATTTTACCAGCTCACAGGAACAGACTTTAAAAATTTATGACCTTAAAAACGAAAACGGGTACATTTCCTTTAAAACCAACTTTAACCACAAAGGAATTTATGACGCTCATCTAAAAATTGGAAAGGACATTGTGGCGACTTATACTATTGAAGTCACAAGGTAAAAACCTACAACAGCCAACCGTAAGAAATTGTATATCAACAAAAAAACTAGTATTTTTAATCTTACGTAAGTCTTTATCTTTTCCAATATGAAAAAAATTCTAACCATTTTCATCATCAGTTTAGTGCTGCTTTTGGCAGCCTACTTTGCCTTTGTATATTATGTGCCCTATAGTGAAGGCACCCGATCTGGAGAACTCATTAAAGTGAGCAACAAAGGTGTTGTTTTTAAAACTTGGGAAGGAGAAATCAGCCAAGGGATTAGTGGCGCAGAAATATTTAAGTTTTCTGTTTTGGACAAGGACAAGGATGTCATACAGAAACTAAATGAACTTCAGGGCAATTATGTGAAGGTAACTTATATTGAACGCTACACAACCTTAGCATTTTGGGGCGACACCAAATACTTTGTAACCGCCGTAGATAAAGACATCTCTCCCCACTTTAATAAAAAATCGGATTAAACTGATTGTAGATACATAGCCCTATGTATTTCCCTTAAAACATCTCGTTCATTCGTGACATATTTCATTCGTTAATCCATGCACAAAACAGGGCTAAGCTCTAACTTTTGCCCTATATTTGCTGTAAATAAAACCTTATGTCATTTAAAGACTTAAATCTCAACAAACCCCTTTTAAGAGCCATCGCCGAAGCTGGTTATGACGATCCTACCCTTATTCAGGAAAAAACCATTCCTGTTGTATTGGAAGGAAACGACCTAATAGCCTCTGCACAAACGGGAACCGGAAAAACAGCCGCCTTTGCGCTTCCCATACTGCAACTGTTGTTTGACAAGCAGGATGCGCCTAAAAAAGGCAAAAAAATAAGAGCTTTGATTGTAAGTCCTACAAGGGAATTAGCTATTCAAATTGGCGAAAACTTTAAAACTTACAGCACATACACCAATCTTAGATCTACCGTAATTTACGGAGGTACGGGCATCGAACCACAAATTGATGTGCTCAACAAAGGGGTGGATATTTTAATTGCAACTCCTGGGCGTTTACTGGACCTCCATAAACAGGACGTCATTAATTTGGATTATGTTGAGACCTTGGTTTTGGATGAAGCCGATTTAATGCTAGACATGGGATTTATTGATGATGTGAAGAAAATAGAACGCCTGTGTCCTGAAGACAAACAGATTTTGCTGTTTTCGGCCACCATGCCATTTAAGGTGGAACAGTTGGCCAATACCATTTTAAAATCACCGCAACGTATTGAAGTAACGCCTACTTCCTCCGCGGCGAAAGATATTAGCCAAGTCCTTTACTATGTTCCTAAACGCAATAAAATTGAACTTTGTTTGCACTTGCTTCGTAACACCATCAAAGGGAGTATTCTAATTTTTAGACGCACCAAATTTGGTGTGGACAAACTGGAGCAGACCCTTCTCAAAAATGGTTATAAAGTTGAAACCCTTCACGGAGATAAAACTCAAAATGACAGACAGGAAGCTTTGAAGAAGTTCAAAAATGGCTATGTAAACATTTTAATCGCCACAGATGTTGCCGCACGTGGAATTGACATTAATGAACTGGATGCAGTCATCAATTTTGATTTACCAAATGTGCCAGAAACCTATGTGCACAGAATAGGAAGAACAGGTAGAGCTGGTAATATTGGCCACGCCTATTCCCTTTGTTCCGCCGACGAAAAAACATATATTAAATCCATTCAACAATTAATTAATGTACAAATACCAGTAGAGGAAGATCATCCCTATCCTTTAGATCCTAAAGCAAAGCCAGAGGTTCATCGCTCAAAAAAAACAGGCAGCAAGCATAAAAAAGGGAGAAAAGGAGAAGGTTCCAAAAAGAAAAAGAAACGCTGGTATTAATATTAATCCTCAATCAAACAATGAAATACTTCGGTATATTTTTAATTATTTCCGTATTTACAACACAAGGTTTTGCTCAAATTGACTTGTTGCATCACGACACCCAGCCAAGTGAAATGGCCGTTTCCATACCCTTCGAAATTGGTGACCAAGTTACCATGTATTCTTCAGTTTTGGACGAAGACCGTGTTATCAACGTCTATTTACCTAACAGTTATTCAAAGGCAACACATAAAAATTACCCCGTAATTTACCTTTTGGACGGAGCAAGGGATGAAGATTTTATCCATATTTCAGGACTGGTGCAGTTTGCCTCTTTTTTATGGATCGACATGGTTCCTGAATCCATCGTTGTAGGTATTGCCAACATAGATAGAAAACGCGATTTCACGTTTCCTCCTAGTGTAGCAGACCATTCACAAAATTTCCCAACGGCAGGAGGTTCTGAAAAATTCATCAATTTCATTGAGATGGAATTACAGCCTTACATTGAAAAAAGCTACAGAACCACTAGAACCAAGACCATCATTGGTCAATCCCTAGGAGGACTTTTGGCTACCGAAATTTTATTCACCAAACCTCATCTCTTCAATAATTATCTTATTGTAAGTCCTAGTCTTTGGTGGGATGAAGAAGCTATTTTGAAAAAACAGCCAGCTATCATCCATGCTAATTACAAGGTAGCAAAGAATATTTTCATTGCGGTAGGAGGACAAGAAGATGACGTTATGAAACGTGAAGCCAAAGCTTTATACACGCTTTTACAGGGTAGCGAAAATAGCGCCATTACCACCAATTTTGAATTGTTCGAAGAACAAAACCATGCAGACATTTTACATTTAGCCGCCTACAAAGGCCTTCAAACTATTTTTAAAAAAGAAGAATAATTACACTTTAAGTCGGCTGTTGAAATAATGTTTTAATAAAGGGATTTGCACCATCACCATTATTGCCAACATAGCCATTCCATACATTGTAGACTGTGAAAATTTAATTCCCGAAAACACATTCAAATTAGGGATTTTTAAATTTCCCAAAGGAAGAGTTAATCCCAATCCTTTTGACTGGGAAGGTGCAATAAATGCAATATAAAGCACCAAAGCGCATAAACCAGCCGAAAGCAGCCACCACACTGTTTTTGGTATCAAAGGTTTGTAGGCGATGCTTTTTGACACAGATAACTGATTAATTTCCTGCATCACTTTTGAAGTAAACTCAAACGACGGTGATTCGGTTTGAGAATTCTCCATGAACTTTTCAACCAATTGCTCTAACTCTTTATCGTGTTCACTTTTCATAACGCGCTATCATTTCAGGTTCTAATTGTGCTTTTAATATGGAAGCCAACTTTTTTCGGCTTCTAAATAATTTTACTTTGACATTATTGGGAGTAATACCAACCACTTTAGAGATTTCCTCCAAACTCTGTTCTTCAAAATAAAACAAGGTCAACAAAAAACTGTCCTCACCGGGAAGTTGCTTTAAACACTCTTGGATAAGCTGGGATTTTTCCGCTTCCAAAATACTATCCAAAGCATTGTCCAATGTTTTTATTTGGGGCATTGTAATGTCATCTACAGGTACATTGACTAGGTACTTTTTGTTCTTTTTAATGCGGTCCAGACAACTGTTATAGGCCACTTTATAAATCCAAGTCGACAATTTAGAATCTCCTTTAAACTTCGGCAAGGATTTATACACCTTTATAAAAGTATCCTGAGCCACTTCCTCTGATTCTTCCCTATTTTTCAACATTCTAAACGCCAAAGTAAAGACCATATCCTTGTAACGGTCTACCAATGTGGAAAATGCACTAGTGTCCCCTTCAATAATTTGGTTGATGATTATATGCTCTTCGATGGCCATGTGATAAATAGGACGGCTCCTTCACATTTGAGGTTACAACTTTTCAAGAAAAATATTTTCCCAACTTTTTGTAACCTCAATGGAAAACGTATCGTCATAAGATAAAAACATATTAAAAGTAATCAATTAAAAAACAAATATCATGGAAGAAATATTAATACCTATTAGCTTTTTCTTGGCCGTTTTCGGGGTTATCTACCTTTTTTTATCCACCAGAAACAAAGAACGTTTGGCCTTAATTGAAAAAGGCGCAGATGCCAGCATTTTTACAATGGGGAAGCAACATACGGCACCCATTTGGAAAGTCATCATTTTAAACCTAGCACTTTTACTAATGAGTATTGGGGTAGGCATTTTTGTATCACAATTACTTGTATCTATTGGAGTAGATGAAGATATCGCCATGCCAGGAACCATCTTTTTAATGGCTGGAGTTGGCCTATTCATAGGTTTTAAAATGACTCAAAATTTGGATAAGGAATAAATTACAAGCCTAATTTATTACCTCAACACCGTAAACTGCCATTCGTCGATGGCAGTTTTTTTTATGCTTTAGAAACTGTATGGAATCCGTATCTTTAAAACCTTAAATAAAATTTTATTGTTTTAATGAAGAAATTATTAATTGCTGCAGGTCTAATCGCAACCTTTATTGCTTGTAAAAATGAGACCAAACCAACAGAAACAGATTCTCAAACAATCAATGCAAATATGCCCAATGCCGACTTTGACAAAGTATTGGAAGCTTATTACCAAGACGCCTTAAAATTGAATCCTTTAAATGCCACTGCAGAGGGAGACAACAGATACAATGATTTGCTCCCAAACATGTTATCGGATGAGTTTATGGCCAAAACCAAGGCTCATTATACCAACTATAAAGAGCAAGTAAATGCATTCCAGGATGCCCAATTAAACGAGAGCCAACAACTTTCAAAAGCCATCCTAAATTGGGAATGCGATATCAATTTGGAACGCCTTACGTTTAGAGAAGACTTAATGCCTATCAACCAATTTTGGTCCCTGCCTTTAATGATTGGCCAATTGGCTAGCGGTGCTGGTTCGCAACCCTTCAATACCGTTGAAGACTACAACAATTGGCTACTTCGTGTTGATGGTTATTTGGAATGGATGGCCTCTGCAGAAGCAAAAATGAAAGAAGGTGTATCCAAAGGCTATACCCTTCCAAAATCATTGATTACAAAAGTCCTTCCACAATTGGAGGCCCTTACCAACGCTACTACCGAAGAGCATTTGTTTTTCCTTCCTATTAAAAACTTTCCAGAAGATTTTACCGAAGAAGACAAAACCAAATTGACTGAAGCCTATAAAAACCTTATCGAAACCAAAGTGGTGCCTGCCAACAAAAAGTTGTTGGATTATATGAGCAAAGACTATTTGGAAGCTGGAAGAACTACAAGTGGTATTTCAGAAATTCCAACTGGACTCGATTACTATGCTTTTGCGATTAAGCAGTACACCACTACCAACATGACGGCCGATGAAATTCACCAACTGGGATTGAGTGAAGTTGCTCGTATTTCTTCTGAAATGGAAAAAGTGAAAGCTCAAGTTGGTTATGAAGGAGACCTTAAAAGTTTCTTCGATTTTGTGAGAAACAATAAAGAACTGATGCCATATAAAGAAGCGCAACAAGTGATTGATCACTTCAACAATATTCATGCAACCATGCAACCACAATTGGAAAAACTGTTCGATTTAAAACCAAAAACCCCATTTGAAGTAAGACGTACTGAGGCATTCAGAGAAGCTTCGGCCAGTGCAGAATACAGCCCAGGTTCTGTTGACGGAACAAGACCAGGTATTTTTTATGTACCTGTTCCAAATGCTTCGGAATACAACAACTTTATGGACGAATCATTATTCCTGCACGAAGCCATTCCAGGGCACCATTACCAAATTTCATTGCAACAGGAAAATGAAGAGTTACCGAGCTTTAGAAAAACCTTATATTACAGTGCCTATGGCGAAGGATGGGCTTTGTACACGGAATCCCTTGGAAAAGAACTAGGACTTTACTCAGATCCCTACCAATATTTTGGAATGTTAAGTGCCGAAATGCACCGCGCTATCCGATTGGTAGTCGATACAGGAATCCACACCAAGGGATGGTCTAGAGAGCAAGCCATTCAATATTCCTTGGAGAATGAAGCAGAAAGTGAATCAAGCATCATATCTGAAGTGGAGCGCTACATGGCCATTCCGGGACAAGCACTTTCATACAAAATTGGCCAATTGAAGATTCTGGAATTGAGAGCCAAAGCCGAAAAGGAATTGGGCGACAAATTCAGTATTTCTGAATTCCACAACCAAGTATTGGAGTCTGGAAATATGCCATTGGCCTATTTGGAAACCAAAATAAATACTTGGATAAACGCTAATAAATAATGCGACACATTTTATTCTATATAAGCATCCTATTTTGTGGTGGTTTGGCAATGGCCCAAACCACCATTAAGGATGGAAGCACAAATGAACCTATTCCATACGCCACTATTTCCTTCGGGAATGGCAACGGTATTTTTGCTGATGATGCCGGCATGTTCATCTTCACCAAAAAGCTATATCCGGATATTGATTCTCTTTTCATTTCGGCCTTAGGATATAAAGACTTAGGAGTTTCTACAGAAAATCTTCCAAAAATCTTGCTCTTAGAACCTCATATTGACCAATTGGAAGAAGTGGTTTTAAATGTAAATGTGCAAAAAGAGGACCGAAAATTTAAAAAGGAAACGCAAAAACCCTATTTGGATGACGACTACTATAAATGCTGGTTACCAACCATAGAATCTGAAATTGCCGTCTTTTTCCCAAATGAAACTTCACAAGACAAAGAAATAGCTACCATTCATTTTCCAATTACTTTGGAATCTAAAGACTGGGAAAAGCGTAAAAAGGCCAATGCCGACAAACAACCGTTTTCTACCCTCTTTAAAGTTAAATTTTACGAGAATAAAGAAGGTTTCCCTGGAGACGTATTGACCTATGAAAACATCGTTTTTGTAGCAACCGAAAAACACGGCGATGTTTTTGAACTTGACGTAACCGAACACGAATTGGATTTCCCTGACAATGGTTTTTTTGTATCGCTTCAAGTATTGGGTTATACCGATAAAAACGGAAAATTGCTACCTAACAAAAAATACAAAGAAGTGAAGTCTAGAGATGGAATTTTAAAAATCCCAACCAATTTTAGACCGCTGCTACCATTTACAGATGAAATTGCAGAAAATAACACTTACATAAAGCGGGTATTCCTAAACGATAATGAGTGGGTTCGGTTTGAAAAAGGAAGCGGGATTGAATCCTCCCTATTAAAATCCAACCTTACCAATTATGGTATTGGAGTAACTTACAAAGTTTTTAAGGAGGAATAGGCACTATTTACTTCACAGGAAAATCAAAATAAGTGTCTGGAAATGGCTCCCAACGCAAGGTGAAATGCCACCACTCCTTTGAATAACTCCTAAAGTTATGCTTATTCATAACCTTTTGCAGTAATTGCCGGTTTGCCTTTTGCTCATCCGTAATACCTTCATAAGCCACCCATGAAGGCATTCCAAAAAAATCGTAAGGACTTCCCATATCCAAAGGCTCTAAAGTTTCGGCATCTACAATGGTAAGGTCTAGGGTACTCCCCCTACTGTGTCCAGAGCGCGTCGCAATATAGCCATCACGAAATAAATATTTCTTATTGACATTAGGATAGAATTCTTGTTTTTGAATCGTGTCCGTCAAATTACGTGCCCATTCCATAAAATGGTTAACAGATCGTTGTGGCCTGTAACCATCATACACCTTTAAGCACAAGTTTTGCTGTTGCAGTTCATCTTGCACCAACTTCAAGGCTTCTGCTGCCTGCTTGGTCAATATCAACCTATTGGCTTTATAACCTGTAATGGTATCTCCAACAAAATTATGGGAGCTGTAATATTTAAGCTCCACCTCAATATCTGGAATAACAGAATCGGCATAAACAAAACCTTCGGGTAAGGTATTTGCCTCCTGTAATTTAAAAGCAAGACTTACTACTATAAATAGTATTATCAGTATTTTGTTCTTCATAATGTTAAGCTAATTTAGAAAAATTAAGGCTATGGATTTATTTTCTGATGAAAAACTGATTTGGAAATTGCCTGATGCAGACCTTATTTACATCGCAAATTTCTTCTCAAACCAAGAAGCTTCCAATTATTTTGAAAGGCTTTTGGAAGATATTAAATGGCAGCAAGATGAAATAAAAGTATTTGGAAAAACCTATCAACAACCAAGATTAACTGCTTTATATAGTGAAAGCAATACGCCTTACAGTTATTCAGGTATTACAATGCATCCTAATCCGTTCTCCAAAGATCTTTTGGAAATCAAAACTAAGGTTGAAGAGGAAACCCAACATCATTTTAACTCCGTGCTTTTAAACCTCTACAGAAATGGCAATGACAGTAATGGTTGGCATGCAGACAATGAGGCTTCATTAGGCATCCACCCTGTGATTGCTTCGCTAAGTTTTGGTGAAGATCGCTATTTTCATTTTAAACACCGTCAATTAAAAAATGAGCGACATAAAGTACTATTACAACATGGAAGTTTATTGATTATGAAAGGTGCTATGCAGGAACATTGGTTGCATCAAATTGCCAAAACGAAACGAAAGGTTGATCCAAGAATCAATTTAACGTTTAGAAAGTTGATTTAAAGAACCCTATAAAAAGAAAAAACCGAGATCCCTCAATCTCGGTTTTCCTAATTTGCTGTTTTACATGTGTAGATTTAGGGTCTCTAAAGCCAACAACATAATGCAAATATTAATTAATTAATCCATTGAACTAAAAACTAAATTTCTAGTACACTTCAAATGTAAAACAATATTTCATTGCATCGATTAAAATACACAATAAATCGATGAAATACATATAACTTTAACATTTAAAGACAAAAACACACGTTTTACCGACAAAATGCATCTTGAATTTTTCAATTTTCTCATCTGAAAAAGCAACATTTTAATAGAGAAAACGTTTCCCAAATAGAATGATGGGTACTTTTGTTTAAATTTGAAAATAAACCAAGGACCAGCTATGAAATCTATTTTTTTCCTTTTAACCTGTTTTGTTTGTGTCAACTTTAGTTTAATGGCACAGGAAGCAAATTTCATCTCTGAAAATATCTCTGTAAATGAAATTATTGATGGCACCTTATTATTACCCAATGGCATTCAAAAGCCGCCATTGGCAATTTTAATTGCAGGATCTGGCCCAACAGATAGAAATGGAAATCAAAATTTTGCCAAAAACAATTCACTAAAAAAATTGGCAGAAGCTTTAACTAAAGAGGGTATTGCTACATTTAGATATGACAAGCGTTCGGTGAAATTATTACAAACTGGAAAGTTAGACGAAGAAATCATGTTTGACGACTTTGTAACTGATGCCTCGGATGTACTACAATATTTCAAAAAGAAAAAGGCCTTTTCCAAGATATACATCATAGGACATAGCCAAGGTAGCCTCATAGGCATGTTGGCAGCCAAAGACAATGCCAATGGGTTTATTTCGTTGGCAGGACCAGGTAAAGGTATCGATGTAGTTTTGAAAGAGCAAATAGCCAAAAGTGCACCTCAATTTTCAGAAGAAAGTAACAGAGTTATCGATATTTTAAAGTCTGGCCAAACTACTACGGAGTACTCTCCTGCCCTAAACTCCATATTCAATATAGACATTCAACCATTTATGATTAACTGGATGCAGTATGATCCACAAGCTAGTATTGCAAAACTCGACATGCCTATCTTAATACTAAATGGCACCAATGATTTACAAATTTCCGAGGCAGATGCGGAGCTATTGAAAAGTGCAGCGCCAAATGCCCAATTGAAAATCATAGATAAAATGAATCATGTATTCATAGAAGTGGATGACAACGAACTTGAAAATTTTAAAACTTACAATGATGCCTCTCTGCCTATTTCTCAAGATTTAGTAGAAAGTATTTCGGCTTTTATAAAATCAAATTAACCTAGGCACATTCAAGTTAAAAGATTCATTTTCAAATATTTTACTAAGATTAACGAAAAATAAGGTTGCTAATCGATTAAATTGTGTACGTATAGTTGTGTTAAATTAGTTTTAATAGGATTACCAATCCCACTAATTAACCATGCGAGCAACAATTTTACTACTTGTCACTTGCCTATTGGGAATATATTCCTCCAAAGCCCAGGAATTTGCCATAGGAGCCAAAGGGGGATTAAATTACTACACTATAGGCGATATCAATTCTAGAGGAGGTTCATTTCAAACAGGTCACCCTGATGAATTATTCTCCCCAAACAAGGAATTAGGTTATCAATTTGGAGGTTATTTTACTGTTGAATATGGCAAGTTCTTTCTAAGACCTGAAATAGTTTATTTGTCCTCCAAAAACAGTTATGACTTTCCGGATAAGACAGCCTATTGGAAAACCTCAAGAATAGAAGTACCTATCTTGGTTGGTTTTGAAATTTTTGATCCTGTGTCTATTTATCTTGGACCTGGATTCAATTTTTATAATGATACCACCCTTGATGGCGTTCAAGTAACGTCCTATAGTGATGGAGGTCCAGATTTGGATACAACCACGGTAAACTTCAGTTTTGGGGTTATGGTACGTTTTGGTAGATTTGGAGTAGACCTAAGGTACGAGCAAGGTATGAAAGAAACACAAGAAGAATTACTGGACATTGTTTATAGTGATTACGGAGTCAACTTAGCAGATCTAAGATCCTATAAACCCAATATGCTACGCTTAAGTGTTTTTATAGACATCTTCCGCACCAACCCAGATGATCTCGATGGCTTTTTCTCAAACCTATTCAAGAGCAACAAATGCCATTGTCCTTATAATTAAATTATCACCCTATATAAATGAAGAAAAGCACCCTTCAAAAGGGTGCTTTTCATTTCAACTAATTAACCAACCAAATGTAATATCACTATTACGATTGCATAAATTCCAATAGTCATGCCAAAAACAATTTTGTCATGATTAAATTTTTACATATCTTTATGATATCATTTTAATATCACTATAAATCAATCAAAGATGAAAGAAGAAAAAATTATCGTTCCTGCCAATGGCTATCTTATGCTGTTTCTATTTCTTGCGCTATTTTTTGGAGGTATTGCGGCTATCGCCATATTCCAAACCCCTTGGTTTGTATTTGCCATAATTTTGTCTATCCTAATTGCTTTAGGTTTTATAATGGTTCAACCAAATAACTCTAGAGTTTTATTGCTGTTTGGAGAATACAAAGGTTCTGTAAAAAAGAATGGTTTCTATTGGGTGAATCCCTTTTATACCAAAAAGAAAATATCACTTAGAGCCAGTAATTTTGATAGCGAACGTCTTAAGGTAAATGACAAATTGGGGAATCCAGTAATGATTAGCACCATTTTGGTTTGGCGTGTACAGGACACCTACAAAGCCGCTTTTGATGTAGACAATTATGAGAACTTTGTAAGAGTGCAAACCGATGCCGCTGTAAGAAAGCTGGCAAGTATGTACCCTTATGACAATTTTGCAGACGAAGGTCATGACGAAGACATTACATTACGTTCCAGTGTAAACGAAGTTAGTAATGCTCTTGAAAAAGAGATTGACGAACGTCTTTCCATCGCCGGTATAGAAGTTTTGGAAGCAAGAATTGGTTATCTAGCCTATGCTCAAGAAATTGCAAATGCCATGCTAAAACGCCAACAAGCTACTGCCATTGTTGCGGCCAGACATAAAATTGTGGAGGGAGCGGTAAGCATGGTGGAAATGGCCTTGGAAGAACTCAACAAAAAAGAAATTGTAGAATTGGATGAAGAACGCAAAGCCGCTATGGTTAGCAACCTCATGGTTGTTCTTTGTGGCGACAAAGATGCTTCTCCAGTATTAAATACAGGAACCCTAAATCATTAATATGAAAGAATACAAAGTAAGCACCAAATCCATAGGACTTATAAATCCTAGCCAAAAACTTGAGGACCACCTCAACCAACATGCTCGTGAAGGCTGGAAGGTGATACACATCAATGCATCCATGACAACCATAGTTTTTGAGCGTGAAAAATTTAGATAAAACATCTTAAAAGCACTTCTTATGGAAAAGGAGTTTTTTGAAAAACAACAAATAGGAAATTGGATTTATATCCTGCTAGGGGTAGATTTTATGGTAGTTTCTCTTTTCCTTTTTAATGAATACAAGAAAGGAGAAACCAATTTAAATGAAACTCTTTTGAATCTAGGTTTTGTTCTAATTCTAAATTTATTAATAGTTTTTTTTATTCGAAATAATGCTATCTATACAAAGGTGTCAAAAGAAGGTGTCCTATACAAATTCCCTCCTTTTTGTAGCAAATGGAAATTGATCCCGTTTGAAAAAATTACAGATTTCCAAATTCAGAATTATTCCAGTTTTAACCATGGTTATGCCGTTGGCAAATGGAATCTCTTTTCCAAAGAAGATACCATAACAACATTAGGAACAGACAAAGTAATGAGGATCATGTACGATGCCAAAAAACCACTTCTTATAAGTACCTCCAAGGCCAATGAATTTTATGATACATTGAAGAAGTTTAAATCGGAAACCTACAAACCAGAATTTATAGAAGAAAATTATGTCTAAAAAGAAAGCTTTTGCATTACGGATTAATGAAGAGATGCTCAAAGCCATTGAAAAATGGGCTTCGGATGAGTTCAGGAGCACCAATGGCCAAATTGAATGGATGCTGATGCAAAGTCTTAAAAACCACAATAGAGCACCAAAAAAGAAAACAGATTCAAATGAAGAAAGCGACACATAGAGGTCGCTTTTTTTTGTGGAATAATTTTGTCACTTTTGCAGCTCAATTCACTTACCCATGAGATATTTTTTTTATTGCGTCATTAGCTGTTTATCAATGTTTTTTTCAATCCAAAACAGCCATGCACAAACCGTTTATGTTGGCAAACCCGAAAGCGCTTATTCCGAAGATTTTGAAATACCTGTTGCAGTAGACTCTATTAACTTCAGTAATTTCTCTTTAACCATCTCGCCTACGGATTCAGCCCTAAAACTGGAGCAAGTTATTCTGAACAAAAAACTATCCCAAGGTTCCTTAAGTTTTTCTAAAAACAATGGAAGCTATACCATAAAATATTCAGGAAATGCTCCAGTCGCTATAGCAAAAAAACAAGCTTTATTCAACATAAAAGCGCACACTCAAGAACGTTTTAAAGACGCGCAGCTACTTACTATAGACAAAGCTCAATTTGACCATGCAGGCACCGTTGTTCAAGTGGCTTCCAAAATAGAAAATAGCACCGTCAATAAATTTGTATTGTTTAAAAATGACGCCATTGTATTGGGATTACTAATGTTGGCACTAGGATTTGTGTTCTACACCGAATCGCAAAAAAAGGGATTCTGGCCAGTATTCTATAAATATGTTCCAGGCTTATTGATGTGTTATATTATTCCTGCAGTCTTCAATTCTTTTGGATTAATCTCTGCCGACGTTTCCAAAACCTATTTTGTGGCTAGTCGCTATTTACTGCCAGCATCCTTAGTTTTATTGACCATTAGCATTGACCTTAAAGCCGTTTTCAATTTAGGTTGGAAAGCTTTGGTGATGTTCTTTACGGGTACCATTGGTATTGTAATTGGTGGTCCAATTGCTATTTTAATTATTTCTACCTTCTCTCCCGAAACAGTTGGTGGCGTTGGCCACGATGCGGTATGGAGAGGTTTAGCCACTTTGGCCGGAAGTTGGATTGGGGGTGGCGCTAACCAGGCAGCTATGTTGGAAATCTATGAATTCAACCAAGAACTTTACGGGGGGATGGTATTGGTAGATATAGTTGTGGCCAATATTTGGATGGCAGTCCTGTTATTGGGAATTGGAAAGCGGAACAAAATTGACAATTGGCTAAAAGCGGACAACAGTGCCATTGACAAACTACAGGAAAAAGTTCAGAATTTCAGTGAAAAGATTACCAAAAACCCAACACTCACGGACCTTATCGTTATTTTGATGTTTGCCTTTACATCAGTTGGAATTGCTCATTTTTCTGCGGATAAAATTTCGACGTTTTTATCTGACAATTTTGAAGCTGTAAGCAACCCAAAAAGTGCCCTTTCCTCTTTTGGAAGTCAATTTTTCTGGTTGATTTCCATAGCTACATTAATTGGTATTTTATTGTCATTTACCAAAGCTAAGAATTACGAAGGTGCTGGTGCCAGCAAAATAGGGAGTGTTTTTATTTATGTTTTGGTAGCTACAATTGGAATGAAAATGGACCTTGGTAAAATTTTTGAAAATCCAGGATTAATTTTAATTGGTTTGGTTTGGATGACCATCCATGCTGGCCTTCTCATTTTGGTCGCCAAACTTATTAGAGCTCCTTACTTTTTCATGGCTGTTGGAAGCCAAGCGAATGTTGGAGGTGCCGCATCGGCGCCTGTTGTGGCAGCTGCTTTCCACCCTTCCCTTGCAACGGTTGGTGCCCTTTTAGCAGTATTTGGTTATGTGGTGGGAACCTATGGAGCCCTCCTATGTGCCGAGTTGATGAGAATCGCTTCGGCCGGTTAGTTTTTAATTTTTTTTTATAAGATATTTGCCATCCAATAATTTTTTAAAATGAAGAACGCATTAATAGTAGCCCTTGCCTTTTTGGCAATTTCCTGTGGAACGGATTCTCACGATTTAACAGTTAAAGTTCGTGTTGACGGTTTAAAAAAAGGAACCGTTTACCTTGAGCAGCAGCAGGATTCAACTTTTGTTGTTGTAGATTCGGTTGTCGTGAATGGCAATCCCGAATTTCAATTGCACAGCAGCTTAAACGAACCTCAAGTTTTGTATATAAAACTGAACAAAAATGACAATGACGATCGTTACATTTCATTTTTTGCGGACAAGGGCATTACTGAAATCAACACAACCCTAAAGAACTTTAATTTTGATGCCTCTATCAAGGGATCAAAACAACAGGAGGTTTTGGAAGAATACCTATTGATGATGTCTAAGTTCAATAACAAGAATTTGGATTTGATCAAAGAACATTTCGAATCGGAAAAAAGCAATGATTCTACCAGCTTTGATTTCGAAACGCAATACAACACCCTTATAAAACGTAAATATTTATATACCATCAACTTTGCTGTAAACCATAAAGACAGTGAAGTGTCACCATATTTGGCCCTAACGGAAATCCCAAATACATCGGTTAAATATTTAGAAACCATTTACGATGCTCTAAATGATAACATCAAAGCATCTCTTTATGGTAAAAAATTAAAAGCTGAAATTGAAGTTAGAAAAGCAGATTCCACAACTGTTGCTACAGATGCAGAAGACGCTCAATAATATTTTGAAACATCATTAAAAAAGCCAGCATATTGCTGGCTTTTTTATTTACAGTAATGAAATAATACTTCTGTAATAATTTCGTTACCTTGTAGAGAAGTTAATTTTATGATTTTGAACAAGGAACGCTTACGAAAATGGGGAAAACGAATTGGTTATGGTCTACTACTTCTAACAGCTCTTTTAATTTGCTTTTATTACAGTATTTACTTTGGTGCTTGGGGAGAAATCCCAAGCAAAAATAAACTCTCTAGTCTCAAACAAAGCCAAGCAACTCAGTTACTTGACAGCAACAACAAACTTCTTGGCAAGCTATATGTGTACGACAGGCAATCCATTCCGTTTGCCGAATTTCCGCAACACCTTATCGATGCTCTCATCGCTACAGAGGATTCAAGGTTTTACGAGCATCATGGTATTGACAACAAAAGTCTTTTAAGAGTCTTTTTCAAAACTATTCTCATGGCCGATAAATCTTCGGGAGGCGGTAGTACTATCACCTTACAATTGGCTAAAAATTTGTTTGGGAGACAAGATTATGGCGCCATAAGTATTGTGGTCAATAAAATAAGGGAAAGTATCGTGGCCAAAAGAATTGAGGATCTATATTCCAAAGAAGAAATCCTGACACTGTACCTTAACACTGTTCCCTTTCCGGACAATACTTATGGTATTGAAAGTGCCTCCCAAAAATTCTTTAATAAACATGCCAAGGATTTAAACCTTTTGGAAACTGCTACACTTATAGGTTCTTTAAAAGCAAATAACAGCTACAACCCAAGGTTATTCCCTGAAAATTCGATGGAAAGAAGGAATGTTGTGCTCAACCAAATGGTAAAATACTACTATCTTCCACAATCTAGCGTTGACAATATTGTTGAAACTCCCATTACCCTAGACTATCAATACTATGCCCCAAATCAAGGTTTAGCTCCCTATTTTAGAGCTGAAGTAAAAAAACAGTTGGACTTCATTTTAAAACAAAAACAGTTTAGAAACTCCAATGGAGAGCCCTATAATATTTTCCATGACGGTCTAAAGGTGTATACTACTTTGGACAATACCATGCAACAATATGCCGAAAGAGCGATGAAAGAGCATATGAAAAATCTTCAAAAGCAATTTGAAAAAGCTTATGGGAACAATGCTCCTTGGTTAAAGAATAAACCTGCTTTTCTTGCTGCCAAAAAAAGGTTACCAACTTACAAGCGCTTGAAAAATTTAGGTTTGGATGAAAAAGCTATTCAAGACTCTTTAAACAAGAAAAAATCCACGGAACTTTTTTCATGGGATGACAACAGTATTGCCTCTCTATCCACATTGGATAGTTTAGAATACTTCTCCAAATTTCTAAACGCAGGAATGGTTTCTGTAGAAGCAAAAACAGGAGCTATCAAGGCTTATGTGGGAGGAATCGATTATAGTTTTTTCAAGTACGACCACGTGGCCCAAAGTAAACGCCAGGTAGGTTCTACTTTTAAACCAATTGTCTATACGGCCGCACTGGAAAATGGCATGGTTCCATGTACTTATTTCCCTTTAAAAGCCATTACCTATACCGATGTGGACAATTGGACGCCTACAAACGCTTCAAAAGAAGAGGACGAAAACCTTAACTATTCTCTTCAAAAGGCCTTAAGTAATTCAGTCAATACAATTGCCGTAAAAGTATTGTACGAAACGGGAATCGATCATGTGATATCCATGGCGCACAAAATGGGAATGGCTTCCGAAATTGAAAATGTGCCTTCCATTGCCTTGGGTTCTTCAAATCTTAGATTATTGGAACTTGCCAAAGCCTATTCCAGTTATGTCAACAATAGCCTACCGTCAACGCCCATATTTATCACTAAAATTGAAGATAAGAATGGTAATGTCATTGCCAGTTACGAAGACCTCTATAAAAGTCCAAAAACTGCAGAAAAGGCCTTTAGCGATAATACTAGACAAGTCATGTTGGAATTCATGAAAGCTACGGTTAACGAAGGTACAGCACAACGCTTGCGTACTTCTTATAAATTCAGAAATGATTTAGCAGGAAAAACGGGAACCACCCAAGATAATAAAGACGGTTGGTTTGTTGGCCTAATGCCAAACTTGGTCACCATTACCTGGGTTGGTAACGACAACCAGCAAATTGGGTTTCAAAGTACCCGAATGGGTCAAGGCGCCAATTCGGCATTACCCATTTTTGCCAATTACTTAAAACTGCTTAACCAAGATTCCAGGTTCAACCGTTATACCAGAGCTCGCTTTGAATCTCCTTCCTTTGAGGTCTTGGCGAGTTTAGATTGTCCGCCTATCCAAGAAGACAACTTTTTACAACGTTTACTTGGCAACAAAAAGGACCAAAGAGAATTTAAGAAGAAAAAGAAAAAAGGGATTTTTTCATGGCTGAAGCGCAAAAAGGATAATTAACAAAAAAGCATAAAAAAAGCCTCTCAAAACTGAGAGGCTTTTTAGAGCCGATAGAGGGACTCGAACCCACGACCTGCTGATTACAAATCAGCTGCTCTAGCCAGCTGAGCTATATCGGCAAAGCGAGTGCAAATATAATCCTGAAAACTATATTTGCAAACATTTTTTTAAAAGAAATTATCCTAAAGCGTTAATTTTTTCAATCAGTGTTTCTGCGCTTTCTTCCAGCTCTTGGTTAATAGACTTAAAATGAGCTTTTTTGTCTTCTACATTCTTGTCATTCACCTTTGCAATTAAAGCATCAAATTTTTCAATTGCTTCGTCAATAATCGCTTCGCTCTTCTTTGTGTCCTTGTCTGTATTGTTATATTCCCATACATACACAGCCTCAATAATATCGCCTAAAACGTAGTTAATGTCCTTTTTTAGGTTTCTAACATTTGCCATAATTTGTAATTTTAATTTGCTACAAAAGTAAGTAATTAATTGAAATAAAGTGAGGTCCTTCCTCTAAATACAAAGCTTTGTAAAAGCTTTGCAGTTTTAAACGTAAACTTCCAGAAGTGTGGCATCCTTGGCATCTATAGTAAACGTATCAATAGCATATGGCATCAATACGGTTTCACCTTTCACCAAGGTTTCCTTAGCCCCTTCAGTTTCTATGGTAGCTTTTCCTTCCACACACATATAAATAATAAAAGAATCGTGAGTGTTCTTCTTTTGCAATTTAGAACCTACTTTTAAATAATTAGTAGTAAAATATGGGCAGCTTACCATTTCATTAGATTTGTTTGCATCAGTAGGATACTCTACCCTAAAGTTGTCTGGCATATCAAAATCTATCGCATCAATTGCCAAATCGTTGTGCAACTCCCTTCCGTTACCATTGCTGTCTACCCTATCCCAATCATAAACCCGATAAGTAACATCGCTGGTTTGTTGTATTTCTGCCAAAAGCACCCCTGCCCCAATGGCATGTAAACGTCCTACTTCAATAAAATAAGTATCTCCTGTGCCTACTCTATCGAAGTTCAATATTTTGGTCAAGGTCTTTTTTTCTAGATGCTTTAAGTACATCTCTGGGGTTATCTTTTGGTTGAAACCAACAATAAGATTAGCGCCTTGATCTGCCTGCATGACATACCACATTTCGGTTTTACCGAATGAATTATGGCGCTTTAATGCCAATTCATCATTGGGGTGCAATTGGATGGACAAATCTTCCCTGGCATCAATGAATTTGATAAGCAACGGGAATTTATCACCAAAAATTTTATAGTTATTTAGCCCAATAAGCTTATCCTTATAAGTATGTAATAATTGCTTTAAGGTTTTACCTTTTAAGGCTCCATTAGCCACTACTGAAGTGTCCCCTTCCACATCACTAATTTCCCAGCTCTCACCTACATTTTTTGAAGTTCCTTTTTTATGTAGTACTTTTTTAAGTTTTTCACCTCCCCAAATTTTATCTTTCAAAATGGGGTCAAATTTTATGGGGTATAATAATTCGTTCATGCGTTACAGTCCTGAGTAGGTTACATAATTTCGTTGGGTTTCATATAAGGTGACTTCCAAATCGAGTTTGGAATCCAATCGGGCCTTGAGTTTGTTATAGATTACCACCACAATATTTTCAGCAGTGGGATTTAGGTCCTTAAATTCTTCGACCTCCAAATTCAAGTTTTTATGATCAAAAGGTTCCTCCACTTCTTCCCTAATGATATTCTTTAAGACTCTAAGGTCCATAACATAGCCTGTTTCTTTATCAATCCGTCCCGTGACGCTCACTGATAATTCGTAGTTGTGACCATGGTAATTGGGGTTACTGCATTTTCCAAATACCTCTAAGTTTTGCTCGTCCGACCAATCTTTCCGATAAAGCCGATGTGCCGCATTAAAATGGGCCCTCCTACTTACAGTGACTATCATTTTGAAATATTTATATGTTGGTAGAATTTTTCAAAAATAATCTTAAACCATGCTGTATACACTTCTGGGTGTGTGACCATATCGGTCTTTACTTCTTCCAATCCCATCCATTTCCAAGCAGCTACTTCGTCTGGGTTTATTTCAGGTTCTTCATTGTAATGTCCCACCAAAATATGGTCAAATTCATGCTCCGTAAGCCCATTGTCAAAAGGTGCTTTATAAATGAAGGAAATGGTATCTTTCAAATCAGTTACAAAGCCCATTTCCTCCTGCAATCGTCTTTTCCCCGCTTGAATATTGGTTTCCCCAACACGTTGGTGACTGCAGCAGGTATTGGTCCACAACCCTGGTGAATGATATTTATGAAGTGCACGCTGCTGCACCATCAATTCATTTTTATCATTGAACACAAACACAGAAAATGCCCTGTGCAACAATGCTTTTTCATGAGCTTCCATCTTGGCCATCGTACCAATTTGCTCATCGTTTTCATTAACTAAAATGACTTGTTCTTCAATCATACCGTAAAAATACCAATCAAATTTCAAATGAACATAATCCTTAGCCTAATTGTTTGCGTGAAAAATCATAAAAACAAGGATGATTACTTTTAAGTGAAATTGGTTAAAGTTAAATATACATAAGTCATCAAAAAATAACGTTTATACTATATCCTCTGCAAATGAAGCTCTTAAAAAGTGGAATCCTTAATTGTAACATGCCTGAAGAAGACGTATATTTGCCGTCCAATTTAAGCGCATGAATTTTAAAGACGAAATCAAAAGAAGACGTACGTTTGGTATCATTTCTCACCCTGATGCCGGAAAGACTACTTTAACAGAAAAACTCTTGCTTTTTGGTGGGGCCATTCAAGAGGCCGGTGCCGTAAAAAGCAACAAAATAAAAAAAGGAGCTACGAGTGACTTTATGGAAATTGAACGCCAAAGAGGGATTTCTGTAGCTACTTCGGTACTTGCTTTTGAGTACAATGGTATAAAAGTGAATATCTTGGATACACCAGGTCACAAGGACTTTGCCGAAGACACTTTTAGAACCTTGACCGCTGTTGATAGTGTTATTGTTGTAGTTGATGTAGCCAAAGGGGTTGAGGAGCAAACCGAAAAACTGGTAGAGGTTTGTAGAATGCGAAACATTCCAATGATTGTGTTTATCAATAAATTGGACCGGGAAGGAAAAGATGCCTTCGATCTTTTGGATGAAATCGAACAAAAATTAGGCTTAAGTGTAGTACCATTGAGTTTCCCAATTGGTATGGGGTATGACTTTAAAGGTATCTACAACATTTGGGAAAAGAACATCAACCTATTTAGCGGCGATAGTAGAAAGAATATTGAGGAAACTATTGAGATTTCTGATTTGGAATCACCAGAACTGAACAAATTGGTAGGTGATAAAGCAGCCGATACCCTTAGAGAAGAAATAGAATTGGTACAGGGTATCTATCCCGAATTCAGTAAGGAGGATTATTTAAGTGGTCAACAACAACCTGTATTCTTTGGTTCTGCCTTGAACAATTTTGGAGTTAGGGAATTGTTGGATTGCTTTGTAGATATTGCACCTTCCCCTAGACCAAAACAAAGTGAAGAGCGTTTGGTAAATCCCGATGAATCAAAATTTACCGGTTTTGTATTTAAAATCCATGCCAATATGGACCCCAACCACCGTGACCGTTTGGCATTCATTAAAATTGTATCCGGAGAATTTAAACGTAATGCGCCCTATCTTCACGTTAGAAATAACAAGAAACTGAAATTCTCTAGTCCAAATGCCTTTTTTGCAGAGAAAAAGGAAATCGTAGATATCTCCTACCCTGGTGATATTGTTGGACTTCATGATACAGGTAACTTTAAAATTGGAGATACGCTTACCGAAGGTGAAACCATCAATTACAAAGGAATTCCAAGTTTCTCTCCGGAACACTTTAGATACATCAATAATGCCGACCCATTAAAGTCGAAACAATTGTTCAAAGGAATTGACCAATTGATGGACGAAGGGGTTGCTCAGTTATTTACACTGGAACTCAATGGACGTAAAGTAATCGGTACTGTTGGAGCCCTTCAATATGAAGTAATCCAGTACAGATTAGAGCACGAATATGGAGCCAAATGTACCTACGAAAACCTAAATGTTTTTAAGGCTTGTTGGGTAGATCCTGAAGATGTCAAAAATGAAGAGTACAAAGAATTTTTGCGTGTGAAGCAACGCTATTTGGCTAAAGACAAGCAAGGACAACTTGTATTTTTGGCTGATTCCGCATTTTCATTGCAAATGACACAGCAAAAGTACCCGTCAATTAAGTTCCACTTTACTTCAGAATTCAAGTAATAAATTAATATTTCAATCGTTTTAGTAAGAAATTAAATACAAACGAAAGGGTTTAGCACTTATTTGTTGTCGCTTATCGAAAATATTGTTGAAAGATTCGGCATTTTGATAATTTCAACCTGTGAAGATAACCCCAAAATCGTCTACTTATGAAAATCCAAGCTAACCAATTCAGTAATGGAGACATTACTGTATCTTTCGATCCTTGCCAATGTATCAACTCAGAACGATGTGCCAAAGAACTTTCTAGTGTCTTCAGGCATTCTGTTATTCCTTGGGTTGATTTAGACGGAGCTCCAAGTGAAAAAATCATTAAACAAATTGAAAAGTGTCCTTCTGGGGCCTTAAGCTATAAAGCAAAAGTTGCAGAGTTTGCTTAAAAAACTTTCAATTCAATACCATAAAAAAAGCCTTTGATAATCATCAAAGGCTTTTTTTTTATGCTTGTCCCGTTGGTCCAAAATTTAATGGAATTGGTGGTTGCTCATAATCTTTTATCTCACCATGAGCTTGCTCAAATCTATGAACATTATCCCCCAATGCCTTTAATAGTCTTTTGGCGTGCTGTGGAGTCAAAATAATTCTAGACTTCACCTTACTTTTTGGAGTTCCAGGCATTATACTAACAAAATCAACAACAAATTCTGAAACTGAATGGTTAATGATTGCCAAGTTGGAATAAGTTCCTTCAGCAATTTTTTCATCCAATTCAATATTGATTTGTCCTTGTTTCTTTTTCTTTTCTTCGTCTGCCATATGTTATGTTATTCAAATTAATGTAAAAAAAGAATCCCGCTTACGCGGGAATTCTTTTTAGTTATAATTCATTTCTTCTTTGGCTTTCATCATTTCATTGAACTCCTCTTTAGATCCTACGATAATGCTATCGTATCGTCTAACACCTGTACCGGCTGGAATTCTATGTCCAACAATTACGTTTTCTTTCAAGCCTTCAAGAGCATCAATTTTTGCACTTACTGCTGCTTCGTTAAGAACTTTTGTAGTTTCCTGGAACGATGCCGCAGAGATAAATGACTTAGTCTGTAGAGAGGCTCTCGTAATACCTTGTAGGATTGGAGTAGCTGTAGCTGGACTAGCATCTCTAGCCGATACTAATGCTTTATCCTCTCTTCTCAAGATAGAGTTTTCATCTCTTAACTGACGAAGGGTAACGATTTGACCTGCCTTCAATTTCGCAGAATCTCCTGCGTCCTCTACTACTTTCATTCCGAAGATCTTGTCGTTTTCTTCAATAAAGTCAGATTTGTGAACCAATTGGTTTTCTAGGAAGATAGTATCTCCAGAATCAATAATCTGAACTTTACGCATCATTTGTCTTACAACAACCTCAAAGTGCTTATCGTTGATTTTCACCCCTTGTAGACGGTATACTTCCTGAACTTCGTTCACCAAGTATTGTTGTACTGCAGATGGTCCTTTAATGTTCAATATATCTGTAGGCGTGATCGATCCGTCAGACAATGGCATACCAGCTTTAACGTAATCGTTCTCCTGAACAAGGATTTGGTTAGATAACTTCACTAAGTATTTCTTAACCTCTCCAAGTTTAGACTCGATAATGATTTCACGGTTACCTCTCTTAATCTTACCGAAGGATACCACACCATCAATCTCAGTTACTACAGCTGGGTTAGATGGGTTACGAGCTTCGAACAACTCGGTTACACGTGGAAGACCTCCAGTAATATCCCCTGCCTTAGCAGATTTACGAGGAATCTTAACCAAAATCTTACCTACACTAATCTTCTCTCCATTATCAATCATCAAGTGAGCACCTACCGGCAAGTTGTATGAACGGATAGTTTCACCTTTTGAATCTTCAATATGAAGTGTTGGAATCAACTTCTTGTTTCTAGATTCAGAAATTACTTTTTCTTGGAATCCAGTTTGCTCATCGATCTCAACTTGATACGTCATACCTTGCTCGATGTTTTCATAACGCACCTTACCGGCAAATTCTGAAATAATTACACCGTTGTAAGGGTCCCAAGAACAGATTACATCACCTTTCTTAACAGCATCTCCACTGTTTACATATACAAACGATCCGTAAGGAATATTGTTTGTACTTAAAGTGATACCTGTTTTGGCATCTACAAGTTTCATTTCTGAAGTTCTGGAAATAACAACATCTACTTCCTTACCTTCATTATCAACGGTCTTAACAGTTTTTAAATCTTCGATTTCTGCAATACCGTCGTACTTTACGATTAACTTGTTCTCCTCAGAGATGTTACCTGCAATACCCCCTACGTGGAAGGTACGCAATGTTAACTGTGTACCAGGCTCTCCAATAGATTGCGCTGCTACAACACCAACGGCTTCACCTCTTTGTACAATTTTACCAGTAGCAAGGTTTCTACCGTAACACTTAGCACAAATTCCTTGTTTAGCTTCACAACTTAATGGTGAACGTACTTCTATAGTTTCAAGTGCAGAGTTCTCGATTGCTCTAGCAATAGGCTCATCGATATGTTCTCCTGCTTTTACCAATAATTCTTCAGTAATAGGATCATAAACATCGTTCAATGAAGTACGACCTACAATTCTATCTTCAAGTTTCTCAACAACCTCTTCATTTTTCTTCAAGGCCGCTACTTCAATACCTCTTAATGTACCACAATCTTCACTGTAAATGATAACATCTTGAGAAACGTCTACCAAACGACGAGTCAAGTAACCCGCATCGGCCGTTTTAAGAGCGGTATCCGCAAGACCTTTACGAGCACCGTGCGTAGAGATAAAGTATTCCAAAATTGAAAGTCCTTCCTTAAAGTTAGAAAGAATTGGGTTTTCAATAATTTCACCACCTCCAGCATTAGATTTCTTAGGTTTTGCCATCAAACCACGCATACCGGTCAACTGACGAATCTGCTCTTTCGATCCACGAGCTCCAGAATCAAGCATCATGTACACAGAGTTAAATCCTTGTTGGTCCTCACGGATACGCTTCATAGACAACTCTGTCAATTCAGCATTCGTAGAAGTCCAAATATCAATTACCTGGTTGTAACGTTCGTTGTTGGTAATAAGTCCCATGTTATAGTTGGCCATGATACCATCTACCAAAGTATTGGCTTTATCGATCATGCTGTGTTTTTCAGCAGGGATAATAATATCACCTAAACTGAAAGACAATCCACCTTGGAATGCGAACCTATATCCTAAACCTTTGATGTCGTCCAAGAAAGCAGCTGTTTCAGGTACACTAGTAACTTTAAGAATGTTACCAATAATATCTCTAAGCGATTTCTTAGTCAAAACTTGGTTAATATATCCTGCTGCTGCTGGTACTTTTTCGTTGAAAAGTACACGTCCAACAGTAGTTTGAATGATTTGGGTGGTCAATTCACCTGCCTCATTAAAGTCTTTTGTTCTTACCTTGATACGGGCATTCAAGTCTACTCTTTTCTCATTGTAAGCAATAGTTACCTCGTCTGGAGAGTAGAATGTCAATCCTTCACCTTTAACAGTTACATCTTCGGTAGTTAAACGCTCCTTGGTCATGTAATACAGACCAAGTACCATATCCTGAGAAGGTACGGTTACCGGAGATCCGTTGGCTGGGTTCAAGATATTGTGTGATGCCAACATCAACAATTGCGCTTCCAAAATAGCCTCTGGTCCTAATGGTAAGTGTACCGCCATCTGGTCACCATCGAAATCCGCGTTAAACGCCGTACATACCAATGGGTGTAACTGGATAGCTTTACCTTCGATCAACTTAGGCTGGAAAGCTTGGATACCAAGTCTGTGAAGCGTAGGAGCACGGTTCAAAAGCACTGGATGTCCTTTTAATACGTTTTCCAAGATGTCCCACACAACTGGCTCTTTTCTATCTATAATTTTCTTAGCAGATTTTACAGTCTTAACAATTCCTCTTTCAATCAATTTTCTAATGATAAAAGGCTTGTACAATTCTGCTGCCATGTTCTTTGGCAATCCACATTCGAATAATTTCAATTCTGGTCCAACAACAATTACAGAACGTGCAGAGTAATCAACACGCTTACCAAGTAAGTTTTGACGGAAACGTCCTTGCTTACCTTTTAAGGAATCAGACAATGACTTAAGTGGTCTGTTAGAATCTGTTTTCACAGCAGACGACTTACGTGTGTTATCGAACAATGAATCTACAGACTCTTGTAACATACGTTTTTCATTACGTAAGATTACTTCTGGAGCCTTGATTTCTACCAATCTCTTCAAACGGTTGTTACGGATAATTACACGACGGTACAAATCATTCAAATCTGACGTTGCAAAACGACCTCCATCAAGTGGCACCAATGGACGTAATTCTGGTGGAATGACAGGAATAGCCTTCATGATCATCCACTCTGGTCTGTTTTCACGGTTAGCATTAGAATCTCTAAACGCCTCCACAACCTGTAAACGTTTTAACGCTTCGGTTTTACGTTGTTTAGAAGTTTCGTTGTTGGCTTTGTGACGTAAGTCATAAGACAATTCATCCAAATCAATTCTCGCTAAAAGCTCGATCAAACACTCGGCTCCCATTTTAGCGATGAATTTGTTAGGATCTGTATCGTCCAAATATTGGTTTTCTTGTGGAAGGGATTCCAAAATGGTCAAGTATTCCTCTTCTGTCAAGAAATCTAATTTTTGTAATGGGTCACCTTCTACACCTTTTGCATTACCTGGTTGAATTACCACATAACGCTCGTAGTAGATGATCATGTCCAATTTCTTGGATGGCAATCCTAATAGGTAACCAATTTTATTTGGAAGAGAACGGAAATACCAAATATGTGCTACTGGCACAACAAGGTTAATGTGTCCTACTCTATCTCTACGTACTTTCTTTTCTGTTACTTCAACACCACATCTATCACAAACAATTCCTTTGTAACGGATTCTTTTATATTTACCACAAGCACATTCAAAATCCTTAACGGGACCAAAAATACGCTCACAGAATAAACCATCTCTTTCTGGTTTATGAGTTCGATAATTAATAGTTTCAGGTTTCAGAACCTCACCACGAGATGCCGCCAATATAGACTCTGGCGATGCTAAACCAATCGAGATTTTATTAAATCTCTGTACTGTATTCTTATCTTGTTTTCTAGCCATAATACTTTGTAGTCTTTATCAGTTTCCGGTAGGTGATACTCACCTACCGGAAGACTGAAAACTTTTTTATTCTTCTAATCTAATATCTAAACCTAATCCTTTCAATTCGTGCATTAATACGTTGAAAGATTCAGGTAGTCCTGGTTCTGGCATCGGCTCTCCTTTTACGATTGCCTCGTAAGTTTTAGCTCTACCTATAACGTCATCAGATTTTACTGTTAAGATTTCACGAAGTGTGCTTGATGCTCCATAAGCCTCAAGTGCCCATACCTCCATCTCTCCGAAACGCTGACCTCCAAACTGAGCCTTACCTCCAAGTGGCTGTTGCGTAATCAATGAGTATGGCCCGATAGAACGTGCGTGCATCTTATCGTCGATCATGTGGCCTAGTTTGATCATGTAGATAACCCCTACAGTTGCAGGTTGGTCAAAACGATCTCCTGTTCCACCATCATATAAGTAAGTGTGTCCAAATCTTGGGATTCCTGCCTCATCGGTAAGTTCATTGATCTGGTCTAGAGTTGCACCGTCAAAAATAGGGGTTGCATAAGTGCGACCTAATTTTTGTCCAGCCCATCCAAGAACCGTTTCATAAATCTGCCCGATGTTCATACGTGATGGTACCCCTAGTGGGTTCAACACGATATCAACTGGAGTTCCGTCTTCCAAGAATGGCATATCTTCCTGACGAACGATACGTGCAACAATACCTTTGTTACCGTGACGTCCCGCCATTTTATCACCTACTTTAAGTTTACGTTTTTTAGCAACATAAACCTTAGCTAGTTTTATGATACCAGATGGTAACTCATCTCCAACAGAGATTGTAAATTTCTCGCGACGTAAAGATCCTTGTAAATCATTTTCCTTGATTTTGTAATTGTGGATCAAATCTGCTACAAGTTCATTTAAGTGATCATCTGTAGTCCATGTTCCTGAAGTTAAGTGCGTATAGTCATCTACGGCATTTAACATCTTAAGTGTATACTTTTTCCCTTTAGGAATAATTTCTTCACCAAGATCATTAAAGATACCTTGTGCAGTTTTTCCGTTTACAATGTTGAATAATTTTTCAACTAATACATCTTTAAGTTCATCGAACTTTCTGTAGTAAACGCTTTCTAGTGCATCGATATCCTCCTTGTCCTTAGCTCTCTTACGTTTGTCTTTTATAGCTCTAGAGAACAACTTCTTGTCGATAACAACACCATGTAAAGATGGTGAAGCTTTCAAAGAAGCGTCTTTAACATCTCCAGCTTTGTCACCAAAGATTGCTCTCAATAATTTCTCTTCTGGAGTAGGATCGCTTTCTCCTTTTGGTGTAATCTTACCAATAAGAATATCCCCTGGCTTGATTTCTGCACCAATACGAATCATACCGTTTTCGTCAAGGTCTTTAGTAGCCTCTTCCGATACGTTAGGGATATCATTGGTTAACTCTTCATTACCCAATTTGGTATCTCTAACTTCCAACGAATACTCATCGATGTGGATAGATGTAAAAATATCGTCGCGTACTACCTTCTCAGAAATCACAATCGCATCCTCGAAGTTGTACCCTTTCCATGGCATGAAGGCCACTTTCATATTTCTACCTAATGCAAGCTCTCCATTTTCTGTTGCATATCCTTCACAAAGTACTTGTCCTTTCTTCACCTTGTCCCCTTTAGTTACAATCGGTTTAAGGTTGATAGATGTACCTTGGTTAGTTTTTCTAAATTTAATCAATGGATAAGTTTTTGTATCGCTATCAAAACTTACCATAGCTTCTTCATCAGTACGCTCGTATCTGATTACGATTTCATTGGCATCAACATACTCAACTGTACCAGCTCCTTCTGCATTGATCAATACCCTAGAATCTGAAGCTACTTGACGCTCTAATCCGGTTCCAACAATAGGTGCTTGAGGACGTAATAATGGTACCGCTTGACGCATCATGTTAGATCCCATCAAGGCACGGTTCGCATCATCATGCTCCAAGAACGGAATTAAAGATGCAGAAATAGAGGCGATTTGGTTAGGCGCTACGTCCGTATAGTGCACATTTTCCGGTTCAATTACAGGGAAATCACCTTCCATTCTGGCAATTACCTTATCATGTAAAATCTTTCCTTCGTCATCCACCTTAACAGTTGCCTGAGCAATCAATTTCTCTTCTTCTTCCTCTGCACTTAAATAGATAGGCTCTCCTTTGATGTCCACCAAACCTTCCTTAACCTCGCGGTAAGGAGTTTCGATGAATCCCATAGAGTTTACTTTGGCGTAAACTGACAATGAAGAAATCAAACCAATGTTTGGTCCTTCAGGAGTTTCAATAGGACAAAGACGTCCATAATGCGTGTAGTGAACGTCACGAACCTCGAATCCGGCACGCTCTCTAGAAAGACCACCTGGCCCTAATGCCGAAAGACGACGCTTATGCGTGATCTCTGCCAATGGGTTGGTTTGGTCCATAAATTGAGACAACTGGTTTGTACCAAAGAACGAGTTGATTACAGAAGATAAAGTCTTCGCGTTGATCAAATCGATAGGGGTAAATACCTCATTGTCCCTAACGTTCATACGCTCACGGATAGTACGAGCCATACGCGCCAAACCAACACCAAATTGGGCTGACAACTGCTCTCCTACCGTACGCACACGACGGTTAGACAAGTGATCGATATCATCAATCTCTGCTTTAGAGTTGATAAGCTCGATTAAATATTTAATAATGGTAATGATATCTTCTTTGGTAAGCACTTGCTTGTCCATTCCAATATCCAAACCTAATTTTTTATTCATTCTATAACGTCCAACTTCACCTAAAGAGTAACGTTGGTCACTAAAGAACAATTTTTCAATAATACCTCTTGCAGTTTCCTCATCTGGCGGTTCGGCATTACGTAATTGACGATAGATATGTTCTACAGCTTCTTTTTCAGAGTTTGTAGGGTCTTTTTGAAGGGTATTATGAATAATGGCATAATCTCCTTGCTGTGCATTTTCTTTGTGTAAAAGTACGGTCTTAACACCTGCATCAAGGATTTCCTCGATGTTATCCTTATCGATAATAGTGTCACGATCCAATACTATTTCGTTACGCTCGATAGATACTACTTCTCCTGTATCCTCATCTACGAAATCTTCGTGCCAAGTATTCAATACACGAGCGGCTAACTTACGTCCTAAAACTTTCTTTAAACCTGATTTGGAAACTTTAACCTCTTCAGCAAGGTCAAATATTTCAAGAATATCTTTGTCTCGTTCAAAACCAATAGCTCTAAACAATGTGGTTACAGGTAATTTTTTCTTCCTATCAATGTAGGCATACATTACTTGATTGATATCTGTAGCAAATTCAATCCATGATCCTTTAAATGGAATAACTCTTGCTGAATATAATTTGGTTCCATTTGCATGGAAAGATTGGCTGAAGAATACACCAGGAGAACGGTGCAATTGAGAAACTACAACACGTTCAGCACCGTTTATACAAAAGGTACCACTAGGTGTCATGTAAGGAATAGTTCCTAAGTACACATCCTGGACAATGGTCTCGAAATCCTCATGTTCAGGGTCTGTACAGTACAATTTAAGCCTTGCCTTTAATGGTACACTGTATGTTAAACCTCTTTCAATACATTCCTCAATTGTGTATCTTGGTGGATCGATAAAATAATCCAAAAATTCCAAGACGAATTGGTTTCGCGTGTCTGTGATTGGGAAATTTTCCATGAAGGTGTTGTATAGACCTTCATTCCCTCTTTCTTCCGATTTTGTTTCTAACTGGAAAAAATCCTGAAAGGACTTTATTTGAATATCCAAGAAATCGGGATATTCCGTTCTATTTACAATAGAAGAGAAATTTAATCTTTCAGCTGTTTTTGCTAACATCGATGAACGAGATTTTGATTAAAAATAATATAAAGGATGTATATAACAGTTATATACACAAAAGGGTTTAGGTCTTAGAGGTTACCTCTAGACCTAAACCATATTTTGTAGGTTAGTTAAGCTTACTTAAGCTCAACCTCAGCTCCAGCTTCTTCCAATGAAGCTTTTAAAGCTTCTGCTTCATCTTTAGATACAGCTTCTTTAACTGTGCTAGGTGCACCGTCAACTAATTCTTTAGCTTCTTTCAATCCTAAACCAGTTAATTCTTTAACCAATTTAACAACTGCTAATTTAGAAGCACCAGCTGCTTTAAGGATTACGTCGAATTCAGTTTGCTCTTCTGCAGCGTCTCCACCTGCAGCAGCTCCACCTGCAGCAACTGCTACAGCAGCAGCAGCTGGCTCAATACCGTACTCGTCTTTTAATATTGTAGCTAATTCGTTTACTTCTTTAACTGTTAAATTAACTAATTGTTCTGCGAAATCTTTTAAATCTGCCATTTTCTATCGTTTTAATAAAATTTTTAAAAATATATTTGTTTAAGTGCGTACTTATTTGGATTATCCTTCTTTCTCGGATAACGTCTTGATGATACCGGCCAATGTACCGCCTCCAGACTTAAGAGCAGACACAACGTTCTTAGCTGGCGATTGTAGCAATGCCACGATATCTCCAATAAGCTCTTCTCTAGATTTGATGTCAACCAATGCATCTAATTGATCGTCCCCAACATAAATTGCTTCTTCAATAAAAGCTCCTTTAAGCAAAGGCTTTTCAGATTTTTTACGGAAGGCTTTAATAACCTTTGCTGGCGCGTTTCCTGTTTCAGAAAACAAAATTGACGTATTTCCCTTAAGTACACCTGGCAGCTCTCCAAAATCTTTCTCAGAAGCTTCCATGGCTTTAGCCAATAATGTATTCTTTACTACAGCTAATTGTACGTTTGCTTTAAAACATGCACGACGTAACTCTGAAGTGTTTCCTGCATTTAATCCAGAAATATCTGCTAAATAAATATTTGGATTCTCTGCTAACTGAGCAGTCAACTCTTCAATAACTTGTGATTTTTCTTCTCTTGTCATAATATAAAAGTTTAACTACTTAGTTTATTTTTGTATCTACTGCAATACTTGGACTCATAGTACTAGAAATGAAAATACTTTTCACGTAAGTACCTTTAGCTGCAGTAGGTTTCAATTTCATCAATGTAGAAAGTAATTCCTGTGCGTTACCTACCAATTTGTCAGCGCTAAAAGACGCCTTCCCGATTGGAGCGTGAACGATACCAGTTTTGTCTACTTTGAAATCAATCTTACCTGCTTTTACTTCACTAACAGCTTTGGCCACATCCATAGTTACGGTACCAGTTTTAGGGTTAGGCATTAAACCTCTAGGACCCAAAATTCTACCTAGTGGTCCTAATTTACCCATAATGCTAGGCATTGTTACGATAACGTCTACGTCTGTCCAACCGTCCTTGATCTTTTGTAGGTACTCGTCTAAACCTACATAATCAGCTCCAGCTTCTTTAGCTTCAGCTTCTTTGTCAGGAGTTACCAAGGCCAATACTTTCATATCCTTACCTGTTCCGTGAGGAAGAGAAACTACACCTCTAACCATTTGGTTAGCTTTACGTGGGTCTACTCCTAAACGAACAGCGATATCTACAGAAGCATCAAATTTAGTATAAGTAATTTCCTTTAATAAGTTTGAAGCTTCCTCAAGAGAATAAAGCTTGTTTTTCTCAACTTTAGCTCTTGCTTCTTTTTGCTTTCTTGTTAATCTTGCCATTTCAAAAATTTTTAGTTAGGAGCTTCCCCGCCTTTAACAGTGATTCCCATTGATCTTGCAGTACCTGCAACCATTGTCATAGCAGACTCAATTGTAAATGCATTCAAGTCTTGCATTTTGTCCTCTGCAATAGCTCTAACTTGATCCCAAGTTATTTTAGCTACTTTCTTTCTGTTCGGTTCTCCAGATCCTTTTTTTACTTTGGCCGCTTCCATTAATTGTACAGCAGCTGGAGGAGTTTTGATTACAAAATCAAAAGATTTGTCTTTGTAAACAGAGATAACCACTGGTAATACTTTACCAGCTTTATCTTGGGTTCTCGCATTAAATTGCTTACAGAACTCCATGATATTAACTCCAGCAGCACCTAAAGCGGGTCCAACTGGTGGCGACGGATTCGCAGCACCTCCCCGAACTTGTAATTTAACTACTTTACTTAATTCTTTTGCCATTTTAATAAATTTAGTTTTGCATGTCTCTTAATATGGAAGCAAAAAGACATACGATATATCTGGTAACAATTATTAAACTTTTTCCACTTGCATATAACTCAACTCCAATGGTGTTTTTCTTCCAAAAATTCGCACCATAACCTCAAGTTTACGCTTCTCTTCATTGATCTTTTCGATAGTACCATCAAATCCATTAAATGGACCGTCAATTACTTTTACTGTCTCACCAATGGTGTAAGGGATTGCTACATTAGCATCGGCATCTACCGTAAGCTCATCCACTTTACCTAACATTCTGTTTACTTCAGATTGTCTTAACGGCACCGGATCACCTCCCTTTGTTTCACCTAAAAATCCAATTACGTTGGTAATGGATTTGATGATGTGTGGAATTTCCCCACTTAAATTTGCTTGAATCATTATATAACCAGGAAAATACACGCGTTCTTTGTGTATCTTTTTCCCGTTACGTATTTGAATCACTTTTTCTGTAGGAACCAATACTTGGTCAACAAAATCCTCAAGACCCAATCTCGTAATTTCATTCTCGATATAGGTTTTGATTTTGTTTTCTTGACCACTTACGGCTCTAACAACGTACCATTTCTTATTTGTGTTTGTCTCAGACATTCAAAAGTGTTTTAGCTGATTAAATCAAAATATTGTTTAATAACTTTACTAAAAACAGTATCCACTCCCCAAATAGCCAATGCAAAAACAATAGAGAAAACAGCCACAAGAACAGTTAAGCTTTGCGCTTCTGCCCAAGTAGGCCATGACACATTATTCTTTAATTCCTCAAAGGATTCCTTTATATAATTAACAATTCCTGCCATTTGACTTAAAAGTTTTTATCAGATTACAAACTCGCAACATACGTTAAAAAAATGTAATCTAAAAATTTGCACGGGTTGCGAGACTCGAACTCACGACACCTGGTTTTGGAGACCAGTGCTCTACCAACTGAGCTAAACCCGTAAATATAAATCAAGGCGTCTTGCTAAAATGTACAAGACACCTTAATTTATAAATTATAAATATTATTAGTCTAAGATTTCAGTTACCTGACCAGCACCTACTGTACGTCCACCTTCACGGATAGCGAAACGTAAACCTACATTCATCGCGATTGGTTGGATCAAATCTACAGTAATAGTAAGGTTATCTCCAGGCATTACCATCTCAACTCCATCAGGAAGGCTAATGTTTCCTGTTACGTCAGTTGTACGTACGTAGAACTGTGGACGGTAGTTGTTGTGGAATGGAGTGTGACGTCCACCTTCTTCTTTCTTTAGGATATAAACCTCAGCTTTGAATTTTTTATGTGGAGTTACAGAACCTGGCTTAACGATTACCATACCTCTAGAGATTTGGTTTTTATCGATACCTCTTAATAAGATACCTGCGTTATCTCCAGCCTCACCTCTATCCAAGATTTGACGGAACATCTCGATACCAGTAATAGTAGAAGTCAATTTCTCAGCTCCCATACCGATGATCTCTACAGGATCTCCAGTTTTAGCAACACCAGTTTCGATACGTCCAGTTGCAACAGTACCACGACCAGTAATAGAGAATACGTCTTCGATAGGCATCAAGAAAGGCTTATCCATATCACGTACTGGCTCTTCAATCCAAGCATCAACAGCTTCCATCAATTCCATTACTGTATCAACCCACTTTTGCTCACCGTTAAGAGCACCAAGAGCAGAACCAGCAATTACAGGACCGTTATCTCCATCATACTCATAGAAAGACAACAAATCTCTGATTTCCATTTCTACTAACTCTAAAAGCTCCTCATCATCAACCATATCAACTTTGTTCATGAAAACAACGATACGAGGAATACCTACCTGACGACCTAAAAGGATGTGCTCACGAGTTTGAGGCATAGGACCATCTGTTGCTGCAACCACCAAGATAGCACCATCCATTTGCGCAGCACCAGTTACCATGTTCTTAACGTAATCGGCGTGACCAGGACAATCTACGTGTGCGTAGTGACGATTTGCAGTCTGATACTCTACGTGAGATGTATTAATTGTAATACCTCTTTCCTTCTCTTCCGGAGCGTTATCAATTTGATCAAATGATCTTGCTTCAGATAAACCCGCATCAGCTAATACTTTTGTAATAGCGGCAGTTAAAGTTGTTTTACCGTGATCTACGTGTCCGATAGTACCAATGTTTAAGTGTGGTTTCGAACGATCAAAAGTTCCCTTTGCCATGTTTAATTTATTTAATCTTAATTTATATTAGTGTTCAAATTTAATTCACTGTAATATGAGCCAATGACGGGATTTGAACCCGTGACCTCTTCCTTACCAAGGAAACGCTCTACCCCTGAGCTACACCGGCTTTTTAAAAAGAGCGGGAGACCGGGTTCGAACCGGCGACATTCAGCTTGGAAGGCTGACGCTCTACCAACTGAGCTACTCCCGCTTTTTAAAAATTTAAAAATAGAGTAAAAAAGTGGGGAGAGCAGGATTCGAACCTGCGAAGACATAGTCAGCAGATTTACAGTCTGCCCTCGTTGGCCGCTTGAGTATCTCCCCAATGGTTTTTACAATATTTTAGATCATTTCTCTTAAAGAACTTGAGCCGATAGAGGGACTCGAACCCACGACCTGCTGATTACAAATCAGCTGCTCTAGCCAGCTGAGCTATATCGGCTTTTGATGCCTTTTTGTACAACAAAAAAGTCCGCTATTTCTAACGGACTGCAAATGTATATATTTATTTCTTTATTCAAAACATTTTTTGAAAAATTTTGTCATATATGTGTTCTTAATTTTTCTTTTCGCTTTTTGAGTTGGCGCTCCAAGGATGAAACTGCACTATCGGCCCCTTCTTCAAATGTCTTGCATTGTTTTTTAACGACAAGACTATCTCCGGGAACACTTACTCTAGCCTCGAAGATTTTATTCTCCTTAGCACTAGTATTTTCCACTTTCAGAAATACGTCAGACTGGATAACCCTGTCATAAAATAAATCTAATTTATCCATTCTCTTTTGGATAAACGCTATCAACTTTTTGTCTGCATTAAAGTTGACTGACTGTGTGTTTACTTTCATATGTTTAAAAATTTAAAAAGAATGTAAGACCGCTGCCCATAAAAAAAATTTAATTTTTCAAATTCCTATTTAAAAAATTAAATTCTGCTATAGGTGTGGATGCCATCCTTCATTCTTAATGGTTAGACATTGAACAATTATCTATTCGTGTTTTTTACTTCTTGGATGTGCGTTTGAATACACCTTTTTCAACTCGTTTATACTGTTATGGGTATAAACCTGTGTTGCTGCAAGACTGGAATGCCCAAGAAGTTCTTTTACTGCATTCATATTTGCACCTTGACTCAGTAAATGTGTGGCAAACGAGTGCCGCAATATGTGAGGGCTCCTTTTTACTTTTGTAGATGCCCTACTAAAATAATCATTTATAATTCTGTAAACAAGAGTTTCGTAAATTTTCACACCTTTTTTTGTCAAAAAAAGAAACGCTTCATCTACAATATTATCTAAAGAACTTCTTACTTCAAGGTACTGCTTGGCTGTTTGCACCACAGAATCTATTAACGGGATGATACGCTCTTTATTTCGCTTCCCTAGAACTTTTAACGTTTTATTAGCTAAATCCAAATCAGCCACCTTCAACTGTACCAATTCAATCCTCCTTACACCAGTGGCATAAAACAGCTCTATGATCAAACGGTCACGCAGGCCTTCAAAATCGGTTTCGCATTGCAGTGCCGTGATTACCGAATCCATCTCGTCTTCGGAAAAAGGAACCTGTACCTTTTTTGGAGCTTTTAGCGCCTTATGTTTAGCCAACGGATTGCTTTCCATATCTCCTATCTTCACCATAAACTTATAATAGGAATTCAAGGACGATACCTTTCTATTGATACTGCGGTTATTTATTCCCTTTTCTACCAAGGAAACAATCCAGGTACGTATTTGTCGATACTCTAAATCCTGTACCGACTGTTCCCCATATTCCGAAGCGATAAATTCTTCAAAGTCTCCCAAATCTTTAGAATATGCCTTTATAGTAAGTAAGGCATATTTCTTTTCATGCAGTAGGTAATCTGTAAAAGCTATTATGGACATATACTCTATGGAATGAATATCATTAAAAGTACAAAGTATTATTTACTTAAGTAACGGCAAAAAAAAAAATCCTGCGATTGCAGGATTTTAATTAAGAATAAATGTATTCTTAGATGTTTTCTAGATCTCTAAGAGTCTGGATATATTGAGCTTTTTGAATTTGAGCTCTACGCTCTACTGATGGCTTAGTAAACTGCTTTCTAGTTTGCAATGCACGCTTCGTACCAGTTTTATCAAATTTACGCTTGTAACGCTTTAGCGCTCTATCTATATTTTCTCCTTCTTTAATCGGTATAATTAACATAGTATCTTAACCTCCTCTCTTTTAGAATTTTTCGGTTGGCAAATATAATAAGTAATCTATTAATTGCAACTAAAATGAAAAAAAATATTTACTCCTTATATAAAGACGATCTTTTGGTTAAATCCTGAATCAATTGTTCATCTTCTTCACTCTCCAACAAGGTGTTATAGGTTTTCCAAAATTCCTTATTATATGGTTTCACAGAAAAAATATCCGGATTCCAATCCTTCTGAACTTCCAAAGCAATTGCTTCTGGATCAACAATAATCTCAGTAAATAGAATTTCCTGCACCGAATAATAATAGCGTTCATTTGGATCGTAAGCTTCATTTTCATCTTTGGAAGAAACCTTTGCCCCCACATTGACCAGTTTTGGAGTTTCATAATAAATGTAACTAGGATACATTTTGTCATTATACTCCATATAGGTCATTACTAACCTATGGTTTACCTGTGTCCCGAACAAATTTTTACTTCTGCTCTTTTGCTGAGGGGAAGATGCTACCAATTCGTATTCTATTTTCTTCACCGCGTAGTTATCCCAATAAATATAAATCCATCCATTGGCCACATAACCATCGTTATAAATCCCAGGTGTTTCCAGATTCACAAAATCGGTACTAACATCAATCTTAATCTTATAAATCTTTCTTCCATTATCCACCAAAACAGTATCCAATTCAAATTGATGGTTTTCCAACATGTGGTCACCAAAAAGTGCTTTATTGGATTTAGTGTTTCTAAGTAAATTCAATTTCCCCTGAAACAAATGCTCCAAACCATTGGTCCTTCTATCATTCCATTTTATAGCTTTAACCAAAGAAGCCGTTGCAATGGTATCGCGTCTTAGGTTTTTAGCCCTTAGGTTTCTAAGCTTCTTTTCCTGCTTCAAATAAGCTGTATATGCCAACAAACTATCTACATCACGCAAATCATAACTCTTGCGCATTTCATCTACATTAATCTTTAAGTTTACGTCGGCATCGGAAGTAAAACTGGAATCGTATAGGGTAATAGCACTTTCTATGAGCCACTTGAATTCCTTTTTGTTTCGCTCCTTATGTCTTAAAAAACCTTTTTGAACATATGGCTCCTCAGGGAAATTGTCTCCCAATTTCTCCAAGGCCCGCTCCACAATTTCGTTTCCTGTTTCGGGTCTTGTTTCGGCCACCAAAAGAATCTCATCCAAGGAAGCAATATCTTCCTCTAAATAAATTTCCATGCTGTTGTCAAATTCACCAACTGGCACTTTATAACTCTTATACCCAATGGAAGATATTACCAAGGTGTCTTTTGCAAACTCGTTAGGAACCAAAAGGACAAACTTTCCATCGGCGTTACTTACGGTACCAATTGTTGTATTTTGAACATAGATACTGGCACTTTCTACAGGCATCAATGTTGCAAAATCCACAATTTTATTTTTGAGTTCTTTTTGCGCAAAGGAAGGCATCGCACAAAAACCGATAGCCATGGCAAAAAGAAACTTAAAATGGGGACTTCTCATAAAATATTAGGTTGCTGGTTTATAATCCTTTTTATCGATTACCATTTTGGAAATGATCTCACGAAGGATTTCGGAAGTACCTCCTCCAATAGGACCTAGCCTACTATCTCTTAACAGGCGCGCCATTGGATAATCTTCCATATAACCATACCCACCTAAAAACTGCAAACAACCATAGATTACCTCGTCTGCCATTTTAGTAGATTGCAGTTTGGAAATGGTCGCTTCCTTAACCACATACTCTCCTTTATTCAATCTATTGGCTACAGAATAATTGTACTCCTTGCACAATTCCATAAAACTGTACATATCGGCATACTTGTGTCTTAAGGCTTGGTATTGATCTATGGATTTACCGAAAGTTTTTCTTTCAGACATATATTGAAGGGCATACTCCAAAGCATACTCTGCTCTAGCGTGGGCGTTCACTCCCATTATTAGTCTTTCCAGAGCAAAGTGCTGCATGATATAAGGGAATCCTTTACCTTCTTCTCCCATTAAATTAGAAGCGGGCACCACCACATTGTCAAAAGCTATTTCCGCAGTATCTGAAGCTCTCCATCCCAATTTATCCAATTTAGAAGCAGAGATTCCTGGAGTTTCCTTATCAATCACAAACATACTGATCCCTTTATTTCCCAATTCTGGGTTTGTCTTGGCAGCCACCACCATATAGTCACAGTAGTAACCATTGGTAATAAAAGTCTTTGATCCGTTAATTACATAAGAATCTCCTTCTTTAACCGCTGTAGTTCGCATTCCTGCCACATCACTTCCTCCAAAAGGCTCACTTACACAAAGGGCTCCAATTTTGGTTCCAGCAATGCTAGGTTCCAAATATCTCTTTTTAATATCATGGTTGCCTTCTTTATTCAAATGCGTCATGGCCAAATAGGTGTGCGCCCAAATAGCTGCAGCAAATCCTCCTGAATTCACTTTCTGTAATTCTTCCAAAAGAATCACGGTATAAAACAAATCTAAATCAAGTCCTCCGTAAGCCTCTGGATAAGGCAATCCAAGATATCCCATCTCTCCAAACTTCTCCCAAATAAACCGTTCTATAGTCCCGGTTTTTTCCCATTTATCTATATGTGGTACGACTTCTTTTTTTAAAAATTCCTTAAGGCTTTCGCGAAAAAGCTGATGTTCTTCAGTGAAGTACATGCTATTCATAAATATAGTATTCTAGAGTTAATTAAGCGTCAAATATAGCTTAATTATCTCAAACCGATGAACCGGAAAGTCTTTTACTTTTGTTAATTCCTCCAACGATTTAAACCCCTCGCGAAGCGTCCGTTCTTCAATGATTTTATGGGCAATTTCATAGTCAATATACTTAATGGTCACCAGCTCATCCCTGGAAGCTGTGTTCAACTTTACCTTACTTAAATTCTCCGGTTCCTTCACAAAAAACCGTTCGGACATGCGCTCGATGACCTCAGGTGACAGACCATATACCTCCTGCAATTGCACCATAGAAATGAAACCCAAGGGCAATGTCTTTCTATAATCCATGATCCGTTTGGAAAGCACTTCTCCAATTCCGTTCACTTTCCTTAAATCCTCTTGACTCGCCTTATTTAAATCTATTTTTGTTATTGGAGAATTTACCTTATTCGATTTCGGTTTTGCTTCAGAAGTATGCGTCACCCAATCTGGGAATTTGAAATAAGGCGCCATAGTATTCAACAATGAATCAGAAACCATTGTGACCTGTTGGAATTCCTCTTTAGAATTCACCCATTTCCCTTGTTCCCTAAAATGAAGCAATCTGTCAATTTCTTCATTGCTCATCCCTAAAGTATAGCCTTTGTAATCTGTAATAAAGTTTGGGTTGAATGGAAAGATTTTTGGTTGGCGTTTTTCGATTTCAACAGCTTTAAGAGAATCGATCTCCTTTTGAAATTTCTCAAGGTTTTCATTGTCAAAATCAATTTCCTGCCTCGGGAAATCCACAAAGAAATATACTAATTGAAGAATAACAATTAGGCTCAATAAAGACAAAATCCCATTCCGTTGTTGTTTGGTAAACACGAAATGGGATTTTATATTTTTCATTTGATTTGTTTTTACATGTGCTCGGTCAAATCCTTTGCACCTTCTTCCAATGCATCATGTTTCACCTCGATGGCTTCCATATATTTTCCAAGCTCCCTTCTAATGATTGGCGCCAAGATCACCACCCCAATAATATTAGGTACAACCATGGCAAAAATCATGGCGTCGGAGAAATCAATAACAGCTCCAAGGCTGATAGAAGATCCTACAACCACAAAAAATAGGAATAAAATTTTATATACTAAATCTGATGTTTTTCCTTTTCCAAACAAAAATACCCAACCTTGCATTCCGTAGTAAGACCAAGAAATCATGGTAGAAAATGCAAATAGGATTACGGCTAAGGTCAACACTACAGAGAAATGAGGAATCACAGAGTCAAAGGCAATAGCTGTTAGCTCTACACCTTCCTTAATTGGCACTCCATATTCCATAAATTGCCCGTTGAAATTGGTAATTACAATCACCAAAGCAGTCATAGTACAAATAACCACGGTATCTACAAAAGGTTCCAAAAGCGCTACAATTCCCTCCGAGGCTGGATACTTGGTTCTTACTGCCGAGTGGGCAATAGCTGCCGAACCAACACCTGCTTCATTGGAAAACGCACCACGACGAATCCCTTGGATCATCACTCCCACAAGACCTCCTGCGATTCCCAATCCAGAAAAAGCACCATCATAGATCAACGCAAAAGCATCATCGATAAGGCTGAAGTTGGCTCCTAAAATAATCAGCGCTGCCAACACATAAATCCCAGCCATGAACGGTACAATTTTTTCCGTTACAGAAGCAATTCTTTTGATTCCCCCAATAATTACTACGGCTACAATAACCGCCATTACAATACCAAAGTACATACCTGCATTGGAAACGTCTTGCAATTCAAACAACTTAATAAATTGAGCTGCCGCTTGATTGGCTTGGAACATATTTCCACCTCCAAAAGAACCGCCAATTACAAACACCGCAAATAAAACTGCCAATATCTTTCCAAAGCCAGCCATTCCTTTTTCCTTAAGACCTTTGGTCAAGTAGTACATTGGTCCTCCGTAAACGGTTCCGTCTTTTCCAACGTCTCTGTACTTCACACCTAAGGTACATTCTGCAAATTTGGAAGCCATCCCTAAAAGTCCAGCCATGATCATCCAAAAGGTTGCCCCTGGACCACCAATAGACAAGGCTACGGCTACACCAGCAATATTTCCCAATCCTACAGTGGCAGAAAGGGCTGCAGTAAGCGCCTGAAAGTGGGATACTTCTCCATCGGCACTATCATCCCTCAAGGTTTCAATGATATTTTCATGATCGTTAGGCGTCACATCGCCATACAAAGTGTCGGCTCCATGCTTTTCAATATCTTCATATTTCCCCTGCACTACTCTAATTGCGGTACGGAAACCTGTAATATTTATGAATTTGAAATAAACGGTAAAATATATAGCACCTCCTATCAACACAATAAGCACCCACGGAATACTGTAGGTGTCTGAAAAGGGAATTTCCTTGAAAATCCACTCTACAAACCATCCGGTATAGTCCTTAAAAAAGGCATCGATTTTTTCGGAAGTTGATTCTTGGGCAAAAGTTAAAATTGGTAATAAAACTGAAAGTAATGATAGAAGATATTTCTTCATATGGAATTTTAAATTTAGTTATTTCTTAATCAATTATTGTTAGGGCTGCCAAGATGCTAAAAAAAATTGAACTAATAAAGCCTTGGTTGTTAAAATCAAAAATTAACTACCTGATATTGTAGACCGAATTCAGTTTTTGAATCTGCTCCGGACGCCCCAAAACAATGAGCTTGGAGTTAACTCCTAACTTCATTTCAGCCTCTGGATTCACAATATATTCCCCGGCGCCATTTTTAAACCCAATGATATTGCATCCCGTTTTATTGCGCAAATCCAAATCTCGAATGGTCTTTTCATCGGCATCACTGCAAAGCTTTGCCACTTCAATTTCTTCAATATTCACATGCGACCTTCCAACGATGGAAAGGTTGTCTATAAACTCAATCAAATCCGGAACCACGACCAAGGAAGCCATATGGTCCCCTCCAATTTTATCGGGAAGAATGACATTGTCTGCCCCTGCCAATTTCAATTTATTATAGGTCGTTTCCTGTGATGCCCTACTAATGATTCTCAAGTTCTTATTGATTTGCCTTGCGGAAAGTACCACAAACAAATTATCAGCATCATTTGGCAACGCCGAAATCAACGTACTTGCTCTATTAATACCTGCCCTGTGGAGCACCTCATCTTCATTGGCATTCCCGTGAATGAAATTTACCAGTTCACTTTCAAACTTATCAATAAGTTCCTTATTCTGCTCAACGACCACAAATGGCTTATTGTACGCTATCAACTTTTTAGCCGCCTGTGTCCCGTTTCGGCCATACCCACATATAATGATATGGTCCTGAAGTTGGTCAATTCGCTTTTGCATATTCTTTTGTTTTAATTCTTCAAAACTATTTTGGCTTAGCAAATACTCTGTCAATACACTGATCACATACCCCACAATTACTATGCTCGCCAAAATCAAAAACACCGTAAAAATTTTGGATTGATCATCCAACGGACGCACCTCTCCAAACCCCACGGTGGTAATGGTAATAACCGTCATGTAAAGGGCATCAATCCAATTATAACCAGAAATGATCCTAAACCCAATCATTCCCGAAAAGACCAAAAAAGCCAACAGCAATATCGCGATGGTTGTTTTGGATTTGGAAAGACGAAGTAAGGTGCTGTTCATATATTATAGATCAAAAACCGAAGAACGTTTGGTATAGAGTAAGTCCTTGACGCGCATTAAAAAGGAAAGAATCAAATACAGGGCAAAACCAAAACCAAGGGTTACAAAGGTCAAGTAAATAAAGGACGTCCTTACAACTTTGGCCCTAATCCCCAAACGGTCGGCAATACGTTGACACACATAATAGCCGTGTTTCTGAAAATGCAGTAATATCTTGTAGAAAATATTCATTAAAACAAATTTGATGATTTTAAATTACAAAAAAAAGCCACTTTCGAAAAAGTGGCTTTTTAAAACTATATATTCTGTTTACAGATGAATTATTTCATCTGCATTCCCATCGGGATCACCATTGACGGTTCCATCTGTGGAAGGATTACCCAATAACAAGACTCCTGCTGCATGTGGTGCCGCCATTGAAGTTCCGCTTATGCTATTATACCCTCCATTTTTCCATGTAGAATAAACACCTACTCCAGGGGCACAATAATCTACTGGAGGGTTGCCGTAGTTTGAAAAGTACGCCCAATTATCATCAGAATCCATGGCCGAAATGGTATAGATATTAGCTCCATTGGCTCTTGCTGGCGAATGACTGTTGGCATTATTGGATTCATTTCCTGCCGCCAACACAAACTTCACACCCGATTCAGCCGCAGCTGCAATAACTGCATTATCCAAAATCTGTGATACACCTCCGCCTAAACTCATATTAGCCACATCACCTGCTTCTCCTTCAGCCTTAACATAATCCACACCTGCAATAACCCCTGACAAACTACCACTTCCGCGACGGTCCAATACACGAACCGCCACAACCGTAGTCCCAGGTGCAACACCTACAGAACCTATATTATTGTCCAAAGCTGCGATGGTTCCAGCCACATGGGTTCCATGACCATTTTGATCATCGGCACTGTTTGCCCCAGAACCAGATAAGAACGAGACACTTCTAGACACATCCACGTTCAAATCGGGATGATCCAAATCTATACCCGAATCAATAATCCATGCCGTATGGCTTGAAGCTGTGTTTCCACCACCAACTCTAGTAGTTCCGTAAGGTATTTGTTGTGTATCGCTAGTCCCCGTATTTCCTCCGCCAGGCTTACCTTTATAGGGAGAAATGCTCATGGTGTAGTTTTGCTCTATCCTTAAAACTCTTGGATCGTTCTGTAAATTTTGTAATTGGGCTTCAGATAAATTGGCAGTAAAACCTTTTACAGCATGGCCAAAGGTTGCCGTAATATGGGAATCCTCCAATCCTATTATTTCAAACTCATTTAAAAACGAACGTTTTAACCCATTCATTTGCGAGGTATATTCCTGCGGTGTTTTCACCTTTGGCAAAGGTGCCATTCTTTGGTTGGAATTATTATACACTACAATATAACTTCCAGGAATCACTTTTGACTCCATAAAAGATACCGTTTCTATTTCTTCATCTACTTGATCGGTTGCATCTGGTTGACAATTAAAAATTGTCAAACCCAAAGTCCCTATTAAAGAATACTTAATAATTGATTTTAGCTCCATCTTTTTTAATATTTATTCATTCAAATGTTAATTTATTTAACAATTTAAATTTTTAAGCCGAAAACCAAGAAAATAAATTCTTAAAACATTAAGCTATTAGACCAACTGTAGAATATTGGCGCCAATCGCACAGTCAAGACACTTTTGCCTTTCACAATAGTTCCTCTTTAACTGAATCAAGGCTTGCGATTGTAGCGCGTTTTGACATTTTACACCCAAATTGGCAAAGGCAGAAAGCAAACTATTACTTTCTGCATGAATCTGTTGCGCCAATTGCACCACATTATCAATCTCCTTTCCATTGGCTTTGCAATGGGCAAATTTTATTGGGATAATAGTATTGATAAGAAGTAAGTCGACGAAGGTTTTGGTCAATCGTTTTTTAGACGGCTTGGAGCTTTTGCCAAAAGAATAGTGGGTTTCCCAATACAGGGATGTTTCACAATCCAAAACCTTATAATAATCTTCAAGGGAGTTGAGTTCCATAAGTTTTGAAAACAATTGCTTTTCATTTGCATATAGACTTGCCAACTGCGATAATCTGATAGTCGGAAAATTTGGTGGCCGCAACCTAAAAAATTGCGGTGCTAAAACAGACACATTGGAAAACTGAAATTTCTGCTTCAGAAATCCATACTCTTTTTGAAGTTTCAAATAGTAAACATCCTCCAATTCACTGTCCAACCAACCACACTGCCCAAAAAAAAGCGCTTCCAATCCAAATTGGTTGCTCTGCAATTTTCTTACCACTGAATAATCGACAGACTGCGCCAAACTGAAAAATGCTTCGCCATTGACTTTTAATCCAAAGTTTTTAGCCAACATTTTGAACAATACAGCCTCCCAATCATTTTTTGAATTTGAAAGCTGTTTCTCAATAGTTAGGTACTTCTGTTCCAAACGTTCAATGTACAAGCGCTCCAACCAATTGTTTAAAATTAAATCTTCTGTTTTGGACAGATCGTCTTCACAATAAATCCATTTATTCCCTTTGGAATATAGTTTGAAATAGGTGTTCAGCAACAGTGTGTCCACTGCGTCCTTTAATTGTAAAGTGGGAATTTCGGAATTATCTTTTCTAAAAATTTCGGTATCATGTTCCCATACCACATGCAAAATCACATTGTCGTAAGCTTGGTCCTGTTCGTGCCCGTGCACATACCAATCGGAAGATTTTACATGCACCTCAACATTACCCGCCCACAGCTGATTTCCAATTTTTATTTGAGCATTGAAAAAATCGGGGCCGGAATCTGTATTATGCTGCCCTACCTGCAATGGGGCCACAGTTTCCCCGGTAGTGGTTTTCAGGTTCTGCGCCTTGCGGATTTTATATTTCCAGAGATAGTGTAGAAAATCTTCTTGCATCTCTTAAAAATAAGAAATATTTACAACGCAACACTCTGAAAAACAAACACAAGAAAATAATCTTACATTCTTTAATCTAGATACCCCATTTTCCTCATCCAGTCATTATTGAACATTTTCCCTACATAACGGCTTCCATGATCGTGAAATAGCACCACTACCACATCGTCTTTGGTAAAATGTTCTTCCAACTGTAGCAGTCCTTTTACGGCTGCTCCAGCAGAATTCCCAAGAAACATCCCTTCTTCCTTTGCCAATAATTGGGTGTAAATGGCTGCATCCTTATCGGTGACTTTGGTAAATCCATCAATAATACTAAAGTCCACATTTTTGGGCAGAATGTCTTCACCAATTCCTTCTGTGACATAAGGATAGATTTCCTTCTCATCAAAAATCCCCGTTTCATGATATTTTTTGAAGACACTTCCATAGGTATCAATACCCCAAACTTTCACATTTAGGTTTTGTTCTTTCAAGTATCTTCCAACTCCAGAAATGGTGCCCCCAGTACCTACTCCCACTACAAAATGGGTTACTTTACCATCTGTCTGTTTCCAGATTTCCGGCCCTGTACTTTCGTAATGTGCTTTGGTATTACTAGGGTTATCATATTGATTGACATACCAAGAATTTGGAATCTCTTTTGCCAATCGTTTCGCTACCGAATAATAACTTCGGGGATCGTCAGGAGCAACCGCTGTTGGACACACTACTACTTCTGCTCCCATCGCCCTAAGCACATCCATTTTTTCCTTGGACTGCTTGTCGTTGATCACAAAAATACATTTGTATCCTTTTACAATGGCTGCAAGTGCCAATCCCATTCCTGTATTTCCGGATGTCCCTTCAATAATAGTGCCTCCAGGCTGCAGTCTACCATCGGCTTCGGCATCTTCTATCATCGTTAAGGCCATGCGGTCTTTAACTGAGTTTCCCGGGTTGAATGTTTCGTATTTCGCCAATACCAAACAAGGCAATTCTGCGGTAAGTTTATTGAGTTTCACCAAAGGGGTGTTCCCAATGGTTCCTAAGATATTTTCTGCGTAATCCATGCTTTAAAATTACCATAAATAAACAAATGGCAAAAGTTAAAGATGTCACCTTCTTCTATTTATTCGAACCTGATGGCCTTGACTGGAGAAATTCTAGTAACAATATATGAAGGCACCAACAACATGAGCATACAGGCTAAAAAACAGCCTATATTCAGCAACAATATATTTTTAAGACTCACGTAAACAGGGATGGTCGTCATATAGTATTGTTCAGGGTTTGGGAATTGCAAAACACCAAAATAATATTGGATAGCCAAAAGCGACAGCCCTATCAAATTTCCCCAGAATAATCCCAAACCTACTAGGTATGTAGCGTTGTAGAGAAACACTTTTCGAATGCTCCAATTGGAACTCCCCAAGGCTTTTAAAATACCTATCATTTGAGTACGTTCCAAAATCAATACCAAGAGCGCCGTAATCATATTGATACCCGCCACGATAATCATGATTCCAATAACCCCATAGGTATTATTGTCGAAAATATTGATCCATTCAAAAATTGAAATGTATTTCTCGGTGATGGTTTCGGCATTAAGGTTGGAAGGTGTTGCCTCATAAATTTCCAGTCCCTTTTCTTCAATTTGATCAAAATCATCAATAAACACCTCAAAATTCCCAACTTGATCTGATTGCCATTTGTTAAGCCTTTGCACTTGCTTCAAGTCACCAATAATAAAGGTCTTATCAAAGTCTTGAAACCCGGAATTATAAATTCCTACCACCGTAAACTTTCTGATATTTGGGATTTGATTGGCATCCTCCTTTCCAAACACCATCTGAAAAGAATCTCCCACTTCAAACTTTAACCTATTGGCAATGTATTGAGATATCAACACCTCATTCCCCATCTGCTCACCAAATTCTGGCAAACGTCCTTCAACCAAAAAATCCTGGATATATTTCCAATTGTAGTCCTGCCCCACACCTTTCAACACCACCCCTTCAAAATCGGTTTCGGTACGGATCACACCAAACTTCTTGGCCACGCCTTGCACATGCGAAATTCCCTCTATTCCTTTAAATTCGGGATAAAAATCTTGATATAAAGATACCGGTATTTCTGACTCATCAGAGACATTGGTATCATAGTTGGAAATGGTAACGTGCCCATTAAAGGCCACAACTTTATCGCGTATCTTTTTTTGAAGTCCCAACCCAGTGGCCACGGCAATGAGCATAACGATAATTCCTATGGCTATGGCGGTGATGCCAATTTTTATAATTGGGGCCGAAACACTACTTTTATACGCTTTACTGCCAATAATGCGTTTAGCTAAGAAAAATTCGTAATTCAAAATACTTTTATGCGATTAACCGTTTTCAAAAATACAGTTTTATTATTTGTTTTAATAGCGTTTTCATGTGGAAACATTGCCACTTCCGAAGCTGGTGCCAACGCTTCCAATTTTTCAGACTTTAGTTATACCTCCAAGGAAGTTGACCTTGATGCTCCAATTGCAGTTGGCGCCAACCAAACCGAAGCCTACTTACCTTTATTACAAGGAAAAAAAATTGGGATTGTGGCCAATCAAACCTCTGTGATCTTCCATAAAAAAGGTTACACCCATTTGGTGGATTCTTTAGTTGCCTTAAAAACAAATGTTGTAAAAGTATTTGCACCTGAGCATGGTTTTAGAGGCACTGCCGATGCCGGAGAACATGTAAAAGATGGCATCGATTCCAAAACCAAACTACCAATCATCTCTCTTTATGGAAGCAACAAAAAGCCATCAGCAACTCAATTGGAAGGTTTAGATTTAGTGGTATTTGACATCCAAGATGTGGGGGCTCGCTTTTACACCTACATCTCTACCTTACATTATGTCATGGAAGCTTGTGCCGAACAAAACATCCCTGTGCTGATTTTGGATCGCCCTAATCCAAATGGACATTATATAGACGGCCCAATTTTAGAAAAAGAATACAAAAGTTTTGTAGCCATGCACCCTGTACCGGTAGTACACGGTATGACCATTGGGGAATATGCCCAAATGATGAATGGGGAACATTGGCTGGACAATGGAATTACGTGTGATTTGGCGGTAATTCCTGTTCAAAATTATACCCATCAAAGAAGCTATAGTCTTCCTATTGCGCCGTCTCCAAACTTACCTACCGATAAAGCCATTAACCTATACCCTAGTCTTTGCTTTTTTGAGGGCACCAATGTAAGTGCTGGACGCGGGACTCCAAAACCCTTTGAAATCTACGGAAGTCCATATTTAGATAAAAGCATGTACACATTTAAGTTTTTACCGCAACCCAATGCTGGCTCCAAACAGCCTAAACATAAAGGGATGTTATGCTACGGAGAAAACCTAAGTGACTCTCCAAACTTAGCGCGTTTGGACTTAAATTACCTCATCAACGCCTATCAAAACACCATTGACAAACCAATTTTTTTCAATGACTTTTTTACCAAATTGGCAGGGACCAAAACCTTGCAAAAGCAAATTGAAGAACGTCACACGGCAGACGAAATCAAAAAAACTTGGGTGCGCGGCTTAAAGGCCTACGACCAAATGCGCCAGCCTTATCTTCTTTATAAATAATAGTTATTTCTTATTTAAAAGCTGAAGTGCTCGTAACGGGTAATCGGTGATAATACTGTTGACCTTATAATCAATCATTCTTTGGATGTGGGCAGTTTCATTAACTGTCCACGGAATGATTTTATAGCCCAAAGCTTGATATTTGGCTACCACTTCTTTTGAAAGAAGTTCAAAATATGGGCTGATAATTTCTGGTTGAAAGCTGAGTTCCTTGAGTTTCTCTTCAATGGATTCCGTTTCATCTACCAAAAGCGCAACGGACATTTCGGGCGCTTGTTTTTTAACTTCTTCTAGAATTCTCACATCAAAGGACTGTAAGTTGCAACGCTCAAACACCTGTTTTTCTTGAATATCCTTCAATACCAATTGTACAAAATCTGCTGGATAGGGGGTGTATAGCACATCATAATCAGGTCTTGCCTTCAACTCGATGTTATAGGCAATATGCTTATTTAAACTATCAGCCAAATCAAATACTTCAGTCATGAGTGGCTTAAAAGTCCGCATATTTTGTTGCTCCGGAAACCTTGGATGTTGTTTGCTACCACAATCGAATTGCCTTATGGAATCATAGGTCATCTCATACAGGTTATAAGCCATATCATCTACCAATGGAATTTCATTACTGAAGGGATCCAAACAATAAAACCGACTGATAAAAGGCTCGTGCGACACCACGACCTTTCGGTCCTTGGACACCACCACATCCATTTCCAAAGTTTGCACACCAAGCTCAACGGCTCTTTGAAATGCCGGAAGTGAATTTTCCGGAAGCATCCCCCTGCAGCCTCTGTGGCCCTGCACCCCGATGGATTGATTGGTATTACAATTGGTCATAATTGCGAAGAGTAAGAAATGACATGCTGCTTTATAAATCTTCATTGACTGGTAAAATTGTGGGCTTTTTATATTTCTGAAAAGGCTGTGTCAACAAATTTCCCAAATTGCCATTCTCCTCTTCATTTGGAAATACATCCACGCCGTACACCAATTTGTCTCTATCCAGTTCCATATAAGTCCCTAACAAACGGTCCCAAATAGAAAAAATATTTCCATAATTGGAATCCGTATAAGGCAACATATAATGGTGATGCACCTTATGCATATCTGGAGACACAAAAAAATAACTTAAGAATGTATCCAAACGTTTGGGCATTTTAATATTAGCATGTGTCCATTGGGTAAACACCACCGAAAGCGATTGGTAAATAAACACCAAAGCAATGGGTGTACCAATGACCACTACCCCAAACAAGGTAAACACAAACCGAATGACACTTTCTATGGGATGGTGACGGTTGGCCGTTGTGGTATCAACCTTATGATCGGTATGGTGAACGAGATGCACCATCCACAATGGTTTTACTTTGTGTTCCACATAATGAGCCAAATAGGCGCCAAAGAAATCCAGCAACAACACTCCCAAAAGCGCATACAACCAAAGCGGCATCTCTGGCAGCCAATTCAAAATTCCGAAGTTATGCTCTTGGACCCAATTGGCTGTTTTGAACAACAAAAAGGCCAAAAGTAAATTGACCAACGCCGTAGTTAACGTAAAAAACAAATTGGGGATAGCGTGTCGCCATTTGTGGTATTTGAATTGAAATAAAGGAGCTGCGCCTTCCAACATCCAAAAGAAGGCAATCCCTCCAACCAAAATAATGCTTCGGTGGAGCGAAGGAATGGTTTCGAAGTAATCAATAATAGATTCCAAGGAGAAAAGTTTTGAATAAAGATACTAAAAATGCTTTCTCCTAAACTTCCTTTTATCGAGAATCCCCTAAAGCTTAATACGCTTTTTCATTTCCTCCACAATATTGAAAGCCGCAGGGCAAATAGCCACATTCTTCAAAGTGAGATTGGAGATTTGTTGGAACTTTTTTCTATCGGTATGGGGATATTCCCTGCAAGCTTTCGGCCTTACTTCATAAATGGAACAATAATTGTCTGCTCCCAAAAACGTACAAGGTACACTTTGCAACACGTAGTCATTATCTTCATCTACCCTTAAAAATTCATCGATAAATTTGGATGGTTTCATACGGAAATGCTTTGCAATCCTGTCCACATCCTTGTCCGTAAATAAAGGTCCCGTGGTTTTGCAGCAATTGGCACATTCCAAACAATTGGTGCGTTCAAACTCTTCCTCGTGCAACTCCTGCATGATATAGTCCAATTGCTTAGGTGGCTTTTTTTTAAGCTTGGCAAAGAAAGTTTTGTTTTCCTTATGTTTATCTTTGGCCTGTTTTGGTAGATTTTTAATGATGTCTTCCATGCTGCAAAAATAAGAAACTCCTAAGATACCATCACCAAGCACCCAACTATTAACAGTACTGCTATGAAAGATTTATTTGGACAAGCTCTTTTGGATTACCACCAAGGTAATTACACCGAAGATTTGATTACCTCTACCAACATTTCGGAGGAAGATGAACTGCCGCTTCCCTATCTCTTCAGAAGTTATAAGGACATGCCAAAATTGGAACAAAAGGCACTTCAACTTGCCAAAGGAAACGTTTTGGATGTAGGTTGCGGTGCAGGCAGCCATAGTCTGTATTTACAGGAAAAAGGACTAAAAGTTAAAGCCATCGATATTTCGGAAGGAGCCATTACCGTTGCCAAAGACAGAGGCGTTTTTAATGCTGAAGTTCTTCCTATTCTGGAAGAAACCGAAACCTTTGACACTATTTTGCTGTTGATGAACGGTACAGGAATCTTCCAAGAACTTTCTCTAGTAGCTACCTACCTAAACCATTTAAAATCCCTATTGAATCCAAATGGGCAAATTTTAATCGACTCTTCAGACATCAAATATATGTATGAAGACGAAGATGGTGGTTTGTGGATTGACACCAATGCCAATTATTATGGCGAACTGGATTACTTTTTAAGCTACAAAGGTGAAAAAGAACTTCCCATGAAATGGCTGTACCTTGACTTCAATAGGCTCTACACCGCCTGCACTTCCGTTGGACTAAAATGTGAACCCGTCAAAGAAGGAGACCACTTTGATTATTTGGCAAGGCTAAGTTAATCTGCTTTTATTTAAGTCTATACCTTTAGTTCACCCAAACTAATCTTTAATTACCTTCAAAAACTGCTCTCCTTTAGCAGTCTTTGCCTGCACAGTATACATCCCTTTTGATAGACTGGATACATCACATTGAAAATCCCCCGCCCCTTGGGTAAAGGCCTGTTGTTTTACCAACCTTCCCTGAAGATCATAGATGGCTATTGATAAAAGGGATTCATTAGTTTCAAAATGCAGCACATTTGATACAGGGTTGGGATACACCGACACAATTCCTTCTTTTGAAATCTCCTCAATCGATAGAGCATCTTCCACAACCGTAGTAGCATTATTGGTATGTATAGCGGCATTGTAATCAAAGTAAATCTCAGCCACATTGCTAAACTCATCCCCAGGCTGCAAAGTGGACAAGGTCTTTAATTTGAAAACCACAAAACCATCATTGGTGGCATCTTCAAAAGGAAGGTTGATATCCTCAAAAATAAACTCCACCTTATTGCCATCTGTGATACGAGTATAAAAATCATGACTGGCATCCAAAGGCATTAACGAAGACACGTCATATTTATCGGTATCTATATAATCCTTCACCACCACATTGATGGCACTGGCGGTTCCTGTATTTTCAAAACGTACCACGTAGGTAACATAATCCCCAACTTGTGATTCGGTAATGCTTGCCCCCTCAAGGCAGGTTTTGTCATTAGGATCGAAAGAATTGACAAGGGTCTGAAACAAACTAGCTGTATTGCCTTCAGGAGTTTCATCCGTTCCCTCAATTTCCACCGCTGTCGTAAACTCCAACACCTCTCCTCCCAATAAAGGGAAATTAGTATCGGTTGGCGTATTGAGAAGCATGGTGATATAAAACTGTTCGGTTTGGAAAGGGGCAAGATCCATAAAATCCCATAACAGCTCGCCTTCATTTTCATTGGTTGATACTGGCATAGTTTCCACTACGGACATGACATTGGCATCAAAACTAAAAGTGACCTCACCCGACAAAGTAGTTGTTCCCTTATTCTTGCAGATGACTTTATAATCCGCCTCAAAACCCGGTCTTGCTTGATTCAAAGGAATTACAGAAACCTCCAAATCATTAAAATCACCATTGGGAGTGATACAAAAATCCTGAACAACATCGGTTGGATCAGTGATAAAATCAACTGTCAAACTTTCTGGCTCAACCGAAAAATAGGCCTCATTTTCCAATTGAGGTGTGATGACATAGCTGCCCTCTGGCAAATGTGTTTCATACACCCCCATAGTATTACTATAGACCATATTTGTATTGTTTCCGTAAACTACATCAAGCTTCAAATTTGAAAATTTCACATCTCCTTCATCACATCCATCAAGATTCACATCAACTAAAACTTCTCCTTCTAAAGTAAAAAATGTACTTCCAGGTGTGAATGAACAATACTCTGTAAAAGTGACAGGATGCTCTAACTCAAGTTCAATTTGATTGGAAAAATTTGAAACCGCTTCATTCACGCACATGTATTCCAAATTAGGAAGGTTTTGTATCATTAGGCCCGGCACAGGATAGTCTGGAAATAAGGCATATGTATTCCCGTTTTTCAAATTGATATAGTTCAAATTTTCGTTGTCCTGTATTGACACCATATACAAATCATGCAAGTTACTAAGGTCTAATTCATAAATTCCAGGATTCTCATCACAATAAAAATGTGTAATCGAGTTATTATTACTCACATCTACTTCCTCTAAATTTGGATTATTTGTTAGATAGAGATCAGAAAGTGCCTGATTGGATGAAATGTCAAAATTGGTTATATCAGCCCCATTCAATGATAAATTTTCCAAACTTACCAAGCCTTCTAGGTCAATTGCGTCTAATGGCACGTTATAAAAATGAAGTATTTCCAAAACAGTTAGCCCCTCTAAATTAATAGAAGATACATTTTGAAAATTCTGTACCCACAAATATTTTAAATTAACAAAAGCCTCTATACCGGTTAAATCTGAAATATTATTGGTTTCATCCCAATAATCCCCAAGTTTTAAAGATGTTACAGCTAAGCCTTCTTCAACTTCTATTTCGCCATTATCATTTGTATCTGCATCAACATCTCCAACCCCATCCTCATCAAGGTCAACACAATTTGAAGTGGTTAAATAAGTTTTAAAATTGGCATCTGGAATATCTACGATTTGAGCGTTAGCCGACATCATACATAAAAAAGAAATAAGCACTAAGTAGACTTGCTTCATGGTTGGTTAATTTTCCTACAAAGTAAAAAATATTTGGACACCATAAAACTTTAAAGACAGGAAGTTTAACAATATTCAAAATTCCTTCTTTACAACAACCTATGAAACCTAATTATGCTCCTTTTTGATGAGATTTTTTTACAATTCTGAAAAACCTATCTCCTATTCTGCAACATCTCCGAATACAATTCTTCTACTTTGGTCCTAGCCCAAGGTGTTCGTCTAAGAAATGTCAAACTTGATTTAATGGAAGGGTTATTTGGAAAGCTGCGAATATTGACCATATACCCCATATACTCCCAACCGTAATGTTCCTGAAATCTCTTCGATTGACAAGGCATCTTCGACAAGCGAGGTTGCGTTGTTGGCATGGATGCCAGCATTGTAACCAAATTAAATTTCGGCCTCATTAGCAAACCAGAATAAACCCAAAAGACCATATTATTTATCCACCTAAAAAAGCTTCTCATAAGGAAAGCTTTTTTTACAAATTAGATACCTGACAATAAAAACATTACTTTTAAACCTAAGATGTCTTTTTCAAATTAATTAAGATAAATAACGCAACCTAATTCAAAAATTGTCATCTTACAGTCATATAAAGAAGCGTTATGCCAAACCACCATTTAACCACTCAAATTCGCATCATAAAATTTAGCTTCATTGCTAAGAACACCATTGTAAAACAAGTATTATTTCACTTTCTAACCACACTCTTAGTCTTTAGTTGCTGTTCTAATCCTGGAGATGAAATTTCGAGAAACAATATTCCCGTCACCCAAAAAAATAGGATTCCCTATGAAAACCAACAGATTGTTAACATGCAATACAACGAAAGCTATGAATTTATACTCGAGGCTAACGTGAATAACTTTTTTACCAATGACCAAGAATTTTGTGAAGATTATAATAGTTACGAGCATTACAGTGTCAATTTAAATTCTGAAATTCCACAGATCAATATTGAAATACAGGTGATGAATGATTTTGAAAGTCCTTTAAACACTTACATAAGCCTGAAAGTTAACAGGGTGTATTTTTCATATGACGAATCAATACCTCTAGAAACCCTAGACATTGGCAATACAACTTATACCGAAGTCTACAGATACTCATCCTCAAATTTGGAGAGTCAAATTTCAGAGATATTCTATAATGAAACCCAAGGTATCTTAAAAATCAACTATAACAATGGCGATTATGTACACCTCATTCCGTAGAGCTTTTTTATTTTGTTCTGTATTTCTATTAATGGTTTCCTGTGAGGATTGTTTAAAAATGGGACTTATAGAGGAACGCACCCTTATTTTAGAATCTTGGATCACCAATCCGGATATAACAGAAAAACAAGTTACTTCTTCTGTTGAAATTCCAGACACAGCCGTACTTACACATGAATTTATGGACCATGGAGATACCATTTGGGATAATTGCGATAACGTGTCCCAATCTTTTACAAGTAGCGTGACCTATCAATTTAATAATTTTCCCATCCAATTTGTTACAAGATTGCGTAAACAGGGTGAAGCTGACGGGTTTGAATTTAGAGTCACCTATAATGACATGAAAGCTATTTATAAATTCCACAACGATTACTCCTCAACCAAAAATACCATAGAGCTACTTCCTGATTATACCTTAAACGGGGTGACCCATCAGGAGTTGTTTAAAATCACGTTTTACCAAGCTTCGCTTCCAACAGAAATAAAAACGCTGTATTTTATTAAGCAGGAAGGTGTTATTTTTATAGAATTGAATAATGGCATGACGATCAACCTTAACTAATAAGTCAATTTCCAATACAATGCCTCAAATGTAATTACCGGGGATTCTTTTGCAACATTTCCAAATACAATTCCTCTACTTTGGCCCTTGCCCAAGGTGTTCGTCTAAGAAATGTCAAACTTGATTTAATGGAAGGATTATGTGTAAAGCAGCGAATATTGACCATATACCCCATGTACTCCCAGCCATAATGTTCCTGAAGTTCAGTCACCATTTGTTTTAAAGTGATGCCGTGTAATGGGTTATTGGGCTGCTCCATAATTTCAAAAATTAGCTACGAGGCTCGTTAGATCGTCTTCCTCTATAACGTTTTGGCTTTTTATTTTTGGACGTGGTAGTCTTTGCTCCTTCACTTTTAGAATTCGCTTGGCCAGTTTTTGGTCGGCGTGATTTCTGATTTCTGTTCCCTTGCCCTGGTTTAATGGGCTCTGTAGACGCATTAGGATCAGGTTCGAAGCCTTCCAATATTTCCACAGGAATGTTCTCTCCTACCAACTTTTCAATGGCTTTTAAATAGGTGGTTTCATCAGCGCTTACCAAAGAAATGGCCTCACCACTAGCACCAGCTCTACCAGTTCTTCCTATACGATGCACATAATCTTCAGAAATGTTGGGCAATTCAAAGTTCACCACATGCGGCAATAACGGAATGTCTAATCCTCGGGCCGCAATATCTGTCGCCACCAACACATTGATACTTCCATCCTTAAAGCCTGCCAAAGCTTTGGTACGGGCACCTTGACTTTTATTACCATGGATTGCCGCTGCCGTAATGCCACTAGAGATCATCTTTTTCGCAAGTTTGTTAGCGCCATGTTTGGTACGGGTAAAGACCAAAACCTGTTGCCAATTTCCATCCTTGATCAACTTTATAATCAAGCCTGTTTTTTTGCCTTTGGCAACGCGATAGACTTTTTGATTAATCGCTTCGGCCGTTGAATTCTCTGGAGTCGCTTCCACTAGAACGGGATGGTTCAAAATACTATGGGCCAACTTTTTGATGTCCTTGGAAAAGGTAGCCGAAAACAATAAGTTTTGACGCTTGGCAGGAATCATTTTCATGATTTTTTCAATGTCGCGTAAAAAACCCATGTCCAACATGCGGTCAGCTTCATCCAATACAAAGAATTCCACTTTGGCCAAAGACAACAACTTTTGATTGTGCAAGTCCATCAATCTCCCTGGAGTAGCAATCAATACGTCAACACCTCTTCTTAAGGTTGCCACTTGTGGGTTTTGGTTAACCCCTCCAAAAATAACGGCAGATTTAATATCCAGAAACGTGCTATACTCCTTAACGTTATCATGTACTTGAGCCGCCAATTCCCGCGTAGGCGTCAACACCAAGGCACGAATTGGGCGATTTCTTAAAGGAGTCTCTTGAGACAACAAGTGCAACATTGGCAAAGTAAACCCTGCGGTTTTTCCGGTACCGGTTTGTGCCGATGCTAAGACATCCTTCCCATCTAGAATGGGTGGAATTGCTTTTTGTTGGATTGGAGACGGTTCGGTATATCCTTTTTTATCTACCGCTTTTAAGATGGCTTCTGTTAGCCCGAGTGCTTTAAATGACATATAAATTGTTTGTAAATGACAATCTATAGTGTAGCGTCATTCTTTTTATCAAGCGGCAAAGGTACGCTAATTTTTATTATGCTTTTCCTCTACAAGAATTTGGTAAAGAATATAAATCCTAAAAAAACTCCCGATACTGCATCACCCTAAAATCGAAAGTAGTAAAGTCAGGATTTTTAGCTTTGAGTTGTTGATAAAGAGGCATACTCCCAATAGCTCTATTGGCCGATCCCGATGCTGAAGTCAACGAGACAGTCTTAATCACCCGAACTTCTTCATTTTTATCTTTTAATTGAAATGAATGGATGCGAGGCACTTCGGTTTCTACAGACTGTAGTTTAATATCATATTCCTTGCAATGCCTTCTGAAGAAATATTCTGGGCCGTTCTTGCTATTGCCTCCTGTAAACAATAATGTGTTGATATTGGGGTATTTCTTTAAATAGCCAATTACATCCCTCAATTTGATATTGGTCATGCCCAAATCGGAAGCATCGATTTTTTCCCGTTCGGCACTTTCCACTATATCGCAAACCCCTATTTTGTGTTTATGCAAGAACTGCTTGCGCTCTTCTACAGCTGCACGGGAATTGTCATAACGAAGATTCAGATTATGAATGACATCTATATACAACCACAAAGAGTTGTAATAACTGCCATAACAAAAGTCAACATCCTTTTCCAACAACTCCCCCATTGAAAAGCGTGGCGGCGGCAACGTGCCCACAATGAGCTTGGTAGTATCTTCAAAAATAAAAGGCGGGTATGGATGTTGGTGCAAAAACATCTATTGAGTACTTAACATTTTCTCGACTTCGGCAATGACAGCTCTATACTTTTTTCGGTTTGGTTTTGTAAGGTTTTGAATTTCCTGATGCAACTCCCCTAAAATGACATTAGCTTCTTTGGTATCTCCTTTTTCATTTAAAAAATGAACCAATTGCAAACGCTCTTCATAATTACTGTAAGGCGTATCAATATACCGAAGTTGCTCCTCTGCCTCTTCCATTCGTCCCTGTTCCTTTAGGGCCAATCCATAGAAAAATTGCACTCGGGATTTCATGAACTCCTTTTCCTCTTTAATCTTTTCAGCAGAAGCTACCACATTACCATAATCTCCAGTATAGTAATAACACTTTAGCAATTGGGATATCACATAGTATTGATTGTGCCAGGTATCCTGTAAAGCCAATTCATAGTGCTTGATAGCATTGGAATAATCTTGAATTTGAAGATAGGCGTCGGCTAGATCTACCCTGTTTTGGTAAGTTTCGGAAAATTGCAGTTTTCGTTCCAAATCCTTGACCTGTTTAGTGGGATTGATTATGGTTGTTAGATTATCATGGATTTTCTCTACATCTCGCTTATTGTACACCTGAGTTATCAGTTAAATGATGCTCCCCACAACCGGTACAAACATAATTACGAAAAACCAATAATTTTCATTTCTGTTCCTGTAAAGATGGTAAATACAGTAACCCTGCAGGGCTACGATAAGATAATAGGCCATTGAATAGATTTTAAGCGAAGCTAAATGTACTAAAGTAATTTTTAAATTTTTAGTATATTAAAGCAGAACCAATAAAATCCAAATATTATGGGAAAAGGCGATATGAAAACCAAACGTGGTAAAATCCATCGAGGCACCCACGGTGTCCTGCGTCCTAAAATCAAAAAACGTCAAAAAACCGAGGATAAAATCAATGTGAACAAAAAAGCCCAGGTTTAGACTATCTGGTAAATACCAATTCAGTTTCAGAAGACATGGTTTCGCTATACCCATAGCCTTCATAGTTGAAGCCTTTTAAATCATCCAAGGTCATGGCATCGGTATCAATAATATAACGCGTCATGTAGCCTCTTGCCAATTTTGCAAAAGTCATGATCATTTTGTATTCGCCATTTTTGAAATCCTTGAATGTACAGGTAATTACAGGCACTTTTAGAGCTTTGGTATCAATGGCCTTAAAATATTCGTTGCTGGCAAGGTTTACAAACAATTCGCCATCTTCCAATTCATCATTTAAGGCTTGAGTGATTTCCTTCTTCCAAAACTCATACAGGTTTTTGTTCTTACCTACAGGAAATTTTGTACCCATCTCCAAACGATAAGGCTGCATTAAATCCAATGGCTTTAAAATTCCGTACAATCCCGAAAGAATGCGAACCGTATTTTGAAGTTTTTCTATTTTATCCTGAGGAATGGTATAGGCATCCAATCCTCTGTATACATCACCGCTAAAAGCATACACCGACGGTCTTGCGTTCTCAACTGTAAACGGTAATTCCCATTCTTGGTTACGCTCATAATTCAACTGACCTAAATTATCAGAAATCTTCATAAGCTGAGATAAACTTTTAGCCGATTTCTTCTTCAATAATTTATTTAGGCGTTCTGCTTGTTTTAGGAAACAGGCTTCTGTGAATTGTTGGGTAGGCAGTTGACTTTCGAGGTCTAGTGATTTTGCAGGTGATATAACTAATTTCATGCTTTGGTTTTTGTTGTCCCAAAATTACAATTACCGTATCTATTTTTCAATTTTGGGATTTTATATTTTCTATAATAGTATAAGCAAAAGTAATTATAAGCATTAATTTAGTGTCAATTCCTCCCCAAACTGCAATACATAACCGTTGTTGTCGTAAATGGCAAATTCCCGCATACTGCACTGGAAATTATCTATGGGATAGCACACCTCTACATTGTCTTTAACCGTTTGCCAAAGTGTATCTACGTTTACCGTCCTTATGTAAAAAGACCCTGTAAATTCAGCTTTATTGAAGGGCACCATATCATTTGGTTTGGTAAGAATCAATTCTACACCGTCCCGGTGTATGGAGGCCCATTTTGTGGCCTCATCAAAGGCATCACAAACAAAGCCCAATTGACTTGTATAAAACTGAATTGTGGCTTCCACATCTTCAGTATACAGCATTGGCACAAGGTTATACAATTTCATACGGATAATTGGTTTGAATTACCCTATGAATTTACTAAAAAAGATCTATTAATTTACCGAAGGAACCTATTCAATATCCAAATTTTGGTGTTTGGCATAAACCCGCCATTTTTCAATACATTGAAGCATATCTTCTGGAATTTCAGCATTGAAATGCATGAACTCTCCAGTCGTTGGATGACTAAAACCCAGCGTTTTAGCATGCAAAGCCTGCCTAGGAAGCACCTTAAAACAGTTTTCTACAAACTGTTTGTATTTTGTGAATGTAGTCCCCTTCAAAATACGTTCGCCACCATAGCGTTCGTCATTAAAAAGGGTGTGCCCAATGTGTTTCATATGCACACGAATTTGGTGAGTACGGCCGGTTTCCAACTTACAGGAAATCAAGGTTACATATCCAAAACGCTCCAATACTTTATAATGGGTTACGGCCGGCTTGCCCTTGTCTTCATCCTCTCCTTCAAAAACAGTATTCTGTAAACGGTTTTTAGGATGTCTACCAATATTGCCCTCAACAGTGCCTTCATCTTCTTCCACATTTCCCCAAACCAAAGCGACATATTCACGCTCACTGGTTTTGTCAAAAAATTGCTTCGTTAAATGTGCCATAGCCTCTTCTGTCTTGGCCACAACCAACAAACCACTAGTGTCCTTGTCGATACGGTGAACCAATCCAGGACGATTACTCGAATTGTTAGGCAAATTTTCAAAATGGTAAATAAGGGCATTGATTAAAGTCCCCGAATAATTCCCATGTCCCGGATGCACTACCAAACCAGCAGGCTTATTGACTACCAACAGCTGATCGTCTTCAAATACAATATCCAAAGGAATGTTCTCTGGTGTTAAAAGTTCCTCATAAGGAGGATACTCAAACAATACACGAATCCTATCCAAAGGCTTCACTTTGTAATTGGCTTTTACAGGAACATCATTCACGTGAATATTCCCATTTTTGGCTGCAGATTGAATTTTATTACGAGTGGCATTCTCGATAAAATTCATCAAGTATTTATCGATGCGAAGAGGTTGTTGGCCAGTTTTTACAGTAAACGCGTGGTGCTCATACAACTCATCATCATTCTCGTCTATAGGCGTATATTGGTCTGTCATAATCTTTTATTCTGCTCTGTTTCCGTTACCCAACACCAAGTCAATCTTGGAAGTCAATGGCAACATGTCTCCTGCTTTAAGAGGTTGTCCCTCAAATTCTACATCAATTACCTCATCTTTACCCAAATCGTCCACATACCTAATCTTTCCAACTTCAAATCCTAAAGCTTCCAAAGTAGGTTTGGCCTGACGGAAGGTACGTCTTACAATATCCGGCACAGCGACCTTACGGTAACCAGATGGGTTCAGTATTACATAAATCTTGCGGTTTTCCTTTACCTGCGTACCCGCCAATGGATATTGTTCAATTACCGAATATTTTGGGTAATCTGGATTGTAATTGGCTGAATCCTGAATTTCCATACGCAAACTGCGATCGTTCAATTGGATCTCAACAGTCTCCAAAGTTTTCCCCTTCAACTCAGGCACTTCAATAAATTCACCGTGATTGGTAGTACTTTTCAACCATTGCAAGATCAAAAAACACATCAAAAATATTACGGCTAAGGCTAGGGCTAATTGTTTTAAAAAAACTTTACTGGTAAGAAACTTTACAAGACTCATGTAATGATTTTAAGTTAGGGCAAATATATAAAACTCAAAGGTTTTTTCTTTTCCTTTAATATGCTAATTTAGCTTTCCTAATATTACATACGTTCTGTGAGCGTTTAAAGATTATTTATAAAGAATTTCCTTCCCTTCGGGGTACTATCATGAAGAAACATATTGCCATTATAATGGGCGGATATTCCAGCGAATATGAAATATCCCTTAAGAGTGGTCAAGTGGTTTACGAAACCTTGAACCCAGAACTTTACACTGCTTACCGCATCCATATCTTTAAAGACAAATGGGTGTATGTTGACAAAAACAACACGGAATTTCCTGTAGATAAAAATGATTTCAGCGTGATGGTTGAAGGAAAAAAAATCCAGTTTGATTGTGTGTTCAATGCTATTCATGGCACCCCTGGAGAAGATGGCTATATGCAAGGGTATTTGGAGTTGTTGAAAATTCCGCATACAAGTTGTGGCATGTACCAAGCAGCCCTTACCTTTAACAAGCGAGACTGCCTTAGCACCCTAAAACCTTACGGAATTAAAACCGCCACCTCCTATTACCTCAATCAAGGAGACACTGTAAATGAAGATGAAATTATAGCCAAGGTTGGGCTCCCTTGCTTTGTAAAGGCCAATAAAGCCGGAAGCAGCTTTGGGGTGAGCAAAGTGTACAAAAAAGAGGAATTCCAAAACGCACTTGAGGTTGCCTTTAAGGAAGATGATGAAGTCATCATTGAATCCTTTTTGGATGGCACCGAAGTATCTGTTGGAGTGATTACGTATAAAGGTGAGGTTACCGTACTTCCCATTACCGAAATTGTAAGCAACAACGACTTTTTTGACTACAAAGCCAAATACCTTGGCGAATCTCAGGAAATTACCCCTGCCCGCCTATCGGAAGAACAGGCCGAAAAAGTAGGAACTCTAGCCAAAAAAGTGTACGAAATCCTGAAGATGAAAGGCTTTAGTCGAAGTGAATATATCTTTAAAGACGGAGAACCACACCTGTTGGAAGTCAACACAGTGCCAGGCCTTACCAAAGCCAGTATCTTGCCGCAACAAGCCGCTGTAGCAGGTATCAGCTTAGGCGAACTGTTTGAAAATGCCATTGAGGAAAGCCTTAAAACCCAACACTCTTAAATTATTAAGTATCTTTGATGCTGTAACCGCTTAACAACTATAATGAGACGCGCAATTTTCCCTGGTTCCTTTGATCCAATTACCCTTGGACACTACGACATTATTCTAAGAGGAGTCAAACTTTTTGACGAAGTGGTAGTGGCCATTGGTATCAATTCCGATAAGTCTTATATGTTTTCACTGGAAGAACGCAAGCAGTTTATTGAGGAAGCTTTTAAAGACGAACCAAAGGTTAAAGTTATCACTTACGAAGGTCTCACCATTGATTTTTCAAAAGAAATAGATGCGCAATTTATCTTACGAGGCCTACGTAACCCAGCCGATTTTGAATTTGAAAAGGCCATTGCCCACACTAACAGGAAACTTTCGAGAATAGAAACGGTATTTTTACTTACTTCGGCAAGAACCTCCTTCATCTCTTCATCTATTGTAAGAGACGTCATTAGAAACCACGGAGACTACACAGTTTTGGTACCCGACAGCGTCAAACTGAAGTAACCAAATACACTTAAAAAAAATTTAGCTGGTTGGTTTTGGATTTGGAACAAAAAAAAGCATCAGATCATTCTTGCCACGCAAAAAGTATAACTGACGCCTTTTTAAAAAATTGATTAATAGCAATACTAATATATAACATAATCCCCTCAACCTTAAGTTTTTTCGACGAGAAGCAATTAAAAAAGATTAAGCGTAATCCTACAAATCGAATATTGCAGTTCACCGATAAAATTGGTTAATTCTCCCAATAAACGCATTTTAAAAGCCATACAATTCTCTCAATAAGAGAATATTACACATCAAAACGCATCTTGTAATATTTTCATTTTCAAGCAACTGATGTAACCTTAGTTACCTTCTCGATGAAAAACTATGCGTTACTTTGCACAAAACAAATATGATTATGGGAATACTAGATATGCTATTCGGAAATAAATCTGATGAATTAAAATCGCTTTATGAAAATGGAGCTATAATTATTGATGTAAGAAGCGTTGGAGAATACAATGGCGGTGCCATTCCAGGATCTAAAAACATCCCGCTACCGCAAATAGCTACCAAAGTTAAGGACATCAAAAAACTAAACAAACCAATTATTACCTGTTGCGCTAGTGGTATGCGTTCAGGTTCTGCGGCAAGTGTTTTAAAAAGCCATGGTATTGAAGTTGTCAACGGTGGAGGCTGGTTGAACTTGAGCAGAAAATTGGACCTAGTATAAAAGAAAACTTGATTGATTACATGTTTGATAAATGATTTTGATTGATGGAAAAGCCCGAGGATTGATTGACTCGGGCTTTTTTATTATGCATTTTTCAAAACCATTTAAAATTCCATAAAAGGATACTGAGCCACAAGTTCTTCCTCCTTTTCCTTAAGAACCTTTAAAAACGTTTGATGTGCTTCCGAATTTGGATTGAAAGGCCTGTGCATCATCCCTTTTTGAACCGTATCCACCATCTTCATTGTAGGTTCTGTACTATCATGGAGCCACACCTTCTTAAACCGCTCCCACACATAGTTGATGGCTGTAGGATTAGGATGCACCATATCTTCAGCATAAAATCGGTAATCACGCAACTCGTCCATGACAATTTCATAGGAAGGAAAATAGTAGGTCTGCCTTCTTGGCTCTACCACCTGATGCACCGCACTTATCAAATGTGCCTTACTTTGAGTATTTTCTACAAAGCCATCCTTTAAATGTCTAACCGGAGACACTGTAAAGATAACAGATACTTCAGGATTCACACTTTTAGCCAAAGCCACCATTGCTTGCAACGATTCAGCAATAGCATCTATTGACAATAATTCTTTACTAAATTTCTTTTGAGGTACCTTATGACAATTGGCTACCACTTCATCACTTTCTATCAAGCGGTATATCCAGGCGGTTCCAAGCGTAATCACAATATGAGAGGATGCTTCAAGTGCTTGTTTGGTTTGTTGAATGCTCTGGTTAAGATTCTGTAACAAATCGTCCTTTGAAGAGGCACTTAATTTGGAATGTGCTGCATAACAATGCCATTGCTCATTATGAAAAAACCCATCTTCTTCTGTGTATTCTTTGTCATTTATAGCGTTGAACAGCAAACTTTCAATTGCCAAAGGATGGAACAGAATTCCAAAAGGATTTAAGGTATTCTGGAATTTATAATACGCTAACTTCTCCCCGATATTTTCAACAAAACAAGACCCCAACAGAATCAATCTAGAGTTGTAATCTATCAGATTGTGCTGTTGGGGTTTTAAAGGTATTTCTGTTTGTAGTTTCATATATCTAGTTCAGGTACTCCGCGGCAGCTTCCAAAGCTGCTGCAATACCTCCAGGATTCTTTCCTCCCGCAGTAGCAAAAAATGGTTGTCCACCACCACCACCTTGGATATGCTTTCCAAGTTCTCTAACAATTTGCCCTGCGTTTAAGCCTTTATCGGCAACGATTTCCTTGGAAATATAGCAAGACAATAAGGCTTTACCCTCCTGTTTTGTTGCAAACAATAGGAACAGATTATCAAACTGGCCACCTAATTCAAAAGATACATCCTTAATTCCGGCTGCATCCAAATCAACTTCCTTAGCCAGAAACTGAATACCATTCACCTCTTTAAGTTCATTAATTAAATCACCTTTTAGGTTCTTGGCCTTATCTTTTAGCAATTGTTCAATCTGCTTTTTAAGCGCGGTATTTTCTTCCAACAAACCTTCCACAGCTTTCACCGTTGACTTAGGATTTTTAAGTGTTTGCTTTAAGGTATCAAAATCCTTATCCACATCCACAAAATAGTTTTTCACTGCTACGTTGGTAATCGCCTCAATACGACGTACACCTGCTGCTACTGCACTTTCCGAATTAATTTTGAAATACCATATATCACCCGTTTGCAATACGTGTGTACCACCACAAAGCTCCATAGATTTCCCAAAACGAATGGCACGTACAGCATCTCCATACTTTTCACCAAATAAGGCAATGGCACCTTCATCAATAGCCTGCTGCATTGGAATGTTTCGTTTTTCTTCAAGCTTAAGATTCTCTTGAATACGCGCGTTTACAAATTCTTCAATAGCATCCAACTGCTCTCTGTCAACCTTTGCAAAATGCGAAAAGTCGAATCGTAAATATTTTGGACTTACTAAAGATCCTTTTTGCTCTACATGAGTTCCCAACACAGTACGCAATGCCTGGTGCAACAAGTGAGTTGCTGTGTGATTGGAAGCAGATAGCTGTCTCAATTCTGCATCTACAACCGCTTTGAAAGTAGCATCTAAATGTTTAGGTAGCGTTTTCGCGTAATGGATAATTAAGCTATTTTCCTTTTTGGTATCGGTTACGTAAATAACATCACCATTAGGAGTTTCAATATATCCTTGATCTCCAACTTGACCACCTCCTTCTGGATAAAACGGCGTCATATTGAATACCAATTGGTATTGCTCACCATCTTTTTTGGTAGTAACTTTTCTATAACGTGTCAGTCTTACATCGGCACTCAGCGTATCATAACCGATAAACTCCTCAGCTTCATCTTCCAATAAAATCACCCAATCTGAAGCCTCTACTGTAGAAGCGGCTCTGGAACGACTTTTTTGTTTTTCCATTTCGGTGGCAAAACCAGCCTCATCAATGCTATATCCCTTTTCACGGGCAATCAATTGGGTTAAATCCAATGGAAATCCAAAGGTATCGTATAGTTCAAAAGCTTTGGCACCTGACACCACATCTCCTTTAGTTTCTTCTACAACCTTATCCAATAGCAATAATCCTTGCTCCAAAGTTCTTAAGAAAGATTGTTCTTCCTCACGAATCACGTTGTAAACCAATTGTTTTTGAGCCTTTATTTCTGGGAAAGCCTCTCCCATTTGATGGCTCAACGTTTCGGCCAATTTATATATAAATGGTTCTTTCTGCTCTAAAAAGGTGAATCCGTAACGGATGGCACGACGTAAAATTCTTCTAATTACATAGCCTGCTCCTGTATTGCTTGGCAACTGTCCATCGGCAATGGAAAACGCCACAGCTCTCACATGATCGGCAATCACACGAATAGCAACATCTATCTTTTCATCTTTACCATAAGCTTTATCTGTAACCGTTTCAATCTCCCTAATTATTGGAGTGAACACATCAGTATCGTAATTGGACTGTACGTTTTGCAATACCATACACAAACGCTCAAAGCCCATTCCCGTATCAATATGCTTGTTCGGTAAGTTTTCCAAGCTGCCGTTGGCTTTACGATTGTACTGCATGAACACCAGGTTCCAGATTTCCACCACTTGTGGGTGATCCATATTCACCAAGTCTCTTCCTGACACTTTTGCTTTCTCTTCTGCAGAACGAATATCAACATGGATTTCACTACAAGGTCCGCATGGCCCTTGATCTCCCATTTCCCAGAAATTATCCTTTTTATTCCCCAATAAAATGCGGTCTTCAGGAACAATGGCTTTCCAGAAATCGTAAGCTTCCTGGTCCATCGGCAAATTGTCGTCCTCGCTTCCTTCAAAAACGGTTACATACAAGATATCCTTATCAACCCCGAATTCTTCTGTAAGCAGTTCCCAAGCCCAGGCAATGGCTTCTTTCTTGAAATAATCTCCAAAACTCCAGTTTCCCAACATTTCAAATAAGGTATGGTGATACGTATCATATCCCACCTCTTCCAAATCGTTGTGTTTACCAGATACACGTAAACATTTTTGCGAATCGGCTATACGGGACTCCTTCACTTTGGCATTTCCCAAAAAGTATTCCTTAAAAGGCACCATTCCCGCATTGACAAACATCAAGGTAGGGTCATCCTTTAAAACCATGGGAGCAGAGGGCACGATGGCATGCTGTTTATTTTCGAAAAAACTTAAAAACTTCGAACGGATATCTTGAGATTTCATGTATGTAAATTGCTAATCTTATTTTTTTAATTCAGTCCAGCCCTCAAAATGGCCGTGACACTACTTGCAAATATATTGTTAAATTAAGGCCCTGAGGCTCACCGTCTGAAAATATTCGCAATTGTTTTTATAATTTTACAATGGAAATATTTTTGTAGGTTTGTTCGTTCCTTAATAAAAATGCTCCATGAAGGGGCATTTTTCAACTGCAAAAATACTATAAATTGCGACATGAGTAAGGTAAAATATTATTACGATCCAGAAACCCTTTCGTACCGTAAGATAGAGCGCAAAAAACGTACAACCTTTAAGTACGCCCTTGTGTTTCTTTTGGCTGCGGGCCTTTTTGGATTCATCTCAAACTTTATCGCTTCCCAATTTTTTCAATCGCCAAAGGAACGTGCGCTTACCCGCGAATTGCAAAATATGCAGTTACAATTTCAGCTTCTGAACAAAAAAATGGACGAAACCGAAAAGGTACTTGCCAATGTTGAAGAGCGCGACAATACTATTTACCGCTTATATTTTGAAGCCAACCCAATCCCAGACGAACAGCGCAAAGCAGGTTTTGGAGGGGTCAACCGCTATAAAGGCCTTGAAGGTTTTGACAATTCCAAGTTGATAAAAGAAACCAGTCAACGCATGGATATGCTTCAAAAGCGCATTGTAGTTCAATCAAAGTCTTTGGATGAAATTGCAGAATTGGCAGCTGATAAAGAGAAGCTTTTGGCTTCTATTCCTGCCATACAACCTATCAACAATTCTGATTTAACGCGTATGGCTTCAGGTTACGGTTACCGTACCGATCCTTTTACCAAAGTGCGTAAGTTCCACTTTGGGATGGACTTTACCGCCCCTAGAGGAACTCCTATTTATGCTGCGGGAGATGGCGTTGTAATACGTGCAGATAACCGCTCAACTGGATATGGAAACCATATTAGAATAGACCACGGCTATGGCTACGTAAGCCTATATGCCCACCTATACAAATACAACGTTCGCAAAAACCAAAAGGTAAAACGTGGTGATTTGATAGGATTTGTGGGAAGTACCGGAAGGTCTGAAGCGCCCCACCTACATTATGAAGTGTTTAAAGATGATGACCGTATCAACCCTATCAACTTCTATTATGGTAACTTGTCTGCAGAAGAATACAACAAACTTCTGGAGAAAGCCTCTTTGGAAAACCAATCTTTAGATTAATATATTATGCATATCAATCTTCCTGAAAAGCGCTACTACAGTATAGGTGAAGTCGCCAAAGCTTTCAATGTAAATGCCTCTTTAATTAGATTTTGGGAAAAGGAATTCGATGTTATTAAGCCTAAAAAGAATGCCAAGGGCAACCGTAAATTCACCCCTGAAGACATCAATAACCTCAAGTTTATCTACCATTTGGTGAAAGAACGTGGCTTTACTTTGGAAGGCGCCAAAACCCATTTGAAAGAAGAACGTCAAAAATCCCTGAGTACCTTTGAAATAATTAGTAAATTAGAGGGTATCAAAGCCCAACTAATAAAAATCAAAAATCAACTTTAAAACACACTATTATGAAAAAGTGGCTTATTCCGGTAATTATTATAGCCGTAATTGGTTTTGGCCTGTACAATTGGGCAGTAGGATTTAACAATACTGCCATACAACTTAACGAAAATGTAGCTGAAGCCTGGGGAAATGTACAAACAGCCTATCAACGTAGAAATGACCTTATAGGCAATTTGGTAAAAACCGTTCAGGGTGCTGCCGATTTTGAGCGTGGAACCCTCACAGATGTTATTGAGGCACGTGCCAAGGCAACCTCAACAACCATTGACCCTACCAACATTACCCCAGAGCAACTAGAGCAATTCAATGCAGCCCAAGGAGGTTTGAGCAGTGCGCTTTCACGCTTATTGGTGGCGGTTGAACGCTATCCAGACCTGAAAGCTAACCAAAACTTTCTAAAGTTACAGGACGAATTGGCCAGTACCGAAAATACGATTCAAACAGCGAGGACGCGCTACAACGAAGCCATTAAGCCTTACAATAACCACGTAAAGAAATTCCCAAATTCCATCTTGGCTGGTTGGTTTAACTTTGAAGGCAAGCCATACTTTGACGCCGAACCAGGTGCTGAAAAGCCAGTGGATGTAGAATTCGACTTTAAATAAATCACTATGTCCAATATTGAAGATTTCCTTAGTGCTGAAGAGGAACAGGAAATTATTGAGGCCATTAGAACGGCTGAAGACCATACTTCGGGCGAAATCCGTGTGCATATAGAACGTAGCTCAAAGGACGAAACACCTTTCGAACGCGCCAAGGAAGTCTTTCACCTTCTAAAAATGGACAACACCAAACTAAGCAACGGTGTGCTTTTGTATGTTGCTGTAGACGACCACAAATTCGTTATTTGCGGTGATAAAGGCATTGATGCCGTAGTGCCCGAAAACTTTTGGGACACTACACGAGACGCCATACAATCCAGATTTAAAGAAGGAAATTTTAAGCAAGGAATTATAGATGGCATCCTAAAGGCCGGCCACGAACTGAAAGTTCACTTTCCGGTTGAGGACGATGATATTAACGAATTACCTAACGAAATATCCCGAGGATAGTGAAGCCATACAAAATCAAACATATCAGTCTTAGCCTATTATTGAGTGTGTTTTGTGCTTTAACCACGTTTGCTCAATTTGATATTCCCCCTAAACCAGAGTTCCAAACCAGCGTCTATGATTATGTCAACCTTTTGTCGCCTAATCAAAAAAGCAATCTGGAGCGTAAACTCATTAAATATTCCGACACCACATCCACCCAAATTGTAGTAGCTATTATTGCTACTACCAAAGGTGAAAACATCGGGCTACTTGCTCCTAGATGGGGCCATGAATGGGGTATTGGACAAGCGAAGGAGGACAATGGGGTATTTATTCTGTTGGCACGTGATGATCGTAAAATTTGGATTTCACCGGGCTATGGCGTCGAGCCTATGCTAACGGCAGGGGTCGTTGGAGAAATCACGAGAAACATCATTATACCTGAATTCAAAAAAGGAAATTATTACAGTGGTCTTGATAAAGGTAGCGACGCCATTTTTATGGCCTTAAATGGAGAATTTAAAGGCACCCGACAGCAAGACACAGGTGAAGAAATTCCCTTTGGCTTTATCCTTTTCATGCTTCTTATTTTTATCATTTTCTTGATTGCTATCTCAAAAAACAGACGCGGAGGCGGAGGCTCTGGACGTGGTCCAGGCAACCGTGGTGGCTTTGACATTTGGGATGCCATCATCTTGAGTCAAATGGGCCGAGGCAATTACCGTGGCGGAGGAGGATTTGGATCTGGAGGAGGTTTTGGCGGAGGCGGCTTCGGAGGAGGCGGTGGCTTTGGCGGCGGTTTTGGAGGAGGAGGCTTCTCCGGAGGTGGTGCTGGAGGTAGCTGGTAGTTTTCCAATTATAAAAACATTTTTACTATAAATAAAATAAGCAGCCAAAAGGCTGCTTATTTGTTATAAAAGTTGTTTCTCTTAAAATCCTCCAAAATCATCTATCTCCCCTTTTTTTCCAAGACTATTAAACTTCCAACTAAAACTCAGCATAAAATATTGCTGCAGCACACTACTCTGCTTGTCCTGAATATAGTTCTCGGTTGCCGTACGCTGGGCATTGGTATTCTGATTGAGTAAATCATAGGCTTTTAAAGTAATTGTCCCTTGGTCTTTCAATACGGAATAAGCCAACGTTGAATTCCAGAACCAAGCACTTTTTTGAAATCCGCTGGACACATTGGGATTATAGCTGTATTTTATATCATTACGCCATTCAAATTTTTTCGGCAAAAAGGTCGCGGTTCTAATTCCCAAATCATGCCTGATAAACTCTTGATCATCAAAAAGCTCAAGATTGTAAGTGCTCTTGTTAAAAGACACCCTATAATTGGGCTCTAGTTCCATAATGTCAGTCCATGTAAATGCAATTCCTCCATAAGGACCAATTGCTCTATTTTTTGAAGCGTATTGCTGATCATTATTAAAGTTAACCGCTCTTGAAATACTCGTATTTGTACCTACTCTAAGTCTCAATGTTTTTAAACTATCCATTTTAATAGTTTTAGTATAACTAGCATTTACATAAATACTATGATTACCATCTACATTTTCATAGGTAGTATACCGTACCAAATCCTCATCGATTACAGATCGTGAAACCACTTGATTTTCGGTAATATTCACACTTGCATATCCCCAAAAACCTGTTTTCTTTTGAAAGTCAAAACTGTTGAAACCTCCGTAAAAAGAATGCCTGTTAGCAGGCTCCAAATTTGGATTTCCTGTCACGATATTCAGAGGGTCTGACACATCTTGAAATGGAGACATCTGACTGATTTGTGGCGGTTGATTACTTAAATTATATCCTGAATACATTGAAGATTTAGGACTGAACCTATGACTAATATGGCTATTCAATTCTAAGGCCTCAAAGTTTTGCTTTAAGCTCATTTCAGGTCTCAATTCATCACGGTTTTCCAAAGTCCTAAACACATATCCGGCATCTATCCCCAGGGACCACTTTTCTTTCTTGTAGGACAATCCCAATGACGGTGTATTTCGTTTATTGGTATAATTAAAATTGGTACTTAGGTCCTCATTAAAACTTGTATAATCTTGAGCGGCATCGTCGAAATCAAAAGTGCTTCTTATGCTCTCTCTTGTTTCGGTTCTGGTGCCATATTCAAAATCCAAAAACAATGTTTTGGCAATAAGCGGTAATCTATAAGTGATTCTAGCAAAAAAGCTTTCCAAATTTTGTTTCCCGTCAGAATACTGATCCCTATCAATATTTTGGGTATCATCCTCAAACATAGTTTCCGAATTGGCGAAATCATCTGTTTCGGTACTATTAAATTCTGTATTCAAATCAAATTTCAAAAAAGCCCCTTTATTTCCAAAACGTTTGGTCACATTAAAATCGTTACTGAAATTTCTTCCAGAGGTTTCAACATAAGAGGACGAATTGGAAGCATTAGTCAAGACACCAAACTCATCAAAAGATGATTCTTCTTTGCCATAGGTTGTCTCGGATTTCAACAACTTAAAAGAAGGCCTAATATTGATTAAAAATGTAGAATCAACCTCAATATCAAACTCTAAATTTGAACTATGGTTATCTATATTGGAATTGGAATTTACATAGGACTCTGTAAAGTACCTTCTATCTGGAAGAATATTTTCCCGCTTGGTAGCAATTTCATTATCTGAATTACTACTCGACAGAAAATAATCGGCAGACACATCGATTCCCTTGGCCAATTCGTCCGCAAAATTAACCCCAACATTATTGGACACCGTAATACCTTCTCCCCCTCCAAAATTTCGGCCATTAAATACAAAAGACCCATTGCCGGTGCCATAAAAGCTACCACCGCCAAACATTTTTTGGATTTCCCCAAAACTAAAACCTGGTGAATTGATATTGTTCCCTCCTGCAAGTACGCTAATGCGTTGGTCATTATCAAAAACATTTACAATGCCGGCAAATTCGTAGCGGTCATCAGTTCCTCCACCTGCAGCAACCCTACCAAAAACACCCTTATTGTTTTCTTCCTTTATGGTTAAATTAATGGTCTTATTTTCTGTATCACCTTCCTCTCCCGCAAAAGCTTCCGATTTGGTTTTGGTATCTACAATTTGGATTTTTTCAATGATTTCTTTCGTTAAGTTTCGTGTGGTAATGGTAGGATCATCCCCAAAGAAGGGCTTTCCGTTTACCAAAATTTTGTTCACTTCCTTTCCATTTACCTTAATCTTTCCATTTTCATCTACTTCTACACCTGGAAGTTCCTTTAACAAATCCTCTACAGTAGCATCTTTTTTGGTTTTAAAGGACTTTACATTAAACTCCAAAGTATCTTTTTTGATGGTGATTGGCGCCCGAGAGGTAATAACCACTTCTTGCAAAGCATTGGCCGATTCCATGGCGATTTCACCTAAATTAATTGGAGATTTGGAAACGTCAATTTTTGTCTTGTACTCTTGAAGTCCAACATATGAAATCACCAAATTAAGGTGAGTTTCATAGGTTTTTTCCTGAATTTCGAAATGTCCATTTTTATCCGAAATCGTATAGGTTACCAAGGTAGAATCCTGAATACGTTCCAAATACACCGTAGCAGCTTCCAGAGGACTTTTATCATCTTGGGAAACGATTGTTCCAGAGATTTGTAATGAATTTTGGGAATAGCAAATTACAGCACTTAACAGTGCCATGACACATAGCAATTGTTTCATTGATTGGTTTTTGATTGATGATTAGTTGATTTGTTAAAGAAACGAATACCTACTTAATTTCGTATGTATTTTCTTATTTTTTTAACAAATCAAAATACTATTCACCTTCTTCCAAAAAGAACAATTCCTCAAAAGGTACTTTAAACAGTTTTGCAATTTTAAGGGCCAATACCGCAGAAGGCACATATTTACTTTGCTCTATGGCATTAATGGATTGCCTGCTCACACCTATGGCTCTAGCCAAATCGGATTGGGTCATGTTATGTCTTGCTCGTTCTACTTTGATGTTATTCTTCATAATCCACCGATTTATGCTTTAGGAAATTAAAGCGAACAATAAAAAAGATTAGCGGTGTAAACATATTGAACACCAGCACGTGAAAGAAAGTAAAATTGTAGACAAACAATATGGCAAAAATCAAGATGACGAAATTAAAAACAACAGCCCATACCAAAGATTCACTTCGCAATTTATAGATGAATTCATCCTCAATCGTTTCTCTTGAAAAGCCCACAAACAAGCCTCCGACAATAATCATTAATGCCGCCAATTCATCGACAATACTATTATCAACCAATTTAAAAAAGCCTTTAGTCTCATTAAGAATAGAATCCTCATTGTAGATAGAAAGTACTTTGACCGTTAATAGATTTGATTCATATCCAAACCACAATAACACAGCCCCGATAATAAGGCCGACAATTAACAGGATCCAGCCTATGGTTTTAAACCGATGAGGCAATAAATAATTTGCTTCCATGACTTAATTATTTAAAATTACATCATAAATGTAAATTATTTTTATCAAAAAGTAAAATATAATTGACATTACGTCCAAAATAATTTACACTTTAATTCAGTGTAAATTAAATATATAACGCTAAAAACTGTTATTTTTTACGCATGTAAACCGTTACCGGCACCCCATGAAAATCGAAATGCTCACGCAACTGATTTTCCAAAAAGCGTTTGTAAGGAGGCTTTACATATTGTGGTAAGTTACAGAAAAATGCAAATTGCGGTTGCGGCGTTGGCAATTGCATGATGTATTTAATCTTTACATATTTTCCTTTGTAAGCAGGAGGTGGTGTATGCTCTATAATTGGCAACAACACTTCATTCAGCTTACTTGTTTTGATTTTTTTGGAGCGGTTGTTATAAACCTCAACCGCCGTTTCAATGGCTTTAAAAATACGTTGTTTGTTTAAAACAGAAATGAACACAATTGGCACATCAGTAAAAGGTTCTATTTCCTTTCTGATAACACGCTCAAATTCTTTTACTGTTTTAGTATCCTTTTCAACCAAATCCCACTTGTTCACCAAGATCACGATTCCTTTACGGTTGCGTTCTGCCAACCAAAAGATATTTTGCACCTGACCGTCGAATCCTCTAGTTGCATCCAACACCAATAAACACACATCACAATGCTCAATAGCACGAATACTTCGCATTACCGAATAAAACTCCAAATCTTCCTTAACCTTGGACTTTCTTCTAATACCTGCCGTATCCACCAAGTTAAATTCAAAACCAAAACGGTTGTATTTGGTATCAATAGCATCTCTGGTAGTTCCAGCAATATCGGTTACGATGTAACGATCCTCGCCTATCAAAGCATTGATAAACGACGACTTTCCCGCATTTGGTCTTCCAACCACAGCAAAACGCGGCAACTCATCTTCCTCTACCACTTCTTCTTTTTCAGGAAGTGCTGCTACAACAGCATCCAACAAATCACCAGTTCCGCTACCGTTGATACTGGCAATCGTATAATAGTCGCCTAAACCTAGGGCATAAAACTCAACAGCATCTTCGGCGCGTTTGTTATTATCTACTTTATTTACGGCTAAAAACACAGGCTTGTCCACACGACGCAACAAATTGGCCACGTCTTCATCCATCCCTGTAATTCCAGATTCTACATCAACCATGAAAATGATGGCATCAGCCTCATCAATGGCTAACTCTACCTGTCTGTCAATTTCAGCCTCAAAAATATCATCACTCCCTACAACGTAACCACCAGTGTCGATTAGCGAAAACTCTCTACCGTTCCAATCCGTTTTTCCATAATGCCTATCTCTTGTCACACCACTTACGGCATCAACAATAGCTTCTCTACGCTGAATCAGACGATTAAAAAACGTTGATTTTCCAACATTTGGACGTCCTACTATGGCTACTATATTACTCATTTGTAAAAATTTAAGTTTGCAAAGATACTATTAAATTAACAGTTTTTGCTATGATATTTTGTAGGTTTTTAAAACTATAAAAAAAAGCACCCTAAAGTGCTGTTTATTTATTTCTGATTATACCCAAAACGCTTGAGCTGCTTTTGGTTAGTCCTCCAGTTTTTATTCACTTTCACATACAATTCCAGATGCACCTGCTTCCCGAAAAACTTCTCCAAATCCTTTCTAGCCTCTATACCCACTCGCTTAAGCGCAGATCCTTTGTGCCCAATAATAATTCCTTTTTGGGTATCACGTTCTACCATGATTACAGAACGCATCCTGATGATATCCTCATCTTCAAAGAATTCTTCCGTATCAATTTCAACGGCATAAGGCACTTCTTTTTTATAGTGAAGTAAAATTTTCTCACGAATGGTTTCATTCACAAAGAAACGTTCCGGCTTATCAGTCAACTGATCCTTTGGATAAAACGGTGGTGATTCTGGCAACAATTCAATGATACGATCAAAGACCTCCTTCACCTGAAAACCTTCCAATGCCGAAATAGGATAGATTTCTGCATTTGGAACCTTTTCTGCCCATAATTGCACCTGCTCTTCCAACTGTCCTTGATCGGACTTATCTATTTTGTTCAGCAATAACAATACTGGAATGCTTGAGGATTGTATTTTTTTGAAAAAGGCTTCATCTTTCAATTCGCGCTCGCCAATTTCCACCATGTACAAAAGCACATCGGCATCTTCGAAAGCCGACTTTACAAAATCCATCATGGATTCCTGCAATTCATAGGCAGGTTTAATGATTCCCGGCGTGTCCGACAACACCACCTGAAAATCTTCCCCATTTACAATCCCCAAAATACGGTGTCTTGTAGTTTGCGCCTTGGAAGTGATAATTGACAATTTCTCTCCTATAAAGGCATTCATGAGGGTAGACTTCCCCACATTTGGATTTCCTATGATATTTACAAAACCTGCTTTATGCATTTTATCAATGTAATAATTATTTGGCAAAGTTACGACCTTCCACTGTTTATTTCGCCAAATTCCACCATTACTTGTATTTTTGTATCTCCAAATGACAACGATCTCATTTTTATGACACTTTATAATATTATCGAACCTAAGGTGGAACAGGTTCCTATCATCATTAGTTCGCCACACTCCGGAACATTTTTTCCAGAAGATATTGCCTCAAAATTATATCCAGAAAAAGCCAATAATCCAGATGACACCGATTGGTTTATTGACAAATTATACGATTTTGCTCCTGCCATGGGCATTACCATGATTACGGCCAACTATAGCCGTTGGGTCATTGACCTCAACAGAACCCCGGAAAGCATTCCGCTTTATAATGACGGTCGCGTAATTACAGGTTTGGTAACCACCACCAATTTCAATGGAGAACCCCTATACAGAGATGAATTACCTACTCAGGAAGACATTGACTATAGAATTGAAAACTACTATCGTCCTTATCACCAAAAAATTGCTGATTTACTGGAAGACACGAAGCAAAAATTTGGTAGAGCCCTGTTGTTTGATGCGCATTCCATAAGAAAAGTAGTTCCAGGCATCAGGAAAGAGGCATTCCCCGATTTGATTTTAGGAGACAATGATGAAACCTCAGCTTCCAAAACTATCATAGAAGCTACAATGAACGCCTTGAAAACGGCCAATAAAGATTTGGAGCACAACCACCCATTTAAAGGTGGGCATATTACCCGCTCCTTTGGAAATCCTGCCAATAACATTCACGCGCTTCAATTGGAAATGGCCAAGACCAACTACATGGACGATAGCGAGACCAATTATCATGAAGAACGCGCCAATGCCACAAGAGCAACCTTAAAACTATTATTTGAAAATCTTATAAACACACTCTAATGCCCACATATATTTTTAAAGGATTATTGACCAATGAAGGATGGCTCGAAAATGCAGCTGTCACGGTTAATGACCAAGGAATTATTGAATCCATTTCTTCCGAAGCCACTGCAGAAGGAGAAAACGTGAACGGTTATGCCCTACCCGGATTTCAAAATGCCCACTCCCACGCCTTTCAATACGCCATGGCTGGTTTGGCCGAACTCCACGAAGGCACAGGAGTCCCTGACGACTTTTGGAGCTGGAGAACAGCCATGTACAATTTGGCCCTAAGCATGTCTCCTCAACATTTAGAGGATATTGCTGCGATGTTGTATGCCGAAATGGTTCGTCATGGGTATACCGCCGTCGCAGAATTTCACTATTTACACCACAACATTAATGGTATGCCTTATTCCAATTTGGCAGAACATGGTGAGCGACTTATTGCTGCGGCTGAAAGAGCAGGCATCAACATTACTTTAGTGCCCATGTTTTATCAGAAAGGAGGCTTTGGAGCACCTGCTGAAGACAAACAAAAACGCTTTATTTCTCCAACTATTGAAGACTATTACAAACTTTTGGAAAGCTCCAAACAAGCTACCAAAACTTACAAAAACGCGTCCTTAGGAATAGGCATTCATTCCTTAAGAGCTGTAGACCCTAATGACATTATAAGTGTTTGCAAGGATTACAACAACGATTTGCCTTTTCACATTCATGTGTCTGAGCAATTGAAAGAAATTGAGGATTGTTTGGCATTTCACGGAAAACGCCCTGTAGAATGGCTATTGGACAATTGCTCAATGACCGAAAACTTCCATTTGGTACATGCTACACATTTGAACGATCGCGAAGTTGCCGGCATTGCCCAAACAAAAGCCAATGTAGTACTTTGTCCTTCCACGGAAGGCAATTTGGGTGATGGTCTTTTCCGATTCAACGATTTTAAAAATTTGAATGGGCAGTGGAGTATTGGTACCGACAGCCACGTAGGGTTGAATCCCTTTGAAGAACTTCGCATATTAGATTATGGACAGCGCCTAACCACTCACAAACGCAATACCTATTTCCAACCCAATTCTGGCGATAGCGGATTTAACGCTATTGAAATGGCTTGGAAAGCTGGAAAAAGAGCCATGGGAGAACATCTCGACATTTTTTTTAAAGTAGGGCAATCTTTTGATGCGGTAGTTATGGATGCAACATCACCATTAGCAGCCACGGCTTCTACAAAACACCTTTGCAATACCTTTGTGTACACGTGTGATGTATCGAATATTTTAGGAACGATCATCAATGGAAAATGGGTTGCAAAACAAGGCATTCATAACAATTTAGAAGACATCTCATCTAGTTTTGTCAACACCATGAAGCAACTTGGCTCCAGATTATAATTGACTACTTCTTGACCAAGAGTTGGGACGGGTTATTTGCTTTAGGAAACATTAGCACGTAGACCCCCACACTCAATTCGGAAATATCAATAAAGGGCTGTTGTAATTCCAACTCTCCTTTTTGAAGTACTTGCCCCATCATATCTACAATTTGGTATGTGATGGGGTAATTATTTTCCAACCCCAGGACTTCTACTTTAGACGTTCCTGGATTGGGCACAATCTCCAAACTATTTTTGACACTAGGACTTTCCAAACCCAAAGTTGAATTTTCTAAGTAAGGAGTAAGATCCAGTGAATGTAACTGTGGATCAATTCCCAAAATGGCAACCTGCTCGTTGGTGATATAATAATTCAAGCCATTTGAAGTTGCGATGCCCTCCACCTGATGTAAAAATAAACTCAATTCCAACTTACGCTTATTGCCTCCAAAAAAGTCTTCATCAGCAAAATCGTATAACAGAAATAGAAAAGGCATTACCAAATCATTGTAACCCGAAAGTACAATGGTATCTTCATGGACTTCAGCCCCCGTTATCATACCTTGCACATCATAGCTATCTTCCAATTGCGCCACATAAGTACCAGGTGTTTTGGGCAGTTTATAAAGTTTGGTTCTATGACTTACCCATTCCTTGGTGAACAGAAAAATATCATCGCCATAAACAATTAAAGCCTCGCAATCGTAGTCGGTGTTATTAACATCTTGTGACGTAAAATCAGTTTGATCGGAATAGGAAAAATTAATAAAATCCAATTGGGGAATCTCTCGTAACATAGAAGCTTTTTCTATCCTAATAATTCTAAGATCGGTGCGATTTCCATGGAGATTGTTTCCAAAATCACCTAAATACACATAGTTTTCATCATGTGCGATATCTTCCCAATCGGTATTTTCAATTGGACTGAGATCTACGGTAGATAAAACATTACCGTTTTCGGGATTTATTTGGTACAAATTGGAATCTGCACTGTCGTTGTGGGTCCATAAGGAATTCATCCAATATATCAACCCTGAAGTCTCCATCATAGACTCATCTAAAAAAACACTACTTTCAGGGATTAGAATAGTTGGATCATAAGTACAACTGCCATCATTTTGCATGGCTTCAGAATCGTAATTATTAGCTAAGGAATCCGTGCAGCCTGTTTGCCCGAAAACCTCTCCAAACCACAAAAAAACAATTGCTAATTTAATCAACTTTTTAAATCCCATAGCACACACCATCCAATCAATAATTTCAAAAGTATTGATTTTCAATGTTTTAAATAACTTAAAATCAACACTTTAAAACTAAACTTGTTAACAATTGTTCTTTACTTCAAACATTATATTCATCCAAATCCTATATCTTTCAGAAAATTAAACTTCAATAATGGACACACCTAAAAAAAACCGGGTTTATATTGCCACAAGTTTGGATGGCTATATAGCCGACAAAAACGGAGGAATAGAATGGCTAGAAAGTGTTCCGAACCCCGAGAACGACGATATGGGCTACGAAGCATTTATGGCAGAGACCGACGCTATAGTTATGGGACGTAATACCTTTGAGACCGTATGCAGTTTTGATATTCCATGGCCCTATAAAGTCCCTGTATTTGTAATTAGTAATACTTTAGAAGCCATTCCCAAGTTATACCAAACGAATGTCCAATTGTTACGGGGTACAGTGAAAGATGCCTTAAAGCAGCTCCATGAAAAAGATATGTACAGTCTTTACATAGACGGCGGTAAACTCATTCAAAGCTTTTTAAGAGAAGATTTAATTGATGAGCTTATCATTACAACCATCCCAATTTTATTAGGAGACGGCATCCCCTTATTTTCTAGCTTGGACAAATCCTTACAATTTGAATGCCTAAGCTCCAAAAGATTTACCAATAGCCTTTCACAAAATCATTATAAAAGGCTAAAAAATTAGGCATTAAAGAATCTCATTAAAATAACGCAACCAATTAGCTAAGTTTACATCTTAAACAAAAAGCATCATGAACCGTAATTTCTCGATAATCCTATTTTCTTTTGTTTTTGTATTTGGGATGATTTCCTGTAGCAATGACGATGACGACAATGTTATAACACCTTCCAATTGCGACCAAGAAACGATATTAAGTTCTGATGAATTCTTAAGCGCACCGGCCGATCCTTTGATTATTGAGAGCTTAGAAATTGATAATGATTGTTTGCAAATTAGTTTTTACGCTAGCGGATGCGATGGCAGCACTTGGGATCTTAAACTTATTGACTCAGGAGCCATCCTTGAATCCGATCCTCCTCAAAGAAATCTTCGACTTTCACTTTTAAACCTTGAGCTTTGCGATGCCGTCATCTCCAAGACAATTTCCTTCGATGTTTCCGATCTTCAAGTTGAAGGCACCCAAGTGTACCTCAATATTGTTAATTCGGGAGACCAAATATTATACACCTACTAGAAGGAATTAAGCTTCAACCTGGAAGTTTTGCAAAAATTGCACTAAATCTCCTGGTCCCTTGAGATACGAAGCATTTTGCCCCAAAGCCTCCACCTGATTTTCTGTAATCACAGGCCCCCCAGAAACCACAAAAGGAATATCAGTCATTTCAAGGATGGTTTGAATACTGCTTTCTGTTCTCTCCAAATCATTGGATGTATATATGGTCATCAACAAATCTGGCTCCACAGCATTTACCACCTTTTCTAAGTTTTCATAAGGTACACTCTGCCCTAGATAAAATACATTCCAACCAGAACTTCTTGTGATGTAATAAGCCAATAACAAAGCTATTTCATGACATTCGCCTTCCGACAAAAACAAGACCATCTTGGGAGCGTTCTTATTACATGGAGCCAAGAGTTCCACAGAATGGAACATCTTTCTACGGATTAAATTTGAAATGAAATGCTCTTGAGCAGGCATGACTTTATTGCTTCCCCACAAAACTCCAACCTGCCTAAGGAATGGGTAAATTAAGTGCGCAATGGTAGAAACTAATCCTGTTTTAACAATCTCAGATTTGAATATCTTATCAAACTCTGCTTCGTCAAAATTAATCATGGCTACAATCAAGGCGTTTATTTCGTCTTCCTTGGAACCAGATGTCATGGTTTGGGCAACCGCTTCATAGATAGCCTCTGGCGACATTTTGTCTATTTGAGAAATTCTATATCCGTTCCTGGTTAAAATTCCAATATTCAAAAGTGCCTTCAACTGTTCTTCAGTGTAATACCGAATATTGGTCTCAGTTCTCATGGGAGTCAAAAAACTATATCTACTCTCCCACTTGCGTAATGTATGCGATTTAATCCCCGTAATTGACACCACCTGTGCCATTGAATAGCTCCCCATTTCAAGTAATTTATAACAAACTTAAATAAAAATAATGAGAAAAAACTTAAAACTCTGAAAAATACCATTTTGAATTTGTAAAACTTATTTTAAACCAAAGTTAGACAATTAAAATATTTTACATATATTTGTATAACATTAACTAAAATATTGTTAGACATGAAAAATATACTTCAATTTGCTACACTTGTTTTCTTAGTGACCTTCAACACCTCCTGTAGTGATGATGACGACTCTAACGACATCCCTTCAGGACCAACCTTAAACATTGTTCAAACAGCGGCCTCAAATGATGATTTAAGTAGTTTGGTATCAGCACTTACCGTGGCAGATCAGAATGCCGACTCCGACTTGATTGGTGCCTTAAGTGGAGACGGGCCTTTTACAGTATTCGCCCCAACAAATGACGCATTTTCAGACCTCTTAGCGTCATTGGACGATTTTAATTCACTTTCCGATTTCGACACCGAAGAAGAACGTGAATTATTAGGAACAATTCTTCAATATCATGTGATTGCTGGAGCAGCAGCAATGTCGTCCGATTTATCAGACGGACAAACCATAACTACCCTACAAGGAGAAAATATCACAGTAAATATAGATGGAGGTGTTTCCATAAGTGATGCTACTTCCACAGAGGCCAATGTTACCACGGCGAATGTGGAAGCTACCAATGGAGTAATCCATATTATAGATAAAGTATTGCTCCCTCAAGAAATAATTGATGCTATTAATCAAGGAACATTGGTTGATATTGTAGTAGGAGCAGAAAACCTATCTATTCTGGAAGATGTTGTAGTTAAAGTAGGCTTGGTGGAAACTCTTAATAGCGATGGGCCATTTACCGTTTTCGCTCCTACCAATGATGCATTTGTTGCACTCTTGGATGCACTTGGTGAAGATTACAACAGTTTGGATGACTTTGATACTGAAGAAGAAATTGATCTTTTAAGAAATATAGTTTTATATCACGTTTTAACAGCAAATGTACTTTCCACCGATTTATCAGAAACCACGGTTGAAACCGCATTTGCGGGAAATTCACTTGACGTTATTCCTTCAGGAAGCACTTATGTTATAGGTGATGCTTCCGATACCAATGCAAATATTACTGCAGTGGACATCCTAGCATCTAATGGAGTAGCACACACTATTGACAAGGTTTTATTACCTCAAGCTGCCATTGATTTTGTTAACAGTTTAAGTACTCCAAATATAGTTGAGATAGCCTCCAGTGAAGAAAGCTTGAGTTTATTGGTTGCGGCACTTGTGCAAGCAGATGCCGGATTGGTAGAATTGCTTCAAACAGATGGTCCATTTACGGTATTCGCACCAACAAACGATGCCTTTGCAGCCCTTTTGGAAACCTTAGGACCAGACTATAATAGTTTAGAAGATTTTGACACCGAAGAAGAGAAAGTACTACTAGCAAGTGTGCTCACCTATCATGTAGTTGCAGGCGCCGCAGTATATTCTACAGATTTAACGGATGGACAAATGGTTGAAACAGCTCAAGGCGGTATGCTTACGGTCGATTTGGATGGGGGTGTATTCATTATTGATGAAACAGGAGCAGCGGCTTCTGTGACAGCAGCAGATATAACTGCTAGCAATGGTGTAATCCACATTATTGACCAAGTACTATTGCCTAATTAATATAGCACGTACTCATGATGTACGTTTTTACGTTGGTTGGTTAATTGGTTGGAAACCGGTAATCTACAGATGGTTACCGGTTTTGTATGTAAGAAAAAAATGCTAACTTTAGTAAGATGGCCAAGAAGAAAATAATTATAATAGGCTCTGGATTTTCATCCCTTTCTGCCAGCTGCTACTTGGCTCAGGCTGGTTTTGACGTTTCCATTCTGGAGAAAAACGACACGGTTGGGGGACGAGCCCGACAGCTAAAGCGTGATGGTTTTACGTTTGATATTGGGCCAACCTTCTATTGGATGCCGGATGTTTTTGAACGTTTTTTTGAAGATTTCAATACGCATCCTTCCAATTTCTACAACCTAAAAAAATTGGATCCAGCCTATCAAATATATTTTGGACAACAAGATAGCGTTTCAATTTCGGCCGATTTTGAAGGTATTAAAGCTACTTTCGAAAACATAGAACCTCAAAGTGGCAACTCTTTACAAAAGTTTATAGATAAGTCTGAAGACAACTACAATCTTGCCATCAAGGATTTGGTGTACCAACCCGGGGAATCTGTCACAGAAATTGTGACTTTAAAAACTGTCACTAAATTAAACCGATTTACTACCAGTATCAAAAAGGATATTTCCCACTATGTAAAAGATGAAAAGTTGCAGCAAATATTGGAATTTCCAGTGCTTTTTCTTGGAGCGAAGCCCAGCAACACACCCTCTTTTTACAATTTTATGAATTATGCCGACTTTAAATTGGGAACATGGCATCCTGAAGGCGGTATGTATATGGTAGTTGAAGCTATGAAAGATTTAGCCGAGAGCTTAGGCGTGAGCATACTCACCAAGAGCCCGGTGGAATCTATAAATATTAAAAAGAATTCCGTGACCTCTGTCAAAACAAATTCAAAAGAATATGCTTGTGATATCCTCTTAAGCGGCGCTGATTACCATCATACCGAAACCTTGCTACCACAACAGTACAGACAATATTCAGAAGCTTATTGGAACAAGAAAACCTTCGCCCCTTCAGCGCTATTGTTTTACGTAGGTTTCGACAAAAAACTTAGCAACGTATCTCATCATACACTTTGCTTTGACAGTGATTTTGAGATTCATGCCAAAACCATATACAACACCAAAGAATGGCCCGACAATCCACTCTTTTATGCAAGTTTCCCTAGCATTACAGATGCTACAACTGCTCCCCACGGTAAAGAGGCTGGTATTTTCTTAATTCCATTAGCACCAGATTTAGAAGACAATGAACTTATTAGAAATCATTACTTCAAGCAAATTATAGAGCGTTTGGAACACCTAACGGACCAACCACTTTTTGACCATATTCTTTTTAAGGAATCCTACTGTATCAACAATTTCAAAGAGGATTATAACGCCTACAAAGGAAACGCATATGGCTTAGCAAATACCCTCATGCAAACCCATGTATTACGCCCTAAATTAAAAAGCAAAAAAGTTAACAACCTCTATTTCTGCGGACAGCTTACCGTACCGGGCCCCGGAGTACCACCTTCTCTTATCTCCGGAAAAATTGTTAGCGAACTCATTAAAAAACACACCAAACTATGAAAGCACTTTTTGACACTTCAAGCCTCAAATGCAGCAAAATTGTAACCCAAGAGTATAGCACTTCCTTTTCCATGGGTATCAAACTTTTTGCGCCTTCCATTAGACCTGCCATTTATGCCATCTATGGATTTGTACGCTATGCCGATGAAATTGTCGATTCCTTCCACGAGTACGATCAGGAAGTGTTATTTGAAGAGTTTAAAGAAGAATACAAAAAAGCCATAGAGCGAAAAATAAGTTTAAACCCAATATTAAACGCCTTTCAAGAAGTTGCATGGAAATATAACCTGCATACCTATGCAGATGATTTTTTGAAACGAATGGAAATGGATTTAAAAATAAAAGAATACACCACCAAAGAAGCCTACGAAAATTATATTTACGGGTCCGCCGATGTAGTTGGACTTATGTGCCTAAGGGTTTTCACCAATAATGACGAAGACATGTTTCAGCTTTTAAAAACACCAGCACAATACTTGGGTTCGGCGTTTCAAAAGGTCAATTTCTTAAGGGATTTTAAAGACGATATGGAAATACTAGGTCGCTCCTACTTTCCTAATGTAAACAACAATTCCCTATCTGAACTCAACAAAAAAGACATTATTGAAGATATTGAAAATGATTTTCGTGAAGCCTTTAAAGGCATTGTGGTGTTACCGCTTGAAAGTAGATTGGGCGTGTATTTGGCCTATAAATATTATTTAAATTTACTGAAGAAATTAAAAAGACTAGATTCTAAACATATATTAAATGAGCGCATTAGAATCTCTAACCCTCTAAAAATTCTTATCTTAACAAAGGCTTACATACGCTTTAAATTAAACTTTATCTAAAACATATTGGTATGGAAATTCTATTGTACATAGCAATTACCGTTCTCACATTCTCCTTTATGGAATTGGTTACTTGGTTTACCCATAAATATATCATGCATGGCTTTTTATGGTATCTCCATGAAGACCACCACCAACCTAAATACCCTCATGTATTTGAGAAAAACGATGCTTTTTTCATCATTTTTGCCATCCCCAGTATAGCCCTATTCTATTTTGGAGCTGTCCCAAAATTAAACTTTATGTTTTTTATTGGCTTGGGCATTTTTTTCTATGGCATTGCTTACTTCTTAATCCATGATGTTTTAATTCATCAACGCTTTAAATGGTTTAAGAATATTAAGAATAAATACCTCATTGGGCTACGAAAAGCCCATAAAGTACATCACAAACATTTAGACAAGGAAGACGGTGAGTGCTTCGGAATGCTATGGGTTCCCAAAAAATTTCATAAACAGTTCAAAGCATAATGAGGCCCTACACCTATCTACTTGTAAATTTTGCCTGTATCCTTATTCCTCTTATTGCCAGTTTCTACAGGAAATATCCTTTTTATAAAGATTGGAAAGCCTTTTTTAAAGGCAATGTAATAGTGACCTTATTATTTTTAATCTGGGATTGGTATTTCACCAATATTGGCGTTTGGGGATTTAACAGCGACTATTTGCTGAGCACAAATATTGCCGATTTACCTATTGAAGAAATTCTATTTTTTATCTGTATTCCATTTGCCTGCGTATTTACTTATTTCGCACTAAACTCTCTGATTGCAAAGAATCCATTGAACACAATTCAGGCAAAAATCACGACAATTCTAATTCTGGTTTTTACGATTATAGCAGTTTTAAATTTTGACAAACTCTATACACTAAGTGCCTTTGGCCTTTGCGCCCTGTATTTACTCTACCTAAAATTCAGGAAAGTCAACCTAGCTTTTCATTACCTCACCTACCTTTGTATATTACCGTTTTTTATAGCCAGCAATGGCATTTTAACAGGTTCTTTGCTGGACGCTCCCATTGTTTGGTATAACAATAGTGAAAACCTAGGTATTAGAATTGCCACCATCCCCATTGAGGATAGTGTTTATGGCATGTTGCTTATATTTTTAAATATTGAATGCTATAGGTATTTCAAAACCAAGAACATTCAAAATACCCAACATGCAATTACTTGATAATTGATTTTACAGCATTAAAATCAAGTCCTCCATAATTTCCTGAACTCATTAACAATAGAGCTTTATTGGTAAAATCCTGTGAAAACAAATAGTCTTTAAACGCTTCTGGATCGGTATAGATAATAAGGTCGTCTCTTTCGAATGCATCCGCTATTTGTTGATGAGTCACCTCTTCCAATTGCTTAATCTTTACCGCATGAGGCGAATAAAACACCACAGCAACATCGGCAGCATCCAGAGCGCCTTTGTATTCTTTTAAAAATTCGGCATTCAAACTACTATAAGTATGCAATTCCAAACAAGCCACTACCGTTTTGTCCGGATATTGCTCTTTCATAGCTGTCGTCGTGGCCGACACTTTACTTGGAGAATGTGCAAAATCTTTATAGGCCACGGATGTTTTTCCTTCCGCTATCTTTTCCAAGCGTTTACTAGCTCCTTTAAAAGTTGCAATAGCTTCGTAGAAATCATCTTCATCTACCCCCATATGCTGACAAATCCACTTGGCTCCAGCGAGATTGTTTAAATTATGCTTTCCAAATACTTCAATAGGAAGTGGTCCCTCTGGTGTTTCCAATAGAGTTTCCCCATCTTCAACAGTATATTCTGGTGTATAGTAAGGCAACTTTCTAATCGTATTTTCACTAGCTTCTACAACACGTTTCAATGCTTCATCTTCGGCATTGTATGAAATACTTCCTCCCTTAACAATACTGTCCACAAAAATTTTGAACTGCTCAACATAATTATCAAAAGTTGGAAATACATTGATATGATCCCAAGCAATCCCACTCAACAAAGCGATGTTGGGTTGGTATAAATGGAACTTCGGTCTACGATCTATCGGAGAACTTAAATATTCGTCACCTTCCAAAACAATAAAATCATTGTCATCGGTAAGTTTTACCATAACATCAAAACCCTCCAATTGGGCACCCACCATAAAATCCACATCAATATCATGATAATTCATGACATGCAAAATCATGGATGTAATCGTGGTCTTACCATGACTTCCACCAATAACAACACGTGTTTTATGCTTGGATTGTTCGTACAAAAATTCAGGATAACTATAGATTTTCAATCCTAATTCCTGAGCTTTTAAAAGTTCAGGGTTATCAGCTTTGGCATGCATTCCCAATACTACAGCATCTAAATCGGCAGTAATTTTTTCAGGAAACCATCCATAGGCTTCTGGCAACAAGCCTTTACTTTCCAATCTTGATTTGGAAGGATCAAAAATTTCATCATCACTTCCGGTTACCTGATATCCTTTATTGTGTAATGCGATGGCTAAATTATGCATTGCTGCCCCGCCAATAGCTATAAAATGTACGTTCATAACATAGGTTTGTAAGTGTTCAAATATAAGGATTGCTGCTGTAAGGCCGAAGCTTCCTTACATAAGTTTTGCATACAACTTAATGGATTAGATTTTTTGCTTAAGATCCTCTATTTGCCGTAAAAGATCTTCATTGGGAAATTTAGCGTAAGCTTCTTGGAGATTCTTCAGAGCCTTTTCCAATTCGCCTTGCGACATATAAAATTCTATAAGCTTCTTATAACAAGTTAAAGAGCCCCCAACCACAACGGCCTTTTTATAATAGGTTTCGGCCAAGCCAAAATCCTCACCATTGAAATACACAAAGCCCTTAGCCAAATAGCCGTCTACCAGAGACAGTTCCTCCAGCTGAATAGCATATTGCATAGCATTATCCAAGCCACCACCTAAAATTATGGGGAGCTTCACATACAACTCCACCAAGGCCCACCTAGTATCAATATGAGTTGGGTCCAAACTAGCCGCTTTTAAGAACGCATCCTCGACGTCTCCAATAATGGCCAATGCCCTAATTTTATTGATGCTTAGTGCTTTCATGCCTAAGGCACCTCCATATTTATATTGATAATTAGCAATATTAGGACGTATCTCTACCAACTTTTCATACTCTGAAATCGCTTTATCCCATTCTTTTTGGTGACCATAAACGTCTCCCAACAACTCTATGGCTTCCAAATCTTCAAAACCTTTGACATAAGGCAACAATAAAGTTTCTGCCTGAGTAAATTCCTTTTTCTCGATTAAAGTCCGAACCAATTTCCGATCCAATTGACCAAACCCAACCAAAGGCAAAAAAATTAAGCAAATCAACCAACGCATAGAGTTACTGTTCTTGTAGTATTAAAGATAATGACACTTTCTTGTTTTTACAAAGATGCGTATATTTCGGCAGTGAACGAGATTTTCTAAAGATGACATTTGAAATAAAATGGCCCTTATTGTTCTTCGCATTTCCATTCCTGCTGTTTTCTTGCAAAACGGCCCAACAAACCACCCTCAATAATTCTGTTGAAATCCAAAAATCGCCAAAGCTTTTGTTCTTGAATTACCATATAAAAAAAGAGAATCAAGAATATCATGTGGAACTCATCAACAACATTATTACCGAAGGAAAACTAAAAAAAATCAATAACTCTATTCCAAAACCAGGGGATATTGAATGCCTTTTACTTTCCAAAAACAAATCGGTCTTAAACAAATTGATTATTGAACACCCGTTTATAAAACACTTTGAAACTATGAGTGAAGATGGTTCCTTAGAAAGCAAGCTTGTAGAATTTCAAGAAATTGACCTTCCTATTAAAATGCAATACCATCCTGAGGCAGAATTTATAGTGTTATATTTGATTTCTGAAAACAACCAAAAAATTGAACTAGCAACCAACCGCCTAAATCGCTTATGAAACAACAATTACTCTCGCTTGTTTTATTATTTCTAGCCAATATCACCTATTCCCAAGTGTTTGAAGTGGAGACCATCAAATACTCAGGAACCAATGATACCAGAATCAATTTCGTGGTTATGGGAGACGGCTACACCTTAGAAGAACAAGACCAATTCATAACCGATGTAACTAATTTTTCTAATTATCTGTTTTCTCAATCTCCATTTTTGGAATATGAAAATTACTTTAACCTATATGCCATTAAAGTAATTTCCAACGAGAGTGGGGCTTCCCATTCTGGAACTGCTCCAGATGAACCATCAACTGCCGAGCCTGTGGTTACTATAGATAATTACTTTGGTTCCTCGTTTGATAATTACAATATCCATAGATTACTGTTCACCCCAAACAGTGCCTTAATTGCAACTGTCTTGGCAACCAATGTTCCCCAATATGATGAAGGAATCGTATTGGTAAATACGCCTTATTATGGTGGAAGCGGAGGCGATTTCGCAATTTGCTCTACAGGAATAGCCGCTACCGAAATAGCGATTCATGAGTTAGGTCATTCCTTCGCCGACTTGAAAGACGAATACTATGCGGGAGACGTTTATTTTGGGGAAGCTTATAATATGACCCAAGAAAACAATCCTGAACTCATTAAATGGAAAAATTGGTATAGCACCAACAATATTGGAGCTTACGCTTATGGCACTTCAGGTCTATCCGCCACTTGGTACAAACCTCATCAATCCTGTAAAATGCAATACTTAGGGGAAGATTTTTGCTCAGTCTGCACCGAGGGAATCATAGAAAAAATACATAGTTTGGTTTCCCCTATAGCTTCCTTCACCCCTGAAAACAGCGCCATTCAAAATCCGACTTTTCCATTGCAATTTCAACTGAATACCATAAATCCTGAACCTAATTCCCTCAATATTTCGTGGGATTTTAATGGATTGGATTTGGCAGCAGAAGACAGTGTAATAAGTCTTTACGAAGAGAATTTAGCTTCTGGAAGCAACACCTTAACAGCCATTGTAATTGACGAGTCTTCCTTGGTGAATGTTGACAACCATGAAACACTTCACGTGCACAGTGTTACCTGGACCATTGATTACACCTTATCAATAGGCAAAATTACAAGCGAACAGAACACGATGGACATTTCCTTATATCCCAACCCCTCCTCTGACATTATAAATATCACTTTTAATAGTGAGCTCAATCAGAACCTTTCAGTGGAGATTAGTGATTTAAACGGAAAGCAAATCTTCTCCTCACAATTGAATAATGGCACAACTCAATTAGACATCAGTCAGCTTGAAAGTGGTATCTACTTGGCCAATTTTTACGCCAATAATATTCTGATTGCAACAAAAAAAGTCATTAAAAATTAACAAAAAGAAAGCCCGCCAAAGCGGGCTCTTTTTTATTTACTAGGTGGCATCGATGGTCTCACTTCTATTTTACTCGGCAACGTCCTAGGATTCATTTTAACTAAATCCACAACCAACTCGCCAATATCCTCACTTTGTATTTTCCAAGCATCACTATCATTTGGCACATGGTTATTAAAATAAGTAGCCACAGAGCCAGGCATAATAGTGCTCACCTTAATTCCGTACTTTCTCAAGTCGAGCATTGCAGCCTGGGTAAATCCTGTCACCCCAAATTTGCTGGCATTATAAGCCGAACCATTCACAAAAAAATTGGTTCCCGCTAAACTGGAAATGGTTATAAAATATCCCTTTGATTTTTTCAAAGCTTCAACTCCCGCTTTAAGAGTATAAAACACTCCGGTAAGATTGGTGTCAATAGTATCCTTCCAATCCTCTACACTTAAATCCTCAACAGAATCAAAATGCCCAACTCCCGCGTTTGCAACCAATATATCCAATTGCCCAAACTCACTCAAGACATCGGCCACCGCTTCCTTTAAACTTTCAAAATCCTTTACATCCCCCTTTACTCCAATAGCTTTGGCCTTAGTCGTTTTATGGGCATTTAACATTCCTGCCGCTTCATGTGCTGTAGCACTGCTTCTGCTCGTGATTGCCACATTCACTCCTTGTGCCATTAATGATTGGGCAATGCCAAAACCAATTCCTTTTGTTCCTCCTGTAATTAGAGCAACCTTATGTTCTAATGTTTCCATGATTTTATTTTACGACTTCTATTTATGCAATTATTTAATTTATTTTTTTGTTGGAGGGTAACCCTTTAAAATTTCAGTTGCGATTTTTTTGAATTTTTCTTCTTTAGCTTCAGGAGCATCATCTTGATAAAAGGAATCTTCACTTATCGCCTGCCAAAACAAGCCTCCTCCTTGGGGATCCACAAAATCTACTTGAATCTTCCTATTTAAGGTAGATTGCCCAACAGGAATTCCCACAGAAATGCCTCCTCCCATATTTCGGCCGCTACCACCAAAACCAACGCCCACGGAACTTTGACTTCCCACGTTATAGGCATTACTCTGAACATTTATTAAAAAATCTGGAGAATCAGACAGTACTATGCCCTTAGCTACCATAGCAGCATCCAAAGCATCCAAAAACCGATTGGCATCCAATTCACTCATACCAATATTTAAATCCTGAAAGTAGTTATAGGTTTTATATTTATAAAAATCTGTGTTCCTTTCATAATCATAATTAACCCTAACTGGAGCGCAAGCAACCAAGGACAAAAAAAGAAGGCAGATAAAGAGGGAAAAACGGTTCTTCATTTTTCTTATAAAGATACAAAATGTGAAATGTAATTTTTGCCAGCTATTCACACTAATTATCCAACAATAAAAAAGAAAAAAAAAAGGCTTGAAAAATGAAACTTTCCAAGCCTTTTATATTTTTAGATGAAATCGTCCCTATGGATTAAGCATTTTCCATAGTTTGTCTTTAAGTTGGGTAATCCCTTGTTGAGCTACAGAAGAAATAAATATATACGGAATTGGCAAACTCTTATCTAATTCTTCCTTTAGTTCTGCTTTGAGTTCATCATCCAACATATCACATTTTGAGATGGCCACCATACGTTCCTTATCCAACATTTCTGGATTATAACGTCTTAACTCATCCAACAAAATATTGTATTGCTCCAAAATGTCATTGGCATCGGCAGGCACCAAAAACAGTAAAATAGAATTTCTCTCGATGTGACGCAAGAAATAATGTCCCAATCCTTTACCCTCGGCAGCACCTTCAATAATCCCCGGAATATCGGCCATTACAAAGGTTTGGAAATCACGATATTCCACAATTCCCAAATTAGGCTTCAATGTCGTAAACTCATAATCCGCTATTTTGGGTTTAGCTGAAGTAATCACAGACAGCAAGGTAGATTTCCCCGCATTAGGAAATCCTACCAAACCAACATCTGCCAACACCTTAAGCTCCAAAGTAACATCTTTTTCTTCAAGAGGCATTCCTGGTTGCGCGTAACGCGGTGTTTGGTTTGTAGCCGACTTGAAATGCCAGTTTCCGCGACCTCCCATGCCACCTTCGGCCAAGATTCTTTCTTCTTGATCCTCGGTGATCTCAAATAAAATCTTATTGGTTTCGGTATCCCGTATCACAGTTCCCAAAGGCACATCGATGTACATATCCTCTCCATCGGCACCTGTACTCCTGGCCTTGCTTCCGTTTTCTCCATGTCCAGCGCGGACGTGTCGTTTAAACTTTAGGTGAAGTAATGTCCAAAGGTTACTGTTTCCTCTAATAATAACATGTCCTCCACGACCACCGTCACCCCCATCGGGACCACCTTTGGCAATGTACTTTTCACGATGTAAATGAGCAGACCCTTGGCCTCCTTTACCAGAAGACACATGGATTTTTACATAATCTACAAAATTTCCTTCCGTCATATTATTCCTTGTATATAAAGGTCTGTGTTTTAATATCTATATAGCGACATAAGATAAACGCTTGGATCTTCCTATGGCGAAATACAAAATAGAACCAAGAAAAGGTGCAAATATTACCACAAGCGCCCAAAGTAGCTTTTCGTTACCGTTAAACCTACCTCTCAAAACACTAATTAGTGCCAACAAAGGCAGCAGTACGCCAATCAGAGCAACAATCAACAAGACTCCTTGAAAAATTCCAACAGATACCATTTCCATTACAACTTATCAATTACCTCGCTTAGTCTTTCAGTAATATCTTTGATACTTCCAACACCATCCACTCCAAAATATTTGTTTTGGGCTGAATAGTAATCTTTTAAAATGGCTGTTTTATTGTAATACTCAACAATTCGGTTTCTAATGATGCTTTCATCGGCATCATCGGCTCTTCCACTGGTCTTTCCGCGTTCCAACAAACGCTCAACCAATACCTCATCGTCAACTTCCAATGCAATCATAGCATTGATTTGAGAATCCTTGCTATCCATCAACTTATCCAAAGCTTCTGCCTGTGCATTGGTACGTGGAAATCCGTCAAAAAGGAACCCATTGGCATCGGCATTCTTTTCAACTTCTGCATTCAACATATCAATTGTAACCTGGTCTGGAACCAATTCACCTTTGTCGATGTAGGACTTAGCCAACATCCCTAAGGCTGTTTCATTTTTAATGTTGTATCGAAACACATCACCTGTAGAGATGTGTACCAAATTGTATTTCTGTTTTAAAAATTCTGCTTGTGTTCCTTTTCCGGCCCCTGGAGGTCCAAATAGTACCAAGTTTGTCATGTGTTGTGTGGTTTTTAATTGGTATATGGTAGGCAAGTCCCTTCCCAATCCATCGTAATCCAATCCGTAGCCTACAATAAATTTGTCGGGAATTTCCAAACCTACATAATGAAGTTTAAAATCTCTTTTGTACGCTTCCGGTTTAAAGAACAAAGTGGCAATGATCAGGTTCTTCACATTTTCGTTTTTAAAGATCCTGTGCACTTCTGCCAATGTCCTTCCGGAATCAATAATGTCTTCCAAAATTACAACCGTACGTCCCGATAAATCCTGGGTAAGGCCAATCAATCTCTGGATATCTTCGGAAGACTTCAAGCCTTCGTAGGATGCCAGTTTAATAAAGGTCACCTCACATGGTTTAGGGTATTTTTTTACAAAATCGCTCACAAACATGAACGATCCATTTAAAATCCCCACAAACACGGGCACCTCATCCTTCAAATCTTCAGAAATTTGGTCCACCATACGCTGTACGGTCCCCTCCAATTCTTGTTCTGAAACAAATGGTTTAAAGTATAAGTCGTGAAGTTTGATCACTTGTTTTTAATTTTAGAAACGCAAAGATAATCATTTGAGTAAGGATTTGCGAATTCTGCTTTAGATTGTTTTGTTTTTTAGTTTTTTCACAGGGTTTTGATTTGTACTTTTGTAGCCTCATTATAAGATTGAAGTATAACTAAAACAACTCCCTTTTTTCTGGGAAATACATATGAATTTATTCTCTTCTGAATTTAAACTAGGTATTCTTGGTGGTGGGCAATTGGGCAAAATGATGCTCTATGACACCAGAAAGTTTGACATTGCCACCTACGTCCTTGATCCAAGTAACGAAGCGCCTTGTAAAATTGCCTGCAACCAATTCCAACAAGGGGATTTAATGGACTTTGATACCGTTTATAACTTCGGTAAGCAGGTAGATGTTCTTACCTTTGAAATTGAAAACGTAAATGTAGATGCTCTTGAAACCTTGGAAAAAGAAGGAATTAAAGTATACCCTGCTTCCAAAACCTTGAGAAGCATTCAAAATAAAGCTACCCAAAAACTCTTTTACAGAGACCACAACATACCTACCGCAGATTTTAACCGATTTGCCTACACTTCAGAAATTGAGGAAGCCATCCACAACGGAGGCCTTACCTTGCCATTTGTTTGGAAAAGTGCCCAATTTGGATATGATGGGAATGGGGTGAAAATTGTTAGAGAGATAGCAGATTTAAAGGAACTGCCAAATGTAGAGTGTATTGCTGAAACAATGGTGCCTTTCAAAAATGAATTGGCAGTTACTGTGGCAAGAACTCCAGATGGAGAAATGAAAGTATATCCTGTGGTAGAAATGGAATTTCACCCAGAAGCCAATCAAGTGGAGTACGTTATTTGTCCGGCAAGGATAGACGATAAAGTAGCCGAAAAAGCGAAGGGCGTGGCCTTAAAAGTATCGGAGGCATTTCAACATGTAGGGCTATTGGCCGTAGAGATGTTCCAAACAAAAGATGACGAGATTTTGGTGAACGAAGTCGCACCTAGACCTCACAATTCTGGACACCAAACCATTGAGGCTAGCTACACCTCGCAATTTGAGCAACACCTAAGAGCCATTTTAAACTTACCTTTAGGAAACACCGATAATAAAGTTGGTGGAATTATGGTTAATTTAGTAGGTGCTGAAGGGCACACAGGAAATGTGGTCTACCAAAATATTGAAGACATCATGAAACTTGATGGTGTAACCCCGCATATTTATGGTAAAAAGCAAACGCGACCATTTAGAAAAATGGGACATGTTACCATCGTAAATGAAGACATCAATGAAGCAAGAAGGGTTGCCGAACAAGTAAAAAGTACAATAAAAGTAATAAGCGAATAAAATATGAGTAAAGTAGGAATCATCATGGGAAGTAAGAGCGACCTGCCAGTAATGCAGGACGCTATTGATATTTTAAAAGGATTCGACATTGAAGTTGAAGTGGATATTGTTTCCGCTCACCGTACACCTGAAAAACTATTCGACTATGGCAAACATGCCCATACCAGAGGATTTTCCGTAATTATTGCTGGTGCTGGTGGAGCCGCCCATTTACCTGGCATGATTGCTTCCTTATCCCCACTTCCTGTTATTGGAGTTCCTGTAAAAAGTAGCAATTCCATAGATGGTTGGGATTCTGTTCTGTCTATTTTGCAAATGCCAGGCGGTGTACCTGTGGCAACTGTAGCCTTAAACGGCGCCAAAAATGCCGGCATCTTGGCAGCACAAATTATTGGAAGTTCCGATAAATGTGTCTTGGATAAAATTATGGTTTACAAAGAAGGACTTAAAGCTGCCGTAATAGAGTCGGCAAAAAACCTATAAATAAAAAAACCTCGACGGAAGTCGAGGTTTTAAAGCTATTAATCAATTATTTTAAGAGTCATTTCTGACGCCTTTAATGATTCGAGGACAAAAGTAGCAATATAATTCAAAAACAAATCAAAAAATATCGTTAATTAATCCTAAAATTGTTGTCCTAAAGAAAAGGAGTACAACCTAGGTCAAATTAATGCCCTCCATATGAATATTCTCAACAAACCATTTGATACGCCGTTCAATACTGCCCCATTCTCAAAACTAAAAAACGAAGATTTTCTACCAGCTTTCAAAGAAGGAATTGCTCAGGCTAAAGCCGAAATTGATGCAATTACCACTAATCCGGAAGCGCCAACATTTCAAAATACGGTGGAAGCTTTGGATTTTTCAGGGGAACAATTGGATCGCATTTCGAGTATTTTTTTCAACTTAAATTCTGCTGAAACCAATGACGAAATTCAAAAAATAGCGCAAGAGGTTTCTCCTTTATTATCGGAATTCAGTAATGACATCACTTTAAACGAGGATCTTTTTAAGCGTATCAAGGCTGTTTATGAGATGAAAGATGAATTAGAGTTGACCACGGAGCAGCGCACCTTATTGGATAAAAAATACAAAAGCTTTTCAAGAAACGGGGCCAACTTACCCGAAGACAAAAAGCAACAACTACGGGAAATTGACAAAAAATTAAGTCAACTTAAGTTGAAGTTTGGCGAAAATGTACTGGCTGAAACCAACAACTTCGAGATGGTCATTACCAATGAAGAAGATTTGGATGGACTGCCAGAAGGCGCTAAAGAAGCAGCCAAACAACTGGCGGAATCCAAAAACGTGGAGGGTTGGATCATCACCTTGGATTACCCTAGCTACATTCCGTTCATGACCTATGCAAGCAATAGGGAATTACGCAAAAAATTGGCCATTGCCTTTGGAGCCAAAGCATTCAAAAACGATACGCTGGACAATCAGGAAAACGTGTTGCAAATTGCTAAGCTTCGTTACCAACGCGCCAACCTATTGGGCTATAAAACCCATGCTCATTTTGTATTGGAAGAGCGTATGGCCAAAACCCCAGACAATGTCAACAAATTCCTTTACGAATTACTTGAGAAAGCGAAACCTGCAGCAGAACGTGAGTTTGCCAACCTACAAGAGTTTGCCAAAGAATTGGACGGCATTGAAGTGCTTCAAAAATGGGATTCTTCCTATTACGCTGAAAAATTGAAGCAAAAACTTTTTGATTTGGATGACGAAAAGCTAAAGCCGTATTTCAAATTAGAAAATGTAATTGATGGGGCTTTTACGGTGGCTCAAAAACTATATGGACTTCATTTTGAAGAAATTCATGATATTGACAAATACCACACTGATGTCCTAACCTATAAAGTTACTAATGAACAAGGTGATTTAGTAGCCATTTTCTACGCCGACTTTTTTCCTAGACCGGGAAAAAGAAACGGTGCGTGGATGACATCTTTCAAACCACAATTTAGAAAAAATGGCACCAATGAAAGACCTCATATTTCCATTGTGTGCAATTTTACTAAACCTACAAAAAGCAAACCTTCATTATTGACATTTAATGAGGTAACCACTTTGTTCCACGAATTTGGTCATGCCCTGCACGGTATGTTGGCCGACACCACCTACCCTAGTTTGTCCGGAACTAGTGTATTCTGGGATTTTGTAGAGCTTCCGAGCCAAGTTTTGGAAAACTGGTGCTATGAAAAAGAAGCTTTGGAATTGTTTGCTAAGCACTACGAAACTGGCGAATTAATTCCAATGGAATTAGTGAATAAAATCAAGGAATCAGCTACGTTCCATGAAGGTATGCAAACCCTAAGACAATTGAGTTTCGGACTTTTGGATATGAGCTGGCACGGTCAAGACCCTTCACCAATTACGGATGTGAAAAAACACGAAATCGAAGCTTTTGAAAGCACTAGACTCTACCCAGATGTTCCAGAAAACTGTATGAGCACCTCTTTCTCCCATATTTTCCAAGGAGGCTATTCTTCGGGATACTACAGTTATAAATGGGCCGAAGTTTTAGACGCAGATGCTTTTGAGTATTTCACGGAACAGGGCATTTTCAACAAACAAGTGGCCCAAAAGTTCATGGATAACATATTATCGCAAGGTGGCACTGAAGATCCCATGACACTATACAAGCGTTTTAGAGGCAAAGAACCTCAACCAGAAGCACTTTTAAGAAGAGCTGGTTTGATAGAAAAACAATAGTTTTTAACATAAGAAAAGGGCGATGATTATCGCCCTTTTCTTTTTGATATAATAGAATTTTTCTTCTCAATAAGAAATCTGTACCACCTCGGCCAAGCCAGGTATCAAGGCGTTTTGTGTCGCCCATAGATTGCTCTGCTTATCAAATGTTATGGCCGTAAGCAAAGGAATACCTGTAGCAATGGTTGTAACCTGTTTCGTTTGCATATCGCACATCTTAATGTTACCTCCCATTCCTGTTTGTAACACTTCCACAGCAAACCAACTTTGTTCATCAAGTTCTGCTACATACAAATTACCATCAGGACCAAACGTTAAATCCACAATAGATGTAAAACCTCCGCTAAAAAACTTTACACAATCTTCGCTTGAGCCACACATGGCTCCTGAAGCATCTGGAGCAATACGCCAGATATTAGACGCACCTGTAGGCCCAGGAAAGCCCTTTAACTCTCCAACATAATAATAGCCATCAGGACCAATAGCTACAGATGTAGGAACTGCTTGAGCAGGCATCATTGGTACGTTGCAAAGAAACTCGAATCCCGGAATAGGTTCCGGACAACCTACTAAGGCTTGAACATTTGCAGTTGACACCAATTCATTTGGAAATACGGCAACCACTTCAATGTTACCCTGATTGTCGATCCTCAGCAAATCGTTAGCGCCTGCATCCGCCACCAAAGCTTCATTGGCATTTGTGGCCGCAACCGCATAAGGATTGGAATCTACATCTTGCCCGTCCGGGTTATTTTCTTCCTCAAATAGAAATAGATTCGCAATTTGATTGACACCTCCATTTCCAACACGATAAATTGCTTGACCAGAGTCCATAGTGTTCTGGCCACCTCCACCTCTTGCTGCCCACATGACTCCATTCCCTATAGGAGCAATAGATGTTACCCCTGGAAGCGAAAATTGCAATGCTCCCAGTGAAGTAGAAATACCAACCGGTACATCGGCTACTAAAATGTTATTGTTTGGACTTAGAGCTAGGTCAAATAATGGCCCATTTAAAGACCCTGCCTCCTTACGGCTAGCATCAGCGGCAGCGCCATTAAGCGTTGGGTTAATAACCGTTGCGTCTGATTGGGATACTGGCTCAGAACTACAGCCAAATACAAGAAGGACCAACATGGCAGCCACTCCCCTAATTGATGATTTTTTCATTTTGATAAGTTTTTAAGTTTGATTGCACTTGAATTCAGAGAACTGAATTATTAAACCCAGAACAGAAGATTAAATGAGGTAGAAACGGAAGCCCAAACTGTAAATTTTAAAGAAAAAAATTCAGTATGGAAGGCAATAACCAGCTATAGGGGAGAGTATTAAAGATACTAAAAATCAAACAAACATAAATCCAATTCACTCATAACCTTTTATTTAGGCGACATATAACGCAAAACTGTAGACGAAATTTTAAAAATGCATATCTTAGCTATGAACAACTAATAATATATCAAATATGTCTAAAACCAAACTCACAATACTTAGCAACGGTAGCGTAAAAGTAGATGGCGATTTTGAAATTGTCGATAAAGAAGGGAATGTCTACGGCTTAGGAGGCCGAACTTTAGTCTCGCTTTGCCGCTGCGGAAGATCAGAGAACAAACCGTTTTGTGATGGCAGCCATCGCAACCATTTTGAACATGAGGCCAAAGCTTTCGACTTGCCTCCGAAGCCATAAAACTCCTAACTAATTCTTTACGGGTAGTTTTATTACAGTATTAATGCTAATCCATAAAAAATCAATTGTACTCAACAATAGTTGTTTCTAGTGCAGTTGATTTTTTTTTTTTGAACAATGTATTCCGAATTATTCTCAGATTTGATACTACTTCGATTAAGATATTCAGGAGCATCTTCTTCTTTTCTGAAACTTAGTCAAGAAACATAAGCTTTGATAAAGATTTTAATTCACAAACAAACTTTCAATGATTATTGAAAGTTTAAAAAACATGTTATATATTTGTGATATGGATTACCAAGAAGCAAAAGATAAATTTATAAGTACCTGGGGAAGTTTGGGAACTCTTTGGGGTATTAACAAAGCCATGGCCCAAATCCAAGCACTTTTATTTGTATCTCCAAAACCATTATCAATGGAGGATATTATGGAGGAACTTAAGATTTCCAGAGGTAATACCAGTATGAATTTAAGACAGCTTATGGATTGGGGCATTGTAACGAAAGAATTGATCCCTGGAGAAAGGAAGGAGTTTTTTACCACTGAAAAAGATGTGCAGGAATTGGCCAGAACCATTGCAAAAGAACGTAGTCGTAGAGAAATCAAACCAGTGATTAAAATTTTGGCTGACGTCTCTTCTATAGAAGATGATGGCTCAGAAAAAACAAAGGAATTAATAAAACAAACCAAAGCACTACACGAACTAACGGAGACCACTGATGCTATGATCAATAAAATGGTAAACACTCAACAAAATTGGCTTACCAAGTCGTTGCTAAAACTATTTTCATAATTTTTTTAAATTTTATTTTCAATAATTATTGAAAATATAGAATACATGAAAACAAAAATCAATAAAATGTCGAATATAGTAATTACCTCAGTTTGGATAATCAATGGACTTCTATGCAAGGTTCTAAACCTTGTTCCTCGACACGAACTTATTGTAAGTAGAATTTTGGGAGACCACAATTCAAGAAATATCACCTTCTCAATAGGCCTTTTAGAGATAATGATTGGTGTTTGGTTCCTTATTGGTTTTAAGAAAAAAATCAATGTAATTATTCAAATTGTTGCTGTAGTACTTATGAATACACTTGAGTTTACAATAGCACAAGACCTCTTGCTATGGGGCCAGCTAAATGCTGTCTTCGCCTTTTTATTTATTGCTTTTGTTGCTTTTCTTCACTTAACCGACAACCCTAGAATATATGCTTAATAATTTAAAAAATCATCCGTTTGCTGTAGAGGCTTTTTTCAAAACCTCCACCGTCTTGACCTTTGCTGTTCCCAAAACAGAACTTGAACCATTTATACCAAAATGCCTAGAGCTCGACCTCTTTCAAAACCAATGGGGCTTTATGGCAATAGCCATGGTACAGACCAAAGATTTACGTCCTAAAGGCACTCCAAAATGGATGGGCAATGATTTCTTTTTGATTGGCTATCGCATTTTTGTTCGTTATACAAGCCCAACCGGAAAACGACTGCGTGGCTTGTACATCCTAAAATCCGAGACGGATACAAAAAGAATGGCCTTTACCGGCAACCTATTCACCCATTATAACTATACCTCAACCGATGTTCTGCTAACAAAAAAGAAAAACGAGTATACCATCCATTCAAATAACTCAAAACTTTCAATCAAACTACGGAATTCTGAAAATGACATTAGTCTGCCCAAGTACTCCCCATTTAACGATTGGAAGGTAGCCAGGCGCTTTGCAGGTCCTCTACCTTTTACATTTACCTTTAATAAAACCAGAAATGAAGTTTTGATCATTGAAGGTGTCAGACAAAACTGGAAACCAAAGCCAATAGAAGTTGTACACTACAATATCGATTATTTAAATAAACTTGGTTTAAACCATCCCATTTTAGCAAATGCTTTTGTTATAGAAAACATCCCCTATTACTGGAAAAAAGGAAGAACAGAATTATGGAATTAAAACGAAGAAAATTTCAAGGTGCCCTAAACATATTAAGTTTCAACAGACATTTCTACATTGCAGGTCTAAGTGTATTGACATTACTAATCTTAACCCTTCGCACACTTCCTGTTTCTGGATATTTTTTTTGAAGTGTAATTGGCATCTTTTTATACGGACTAATTATGCCATTGTTAGTATCTGCCTATGTGTATGATTTTTCTAAGTTCTATTCATTTCATTGGTTACAACTTGAACATTTCAACAAGAATTTGCCTATCAAAATTCTCAATATTAATGCTGGTTTTGATGAAACTAGTTATATTTTAAAAACCAAATTTCCCAATTCGTCATTAAAAGTATTTGACTTTTACAATCCGGAACAACATACAGAACCTGCCATTGTTAGAGCGCGAAAGGTTAGTTTTAACTATCCAAACACCGAACAAATATCCACTTCATTAATCCCACTTGAAGACCATTCGGTTGACTTAATCTTCCTATTAGCTTCAGTTCATGAAATAAGATCAAATGAAGAAAAAGTGCTGTTCCTAAAAGAATGTCACAGAGTTTGCAAAACAAATGGAGATGTAATCATTGTTGAGCATCTACGTGATTTACCCAACTTTTTGGCCTTTAGTGTTGGCTACACGCATTTCTTCTCTAAAACTACTTGGTTAAAAGTTCTTAACCAGGCTGGATTCTCTTCCATGGAAGAACAAAAATTGACTCCCTTTATATCACAATTCATATGTAAACCATCATAAAAAAACTCATGTATATTCACTTTAAAATCATTGGCACACTTTTAATTCTATTGGCATTAATTCACATTGGGTTTCCAAAATATTTCAATTGGCAAAAAGAACTCCAAACAGCTAGTTTAATGACAAGGCAACTGTTAGGTGTGCATACGTTCTTTATTGCCTTGACTGTTCTGTTAATGGGTATACTTTGCCTTACATCATCTTCAGAACTTATAAATACCAACTTCGGAAAAACAATATCCCTAGGACTTGGAGCATTTTGGTTAATTCGGTTACTTTTCCAATTGTTTGTCTACTCTCCAAAACTTTGGAAAGGAAAAACATTTGAAACAACCGTGCATATTGCATTTACAATATTCTGGACATATTTAAGCACTATATTCCTTTTAACATATTACCAGTAAGGACCATAGAAACTGATTTTTTTATCCTAAATTTGAAGAAACAGATATAAGACAATATGCCAAAACACCAATTAGATCCAACCAAATGGGTCGCGCTTTACTCCGATTATCTGTTCAATTATACCATTGCTAGGGTAAACGATAGGGAAACCGCCAAAGACTTGGTTCAAGAAGCATTTTTTTCGGCATTGAAATCCATGAAAAACTTCAAGGGTGAAGCCAGTGAACGTACTTGGCTCATTTCAATTTTAAAGCGAAAAATTATTGATTACTATCGAAAATCAAACTCCAAAAAAGGACAGGCCGAAATACGGATTTCCTATAATTCACCAAAAGATGATGGCGATTGGTTGGCAGAACGCGTGGCCGATCTTGATAAAACCGCCGAAGGCAAACTGGAAAACAAAGAACTGGGAGATGCCATCCATGAGTGCATGAGCAAACTTCCTGAAAAGCAAGCCTTGGTGTTTAGAATGAAAACAATTGAGGGCATGGATACTGAAACCATCTGTAATGAATTAAAAATAACGCCGTCTAACCTTTGGGTTATCATCCATAGGGCCAGAACTGCAATGGCCGAATGCCTCGAACAAAATTGGTTTTAATTTTATGAAAAAAAGTATCCTTTTTATATCCTGTGATGAAGCACTTGAAATATGCGACCGCTCTCAATATGGAGAAGCCTCTTTTTGGGAAAAATTAAAATTCAACTTCAGGTTTTGTTGGTGCAAAATGACCAGATCCTACTCAAAGCAGAACAAAAAGCTCACTAAAGTGATGAAGGAATCCAATATAGAATGTCTGAAAGAAAAGGAACGCCAAAACCTACATCAAAATTTTGATGCTTTTCTACGTAACCAAGAGCAACAATAACCAAAAGATAGGAATCCCTTCCACCCAAAAACTGCAGTAATAAGGTCTCTGATTCTTACTAGCAAAATATAAAAAGGCTCCCAGAACCAAGGATACCACCAAAAGACAAAGCTTAAATCTTATATCTTGGCCATGTCTTATCAACTCCAATCCCAACATGACCAATAACAAGGTGCCTCCAAAAATTTTAGTTCGTTTGATACCTATTTTCTGCGGAATGGTAGACAGCTTCAAGCTATCATAATTTAAATCCCTTATTTCAAAAGGCAATATCAACACCAATACCAAAATAAATCGCTGCAGAAACGGCAATAGTTCTTCCAAACCAATAGGATAATCTGCATTTAACAAAGGTAACAAGACTGTAACCCCTGCCCAAACCAAAGCAATTACATACACCTTTATACCACTTATACTTCTCAAGTTTTGATTTTTGTCAAATAGCATTTTTCTTGGTAAAAATGGAACGGCATACAAGAAAGTAACTGCTCCAAAAAAGACAATATAAAGTAATGTTTTAAGCTCTAACCGCGCAGCATAAAAGCACATCAATAAGAAACAAACAAAGGAAAAAACCTGAATGAATTTTAGCCAATAGGCCAGACTTCGGTGGTGAAACTTGGCCAACCCAAAAAATTTAACAAAATTATATCCCGTAATACTGGCATAAAATATAAAATACAGCACGGCTTCATCGTAAGGCAAATTGTATTCCATTAGGGTAATCCAAGACATGGCATAGACCGCCAAAGCCACGTGAATACTGCTGTTGATGTAAAAATTGAAAATGCGTTTTAGGAACCTCACCTCACAAAAATAATTAAAGTGTTAATAAGAGCTTCATTTGGTTAAAAAACTTTCATTATCATTAACATAAAACCATGATTAATTCCGTAATTTTGCGCCTCAAAAACACAATTTTTTTAGAATGAATACAAATGCTTTCGCTTTGCGTCACATTGGTCCAAGAGAGGAAGACCAAAAAAAGATGTTAGAAACAATAGGTGTTGACTCTTTAGACCAACTCATTTACGAAACAATTCCGGATGATATTCGATTACAGAAAGACTTGAAGCTCGATGCTCCAATGACCGAAAACGAATACCTCAACCATATTCATGAACTTTCTAATAAAAATAAAGTTTACAAAACATATATTGGTTTAGGCTACCACCCAACTATCCTTCCTGCCGTTATTCAACGTAACATTTTTGAAAACCCAGGATGGTACACAGCCTACACGCCATACCAAGCAGAAATTGCTCAAGGTCGTTTGGAAGCCCTATTGAACTTCCAAACCATGATTACAGACCTTACAGGTATGGAGCTTGCCAATGCGTCTTTATTGGATGAAAGTACTGCTGCTTCAGAAGCCATGAGCTTATTGTTTGCCGTACGTTCTAGAGACCAAAAGAAAGCTGGTGTAAACAAATTCTTTGTTTCCGATTTAATTTTACCGCAAACCTTATCCCTACTTGAAACCCGTGCCTTGCCAATTGGCATTGAATTGGTAGTAGGAAATGAAGCTGAATTTGACTTCTCTTCAGATTTCTTTGGTGCTATTCTACAATACCCAGGAAAAGACGGTCAGGTTACAGATATCAAAACTTTCATTGAAAAAGCACAATTGGCTCAAATTAAAGTAGCTGTTGCTGCCGATATTTTGAGTTTGGTAAAATTGGAAGCTCCAGGAAAATTTGGTGCCGATGTAGTAGTAGGAACAACACAGCGTTTTGGAATCCCAATGGGATTTGGTGGTCCTCACGCCGCTTACTTTGCAACTAAAGAAGCTTACAAGCGTGACATACCTGGACGTATCATTGGAGTAACCAAAGACACCAACGGTAACAGAGCTCTACGTATGGCGCTTCAAACTCGTGAGCAGCACATCAAGCGTGATAAGGCTACTTCAAACATCTGTACTGCGCAAGTACTTTTGGCTGTTATGGCTGGAATGTACGCCGTGTACCACGGACCAAAAGGTTTGGAATTTATCGCCAATAAAGTGCACCACTCTGCAGCCAGTTTATCTGCTGCTTTGGAAAAATTGGGTTATAAGCAATTAAACTCGAGCTTCTTTGATACGCTTCAAATTGAAGCCAAAGCGAAAAAAATCAAAGAAATTGCTAAAGACCATAAGGTAAACTTCTTCTACCCAAGCAAGCATACAGTAACTATTTCAATTAACGAAACAACATCTTTAAGCGATGTGAATGAAATCATTGAAATTTTTGCAAAAGCTGCCAAAAAGAAAACGATTAAATTAACTTCTATTGAAGAAGCTAATCATATTACTGAAGATCTTAAGAGAAACTCAGAATTCTTAACTCTAGAGGTTTTCAACAAGTATCATTCTGAAACAGAATTGATGCGTTACATCAAGTTTTTGGAACGCAAAGACCTTTCTTTGAACCACTCCATGATTTCTTTGGGATCTTGTACCATGAAACTTAATGCTGCTGCAGAAATGCTACCATTGAGCTGGGCAAAATGGACCAACATTCACCCATTTGCTCCTGCAAAACAAGCCAAAGGATACTTGACTATGTTAAAGGCTCTTGAAGACCAATTAACAGAAATCACTGGATTTGCTGGCACTTCTTTGCAACCAAACTCTGGAGCTCAAGGAGAATTTGCAGGTCTTATGGTAATTAAGGCTTACCACGAATCTCGTGGAGACCACCATAGAAACATCTGTTTGATTCCTTCTTCTGCACACGGTACTAACCCTGCGAGTGCGGTTATGGCTGGTATGAAAGTAGTGGTTACCAAATCTACAGACAAAGGAAACATTGATGTTGAAGACTTACGCCAAAAAGCAGAATTGCACAAAGACAACCTTTCTTGTGTCATGGTAACTTATCCTTCTACACACGGAGTTTACGAATCTGCAATTAAGGAAATCACTCAAATTATCCACGACAACGGAGGTCAAGTGTACATGGACGGAGCCAACATGAATGCTCAAGTTGGACTTACAAATCCAGGAAACATTGGTGCCGACGTATGTCACTTGAACTTACATAAAACATTTGCCATTCCTCACGGAGGTGGTGGACCTGGCGTTGGACCTATTTGTGTTGCCAAGCAATTGGTGCCATTCCTTCCAGGAAACCCATTGGTAAAAACTGGAGGTAAAAAAGCCATCACTGCCATTTCAGCAGCACCTTACGGATCTGCCTTGGTATGTTTGATTTCTTACGGATACATTAAAATGTTAGGAGCTGAAGGTGTTACAGAAGCTACCAAAACAGCCATCTTGAACGCTAACTATATCAAGTCTCGTTTACAAGGAAGTTTTGACACGTTGTATTCTGGCGAATGTGGACGTGCCGCTCACGAAATGATTGTTGATTGTCGTGCCTTTAAAGCTAACGGCATTGAAGTTACAGACATCGCAAAACGTTTAATGGACTACGGTTTCCACGCTCCAACGGTATCTTTCCCAGTTGCAGGAACCTTGATGATCGAGCCTACCGAAAGTGAAAGCAAAGACGAAATGGATCGTTTCTGTGACGCCATGATTTCTATCAAAAATGAAATTGACCAGGCGAGTAAAGACGACGCTAACAACGTTCTTAAAAATGCGCCACATACTTTAGAGATGTTGACATCGGATGAATGGTTGTTCCCATACACTCGTGAAGCAGCTGCTTTCCCATTGGATTATGTGAAAGAAAACAAGTTTTGGCCATCGGTAAGACGTGTAGATGACGCATTTGGAGATAGAAACCTTATCTGTACTTGTGCTCCAATTGAAGAATATATGGAAGCCTAAACATGGTCAAACACTAGTTTGAACATCGTAAATTGTTACTAAATATTTAATGCCTTTAATTTTCCTATTGTACCTTAGCGAAAATTAAAGGCATTCTTCTTTATGAATATTAAGATTACTGGTATTGGAAGTTACATTCCAAGCTCCATCGAAAAAAACGAAGACTTCAATCAACACATTTTTTTAAATTCAGACGGATCAAGTTTCGGCCACAGCAATGAAGTAATCATTGAAAAGTTCAAGGCCATTACAGGAATTGGGGAAAGGCGTTACGTGAACCCAATGCTGAACTGTTCCGACATTGCCTTTTTTGCCGCCGAAAAAGCCATTTCCAACGCCAACATCGATCCAGAAACTTTGGATTATATCATCGTGGCCCACAACTTTGGAGACGTTAAACACAATACCATACAAAGCGATATGGTGCCATGTTTGGCCTCTAGGGTGAAACATAATCTTCGAATCAAAAATCCAAAATGCGTGGCCTATGATATCCTTTTTGGATGTCCAGGATGGATTCAGGGAGTCATTCAGGCACAGGCCTTCATTAAAGCTGGAATCGCCAAACGTTGCCTCGTAATTGGCGCTGAAACCTTAAGTCGCGTAGTAGACAAACACGACAGGGATTCCATGATCTATTCCGATGGTGCTGGAGCCAGCATTATTGAAGCCACTGATGAAGAAGGGGGCATTCTTTCGCATGAAACCGCTACCTATGCCTACGATGAAGCCTATTATCTCCATTTTGGAAATTCCTATAACAAAGACCTCAACCCTGACACTCGATACATTAAAATGGACGGGCGCAAGATTTATGAATTCGCCCTATCCCATGTGCCTCAGGCCATGAAAACCTGTTTGGACAACAGTGGTTACGGCATAGAGGATGTAAAAAAGATTTTCATCCATCAGGCCAATGAAAAAATGGATGAAGCGATTTTAAAGCGTTTTTATAGACTTTATAGAGCGAATATTCCTGAAGGAATCATGCCCATGAGCATTTCGAAACTGGGAAATAGTTCCGTAGCCACGGTGCCAACCCTTTTGGATTTGGTGCTTCAGAATAAAATTGAAAATCAATCTTTATCTAAAGGTGATGTTATTATATTTGCAAGTGTTGGTGCCGGAATGCACATCAACGCCATAGTTTACAAATATTAATAATGTACGAAGGAAAATTTCCGCATAAGCGCTACAAGAAAACCATAGAATTTTTAAAAAGCCACGTCCCGACAAGTGCCGATATTTTAGACCTTGGCGTCCCCAACCCATTTACAGAAGTCATGAAGGAACATGGGTTTTCAGTGACGAATACGAAAGGTGAAGATTTGGATGAAGATGTTTCCAACATTATCAATTCCAATGCAGAAGTGGTCACGGCGTTTGAAATATTCGAACATTTATTATCGCCTTATACGGTTCTTAAATCTATTAAGGCAGATAAACTCGTGGCGAGTATCCCTTTAAAATTATGGTTTTCCTCTGCTTACCGAAGCAAAACAGATCCTTGGGACCGTCATTACCACGAATTTGAAGATTGGCAATTCGATTGGCTTTTGGAAAAAGCTGGCTGGAAAATTATTGCAACTGACAAGTGGACCAATCCAACCAAAAAGATTGGCATTAGACCTATCTTACGTTGGTTTACGCCAAGATACTATATTGTATATGCTGAGCGTGTTTAAACTGAAAGCCTCATTATCCTTTGGATTTTAGCATAGTCATACCTGCCCACAACGAAGAAATTACCCTAAAGGTGACTTTGGAATCTTTGGTGGCGCAAACCTTATTGCCGAAACAACTGGTCGTGGTTAACGACAATTCAACTGACGGAACACTAAAAGTCGCCCAGGAATTCGCCAATAAATATCCTTGGATTTCGGTAATTGATATTTCCTCATCACAAGAACATCAACCTGGCTCCAAAGTTGTGAATGCCTTTTACAAGGGACTTGAAACTTTAGATGGCGCCTATGACATCATTTGTAAGTTTGATGCCGATTTAATTTTCCCTCCCAATTATCTTGAAAAAGTCGCTAAACTTTTTAAAAGCAACGACACTATAGGGATTGCAGGAGGTATTCTCTACATTGAAAAAAATGACCACTGGGTTTATGAAAACATTGCCAAACAAACCCATGTTAGAGGCCCAATAAAAGCCTACAGAAAACAATGTTTTAAAGATATTGGCGGCTTAAAACGATCCATTGGCTGGGATACGGTCGACACTCTTTTGGCACAATATCACGGTTGGCAAATGGCCACGGACACTAACCTAAAGGTAAAACACCTGAAACCAACAGGAGCCCAGTATCAAAAAAACTCCAAATACAAACAGGGAGAGGCCATGTACAAAATGCGCTATGGAATTACCATAACCAGTATTGCTGCTTTAAAATTGGCAATGAAAAAGAAAAATCCCAGCCTGTTTAAAGACTATCTCATAGGCTACTTTAAGGCCAAGCAAAATGGATTGGAGTATTTGGTCTCAAAACCGGAAGGTGATTTCATTCGATCCTTACGATGGAAAGGCATTCTTGGCAGATAATCCCGTCCGTCTAAAACTCCCAATCACTATACTCTTCAGAAGCTTCTAAAGTATTCTCCAAATTATCTTCCAATTCAGGAAAGAAATCAATACCCGTTATTTGTTCCAAGGAATCTACAGAGACCACAAAGTTATTCAAGTGCTCACTACTCTCTTTAGCAGGAATTAAAAATGCTATTATTTTAACTTCAGAATTGGAATCATCAAAAATCACTTTATAAAAGTACTTTGGCACCGAAACCTGCTCTTGGCCTATGACTTCCAAATCCTCCGTAAGGACTCCACCTGTCACCACAAAAACGCTATTATACTCCTTTGCCCATCGCCTGGTTTGTTGCTCTAGCCTATTCCAAACCCCTGCATTGAAATAATGATCCTGAGGACTAATATTACTGGTTAAAAAAGTTTCATTATAGGCTTCCAAACTATACCTCCTATCCCCTGCAGGACATAAATGTCCGCGATCGTAACCCGAATTTTTATAGTTACGCCAATGTGCAGCACCCGTCTTTACCGTTGAATCTATTTCAAAATATGGCCGTTTAAAATCCAAATCTGAAAGGTGGTCTTTTCTAAGTTCATAGGCCACCCATTCTGCTTGTTCATGCTCTTCGTTATAAGATAGCGAGTAACTGTCATGATGTACCACTTGTCCAGTTGTACTCTTAGGCAGTAAGCGGAGTTTAGTTTCTAATTTTGGTATACTTGCTTCAACAAACGCTTCTTCCAAAGCCAACTTTTCCAAATGTTCATTGCACCACAAGACACCTACCCCAAGTCCCAGTGCCAAAATAGCAAACCCCAAACGTTTAGTCATGTAACAATACAAATTCTAAAGGATTCCCTATAGCCGCATTGGGCAGGCTAATACCTAACAAAGCTGAAATAGTTGGCGCAATGTCTGTAATCCAAGTTCGCTGAAGTGTTTCTCCATGTTTAATTCCCTTTCCAAAAAATAACAAAGGGATGTGGGTATCATAATTAAAACCTGTGCCGTGATCTGTTCCTGTTTTGTTCCATTTGGAGTCCTTGAAAACCCCCGGCGTGTATACAAACAGAATATCGCCAGAACGCTTCTGGTGATGACCATTGGCCAAGAAGGTTTCCAAATACCCTTCAGGACCTTCAAATTGGTTGATAGCAGAAGTGATGTAGACCTTATCGATTAGTTCATAAGTCAACAATTTATTCGCTACAAAAGTTTTCACTTCCTGTAAATTCAAGTTGTTATCCTGTATTTTTTCATGGTCCAAAACCAATTGATTGTTAAGTCTACTTAATATTAAATTAGAAACGTTGTACTTGTCTTTCAATAATCGATTCATCTCATCAAACATACCACTGACATCAAATAATCCTGCGGGAATTTTATTAGATTTCAAAAACGCAGGAACATTTGGGGCAGCGTGATCGGAAGTTAAAAACACCACATATTCATCCTTCCCTACCTTCTGGTCTAAAGCATTCAGCAAACGCTCCAATTCCAAATCCAAGCGCAAATAGGTATCTTGAATTTCTTTGGAGTTTACTCCAAAATCATGGCCAACCTTATCGGTACTTGAATAACTCACCGTCAATACATCGGTGATATCGTCTTTTCCCAACGCTTCAGCATCAATAGCTTTTAAAGTGAAATCTGTTGTTATACTATTTCCATAAGGAGAATCGGCAATAATTTCATAGCCACCATTTTTAGATTTCAAAGCTTTTAAATCATACGGAAAGGTTGAAATCTTCTTGCCGTCAAATATTCTTTCAAAATTATTTTCATCGCTTCCGCTTTCGGTATAGGTCTCTATATCGTATAAGGTATCCCAAATTTTAAAATAAGACTTGGCAATGCCCGACTTATTAAATTCTTTTACCCATTCTGGTAATTCTTCCATATAAAAGGTACTCGATATCCAATTTCCCGTACCGTTATGGTCGTAATCGAACCAATAGGCAGCATTGGCGGTATGGCCCGCCGGTAAAATGGCGCCTCTATGTTTTACTGAAATTCCAATGGTTTTTCCTCGCATTTGTGTGAACAACCTATTCTCGTCGGCAAAAGTGGTTACCAACATTCTTCTAGGCGATTTTTTCCCGTCATCACTTTTGGTCCCTAAAGGCTGTACCTTATCATCCTGAACACAATTTACTTCTTCTCTGGTGTTCATATCATACCAATCATTACCAATAATTCCATGGTATTTGGGAGTTGTTCCTGTGAAAACAGAAGCATGCCCCGGTCCCGTCTTGGTTGGAATGTAATTGAAATGGTTGTTCTTACAATTAAAGCCTTCATTTATTAACCGCTTAAAACCACCCTCACCATACTTATTATAATAACGGGTTAGATAATCATATCGCATTTGATCCACTATAATCCCAACTACCAATTTAGGCTTTGAAATCTGTGAATTTTGAGTTGAAAAAATTGAATTTTCGGTATTATTTTGAGCCCTTACAAATGCACAAAAAGCACATATAACCAACAGACATACAAGGTTTTTCATAGAATGATCTCAAGGATAATATTCAAAGCAACTCAAAAATACTGTTTTTTAGGTATCATAATTGGATTTTAAGGTTAAATACCCCTAACTTTTTTTTACTTTAGCGCTAACAAAATTTCGTATGACGGCCCTTAATAATATTGGTAAATATTTTTTGATGATTGCAGACATGTTTCGCAAACCAACCAAATGGTCTGTGATGAAACAGTTGATTTTAAAGGATATTGACGATTTAATTATTGGTTCCTTGGGAATTGTCGCGTTCATTTCCTTTTTCGTTGGAGGAGTAGTAACCATTCAAACAGCCTTAAATATCGACAACCCATTGATCCCAAAATACCTGGTTGGATTTGCCACCAGGCAATCGGTGATTTTGGAATTTGCCCCTACCTTTATTTCCATTATTATGGCTGGAAAAGTAGGTTCATTTATTACTTCCAGTATCGGGACCATGCGTGTTACAGAGCAAATTGATGCCTTGGAAGTGATGGGCGTTAACTCCCTTAACTATTTAATTTTCCCGAAAGTGGTTGCGCTATTATTATACCCATTCGCAATTTCCATCGCCATGTTTTTAGGCATTTTAGGAGGAATGGCAGCCTGCTATTTTGGAGGATTTGTTTCGGTAGACGATTACATTATGGGAGTACAGCAAGACTTTACGCCCTTCCACCTTACCTACGCCTTCATTAAAACATTTGTATTTGCGTTTGCGTTGGCAACCATACCATCCTTCTACGGTTACTACATGAAAGGTGGCGCTTTGGAAGTAGGGAAAGCCAGTACCACCTCGTTTGTTTGGACCAGTGTGGTAATCATCCTATTGAACTATTTACTCACACAAATGTTATTGAGCTAATGATTGAAGTAAAGAACTTACATAAGTCGTTTGGAGACACCCATATTTTAAAGGGTATCAGTACTACTTTTGAAAAAGGGAAAACCAACTTGATCATTGGCCAAAGTGGCTCGGGAAAAACTGTATTCTTAAAATGCCTCTTAGGCTTATTTCCTTATGAAAAAGGAAGTATTATCTACGAAGGAAGAGTCTACAACAATTTGACTGAGGACGAAAAACGCGATTTACGCGCCGAAATTGGGATGGTTTTTCAAGGAAGTGCCCTGTTCGATTCCATGACCATTTTAGAAAATGTCATGTTCCCTTTACGCATGTTTACCAAACAAAGTAAAAGCGAAATGGAAGATCGTGCCGACTTTGTTTTGAAGCGTGTGAATTTGGATGGCGCCCATCACAAAATGCCAAGTGAGGCTTCTGGAGGGATGCAAAAACGGGTGGCGATTGCAAGGGCAATTGTTAACCGCCCGAAGTATTTGTTTTGTGATGAACCTAACTCTGGGCTAGATCCCAAAACATCTATCGTTATTGACAACTTGATTAGAGAAATTACCGAGGAATATCAAATCACAACCGTAATTAATTCGCATGACATGAATTCAGTAATGGAAATTGGCGAAAAAATTGTGTTCCTGAAAAATGGTTACAAAGAATGGGTAGGCTCCAACAAAACCATCTTCAAAACGGACAATGAAGCGGTAACCGATTTTGTGTACTCTTCCGAACTGTTTAAAAAGGTACGTAAAATGTATCAGGACGAAAACAGTTAGTAGCTTTCGCTACTCCTGTTTTACGACCAAACTATCTAAATTGTATTTCACTTTCAACCATTCTTCCAAACGTTTTTGACGCTCAGGAATATCTTTCTCCTTCAACTTATCGTTCCAATCTACCGTGAACACGGATAAGGTATCAATCTTCTTAAAATTAGAGGTAATAACGTTGGAATAGGAAATTCTATCCACATCCTCATAGTTGATTTTAACCTCTTTGGTCAACTCTTCAAAAGGAATCAAATTCTTCTCAAGTTTATTGAGTTTTTTCAACTCCCCTTCCAAAAATACAATACGTTCTCCCTGCGACATTAAATCAATGGAATCGCGATAACGGATTTGCTCCATATACTTCAAATTGTCTAGGTTTTTGGACTTATTTTGATTTACGAAGAGAGTCGTATTTTTTAGATGTTTGTATGTACTCATTCTATCTTCTAATACCGCTATATTCTCTTCAGGAATATCATCCAAACCAAATGAGTTCAATTCAATAATCGAGTTTTTTCCTCCATTATATTCTGGGCTCGCATTTTTCCGCATGTAGTCTGGATGCGGCAAAGGCGACACAATTTCTTTCTTCAAAAAATTATTCACATCACGTTCCCAGTTACTTTCATTCAACACCAAAATAAAGGTCCAAATAGCCGGTACCATTACAATAATTGCCAAAATGGAAGCTGCTCTTGCAATCAATTTTCTCTTTTGGGAATTGGCGTATTTCAGCATAGGAAAACGTAACACTTTCACTACTAAAAATGTTGCCAAAGCAATAAAAATAGTGTTGATTGTAAACAGATACATCGCTCCAAGGAAATAGGTGATGTTCCCTTTTGCCAAACCATAACCCGCCGTACAAAGTGGCGGCATTAAGGCCGTAGCAATTGCCACTCCAAAAATTACGGAAGCAATGGTTCCTTTTTTGGTTTTGGCAATTATTAATGCCAAACCACCAAAAAATGCAATAAGCACGTCTCTAATATCAGGCTTCACACGCCCTAAAAGTTCCGAATTATCTTCGCTTAAAGGAAATATGTAAAAAAACATAAAGGCCGTTAGCAAACTCAAAACAATCATGGTCGCCAAATTGATCAATGATTTTCTCAGAGTATCAATATCATTGATTCCAATAGATAACCCGACCCCCAGAATAGGTCCCATAAGAGGCGAAATTAACATCGCTCCAATAACCACAGCTGTCGAGTCGGCATTCAATCCTATGGAGGCGACGAATATTGAACAGATTAAAATCCAAGCCGTGGCGCCTTGGAAGGGGATATCATTCTTTATGGATTCAATGGTAGCGTCACGATCGGTGTCTTCCCTAAAATCCAATAATTCACTTAAAAAAGTTTTGCTACTTTTTAAAAGACCCTTGGCGTCTTCCTTTAAGGCTTGTTTTGATTCTTCGACTGCTTGGTCCTTTTTTTGATCTTCCAAAGCCTGCTTTTTCTGCTCCTCTTCTTCAGAAAAATTGAATTTATTTTCGGTCATACTTACCCGTAATTTTCCCCAAACTTGGCCTTCACCGTTTGGAGGACTTGCTTTATATCTTGTTCTTTTGACTTAGGAAAGATAAGTAAAACTTCGTCTTTATCAACAATAATATAATCATTTAGGCCTTCTACTACGACAATTTTATCCTTTTTGCTTCTAATCATATTACCTGAAGCATCTTCCAATAGGGTTTGTGCATTGACTATGGCATTGGCATTACTATCCTTCTCCAATTTATCATATAGACTTCCCCAAGTCCCTAAATCATTCCAATCGAAAGTTGCTGGCAATACATAGACATTTTCGCTCTTTTCCATAATGGCGTAATCCACTGAAATATTCTCTGACTTTTTGTAGTTTTCTGCAATAAAGTCTTTTTCCAGATCAGTGTTATAAGCCTCCATTCCTGTTTGAAATAGAGCAAACAAATCTTCTTGGTTATTCTGAAATGCCTTTACAACGCTTTTTACACTCCAAATAAAAATCCCGGCATTCCATAAAAAGTTACCTTGAGCCAAAAATTGTTTTGCGGTTTCATAATCTGGTTTTTCCCGAAACTGACTTACATGTTTTATAGGAGTTTCAGAATCTTTATCAAATTCAATATAACCATACCCTGTGTTAGGAAACGTTGGTTGAATTCCCAAGGTCATTAATGCATCATATTGGGCACAGTAATCAAAAGTCTGCTGAACATTATCTATAAACGCCTGTTCATCTTCAATCCAATGATCACTTGGAGCGACAATCATAACCGCATCTGGGTTTTCCTTTTGAATTTTTAAAGAGGCATACAAAATACAAGGTGCTGTATTTCGCATTTCGGGCTCAAGCACCACTTGGTTTTGGGATACCTCCGGCAATTGCTCCAAAACCAAATCGTTGTAACGCTCATTGGTAAGAATAAAAATATGGTCCTTAGGAATCAGTCTTGCCAAACGTTCAAATGTTTTTTGAATCAAGGTTTCCCCTGTTCCCAACATATCGTGAAACTGCTTTGGATAACTTTCTGTGCTTACTGGCCAAAATCTGGATCCTACGCCTCCTGCCATTAAAATAGCATAATAATTTTTATTCATAAATGTTTTTTGTCTCTTCTATTAATTCTTTTTGTTAATTGATCATATCTTAAGCCAATACTTCCACTTCGGCATTTGGGTTGAACAAATACAGTTTTCCCGTACTCAACTCCAAACATTCATAACGCTTCGTACGTCTTTTTCCCATTTTGAAAACCCTTCCGTTGTAAAGTTTAAACTGACTTCCAAAAGGAACTTCAAAAATATAAGTTTTATTGTTGGCTTCATCAAATTGCTTTAAAGCTAACGCTAAGTTAACATCGGTATCGCTACTGGCCTTAGGATTTTTAAAATGTTTCGCCAAAAGCGGCAACAATTCATTTGGAAATATTGCAGGATGCAATAATGGCAACATTAAATGCTGAAAGGTATATTTCCACTCCTTCCCATGTGGTTTGATAGCTCTCCCATAATTTCTGTAAGCTTCAAAATGAGCAATTTCATGCACCAATGTGATTAAAAACCTGTAAGGATTTAAGTTTGAATTTACTGTAATTTGGTGTTTCCCATTGGGTAAACTTCTATAATCACCATGTCTGGTTTTACGCTCCGATTTTATTTTAACCGATAAATGATCGTGGTTTAAAAGCTCAACAACATAAGCAACGGCAGCTTCTGGAATAAAATTTTGAAGGGTCTTTTGCATCTTTCAAAAATACAGGAATTCTCTTAATTAACTAACCAATCTCCCAATTCATCCATATGTTCAAACGTATGGGTGGCAACGGCAGGTAATTCGTTATTATAGTCGTGCGCCACAAACCCAAACACATCAAAACCTCCTGCTTTGCCTGCAGTCGCTCCTAAAAATGAATCCTCTACGACAACACATTCATCAGGATGATATCCCATGGTTTTGGCTGCCCATAAAAACACTCCTGGATCTGGTTTCCATTTTTGGATTTCGTAGCAACTAAAAATGTTTTTTTCAAAATATGGGGACAATCCTGTTAATGCCAAATTATGTTTTATTTTCTCCTCAGTGCCACTTGAGGCTACGCCGAAGGGCACATTCAATTTCGCTAACAATTGCGAAACACCTTCTATAGGTTTCAGTGAACTTTTGAACAACTCAAAACTGCGCTCCCGATATATGTCCTTAAAATTATCGGGAAGTGGTTGCGGCACCAATTTCGCAATTTTATCATAACACATTTGCATAGACCTGCCCTTAAAATGGGTCAAGGCATACTCCAAATCAATATTCCCACCCAACTCATTGGTCATGTCTGCCAGCACCTGATTGCTCAAGGGTTCACTATCCACCAAGACCCCATCACAATCAAAAATGACACATTTGTACTTTTTCATTTGTTATGGAGTTGAATTGGATACCTGCAATAATTTGCCATTGTAATATTTATGTCCATTTAAGGCGAATTCCGCTATATAATTTGCCATTTCCTGAGCCGTGGTGGGTGCTTCATAGCCAGGAAAAGCTTCTTCCAACATTTCTGTTTGCACCGCTCCCAAGGCCAATACATTGAAAGAAGGACCGGTTTCTTTATATTCCTCTGCCAGCAATTCGGTTAGGGTAATGACCGCTCCCTTACTGGAACTATAGGCTGCCAAACCAGCAAATTTCATACTGCCCTGAACACCTCCCATAGAACTAATGGTCACCACATGACTGTCTTTTTTCATAAAAGGCAATACCGTTCTTGTCATTTCGGAAACACCAAAAACATTCGTTCTGTATACCTGTTCAAAATCTGAAAAGGATGTTTCACTAAAAGGTTTATTCAATAGAGTCCCAGCATTATTGACAAGAATATCTACCTGTCCCCACTCTTTCTCAATAAAATCTTTCACCTTTTCATAGGCCTCCATATCGCCTAGATCGAACGGCATAGCAGACACATTTTCCAAATTAAGGTTGGAGATGGGAGTTTGATTTCTTGAAAGTGCCAAAACGTTATGTCCTTGATTAGCCAAAATCTGCACCATTTCAAACCCAATACCTCTACTGGTTCCGGTGATGATAATATTCTTTGTCATTTCTTAATTCATTTTTATTTCCTGACTAGGCGTATTACATACGGTTTCAATAACCGGCGTCATTTTATTGATAATGCTAGCCATATATTTATAATCCATCAGCTGGGCCTCATCTCCTACTTTGTGATAAAAATTATAGTTGGTTAAATCGCAACTTGACAAGGTGTGACATGGCAATTTAAATTCTTGGTAGAAAGGATAATTATCTGAAGCCCTAAATAAACCGTACTTTTTAGCAATTTCAGAAAACCCAACAAACTTGCTTCCATTGTAGTTATTTAATTTTTCGGCGACATTGGACAAATCATAACCTGTTACAAACACATCATAATCCCTACCTGTGAAAGGCACTCCAATCATTTCAAAATTAAGCATAGTGTAAAGGTTGAAATTTTCCTCCTTTAATCTTTTCGCTAGATGGCCAGATCCTAAAAGTCCCATCTCTTCAGCAGAAAACAATACAAACATAATACTACGTTTGTTTGTTTTTTCCTTTGCAAAATGCTTGGCCATTGCCAAAACAGCGGCCGATCCCGAAGCGTTATCGTTGGCCCCATTGGCAATAGAGTCCTGATCAACCTTTTTACCGTAACCTATATGATCATAATGTGCTCCCAAAATGACATATTCATCTTTCAATTTTGGATCATTTCCTTCCAAAACCCCAACAACATTAAAACCTTTTAAACTGTCTATTGGAAATTCATCTTGATACCCCTCAAAATAAGGTTTGATGCCATAACTTTTAAATTTATCTTCAATGTATTTAGCCGCCTCCGTGATTTCGAGAGTTCCAGTATTTCTGCCCTTTAAGTCATCCGAAGCCAAAAAAGAAACCATTTCCTTTACCTCTTCCTCTGTTGTAGCAGATGTTCTATCAAAATTTTTGAAATTGAATAGTAGGACAACAAGTAGTACGATATAGATTTTTTTCATAGAGAATTTCATTAAAGATGTAAAAATAACAAATCTCTTGTCCCCATAAAACATCCTAAAATCATAAAGTTTATACAAAATGCTACTTATGCCATCCCCTTTTTAAAAACAAATGAACTATACGTCATAGTCTTTGAATTAAAATTACAAATAGATTGGAATCTTTCTAAATAATTTTAGTATACCTATAAGTGCCAACCACTTATAACCAACTCATTTATTAACCTTTAATCTTTATTATTATGAAAACTTTAAAATCTTTATTAATTTTAATGATCACCACAGCTTCCTTTAATGTCTTAGGACAAGAGAAATCTGTGGAACTATTGAACAATGAATTGGCCAATGACAAAGGGCTAAACATGTACGTTATAGAAAGGGACATTCCTGGTGCTGGAAATTTAACAACCGAAGAATTACAGGCCATCTCCAAAACTTCCTGTGGTGTGCTTGACAGTATGGGGTCTGACATTAAATGGCTTCATAGCTATGTAACAGGAGACAAAGTATATTGTGTATACATGGCCAAAAGTGAAGAACTTGTTAGGGAACATGCCCAAAAAGGAGGATTTCCAGCCAATTCTGTTGCACCTGTCAAGGTGATTATCGACCCTTCTACCGCCACTGTCAAACAGTAATGGCGCCTGCACTATCTCCCGAACTTCGTTCCTACAATTAAAATTGTAATCAATTACTCAATATTATGTACATCAATACTAACAAGTACAACTGGAAGATCTTATTTATTGGTACGCTTCTTTTATTGTACGGAACACAAAGTTATTCCCAAAAGGGAGAAGGAATGAGCAATGAAATGTCTATTGCCAAGACCATCAATGACAATGACCTTAAATGGAACCCCGCGCCAGATTTTTTCCCGGGTTGTTCATTCACCATTTTACATGGAGATATTACTGAGCCTAATTTGGATTTCTTTTTTAAAGTTGAACCCAACACCGAAGTCATTACACATACCCATAATTCGCCCGAGCGAATGATATTGATTTCAGGGGAAATGGAAGTCACTTATGAAAACGAGCCAACAACGCTCTTAAAATCTGGAACCTATGCCTATGGACCTGCAGGAAAACCGCATAAGGCCAAATGCCTTAACAAGGGCCCATGTGTCCTTTTTATCGCAATGGTTTCTCCTTTTAATGCCGTTCCAATAGAAAAGTAACTTTGATAGGTCGAAAGAATCTAAAATTAAAAAGCCATTACAGTTGTAATGGCTTTTTTAGCATTTAACAGGCAACTGTTTTAGATAAACATTGCCACAGGGTTTTCAATATAAGTCTTTAAAGTTTGTAAGAACTGTGCTCCTGTTGCACCATCAACGGTTCTATGGTCACAAGCTAAACATAACTTCATGGTATGCCCAACAACAATTTGTCCATTTTTAACCACTGGTTTTTCAACAATGGCACCTACAGAAAGAATTGCAGAGTTTGGTTGGTTGATAATTGAAGTAAAACTTTCAATTCCAAACATACCTAAGTTAGAAACTGTAAACGTACTACCCTCCATTTCTTGAGGTGTCAATTTTTTGTTTCTAGCTCTTCCTGCATAGTCTTTAACTGCAGTTCCTATTTGAGACAAACTCAATTCGTTTGCAAACTTCAATACTGGCACAACTAAACCATCTTCCACAGCAACAGCCACACCAATATGTACATGGTGGTTCAATCGCATTTTGTCAGCAAACCATTGAGAGTTTACTTGAGGATGTTGCTTAAGTGCCATAGCACAAGCTTTCACAACCATATCGTTGAACGAAATTTTGGTATCTGGAAGGTCGTTAACTTGCTTACGGAAGGCAATGGCATTTTCCATATCAAACTCCACATTCAAATAGTAATGTGGCGCCGAAAACTTAGATTCCGCCAAACGCTTAGCAATCACCTTACGCATTTGAGAATTTGGTTTCTCATCAAATTGTTCTTGTCCTTGTACTGTAACAACAGGCGCTGCAGCCGTTGGTGCTGCTGCTGATTTTTGAACGGCAGCGGCAGGTGTAAAGTTTTCAATATCGCGTTTAATGATACGTCCACTTTCCCCAGAACCTTTCACTTGAGATAAATCAACACCTTTTTCTTCTGCCATTTTTTTAGCTAATGGAGATACAAACAATCTTCCATTCGAAGTTGTGGTGGCAACGGCTTGAGGGGCCTCTTTTGCAACTTCAGCAGCAACAACTGGCGCTTCTGCTTTTGCTGCTTCAGCTTGAGGAGCCGCAGTAGTTCCTCCTGCGGAGAAATTAGCTGCTAATCCAGACACATCGGTTCCTGCAGGGCCAATAATCGCCAATAAAGAATCTACCTTTGCAGATTCTCCCTCTTGCAAACCAACATACAACAAAGTTCCAGATTGGAATGATTCAAATTCCATGGTAGCCTTGTCGGTTTCAATTTCCGCCAAGATATCGCCTTCTTCAACAACATCTCCAACTTTTTTCAACCAAGAAGCTACAGTTCCTTCTTCCATAGTGTCACTCAAACGTGGCATAGTTACCACAGTTACACCTTCAGGAATAGCAGCACTTGCACTTGGAGCTTCAGTTTTGGCCGGTGCAGGAGTTTCTGCCTTTTCTGCAGGTGCAGCAGCTGCACTTCCTCCTCCACTAATCAATCCAGAAATATCTTCGCCTTCTTCTCCTATAATAGCCAAAAGCTCATCTACTTTTGTAGTTTCTCCTTCTTTAACTCCAATATATAGTAAAGTTCCTTCGTGGAAAGACTCGAACTCCATAGTTGCTTTGTCGGTTTCAATTTCCGCAAGGATATCTCCTTCTGAAACTTTATCACCTACATTTTTCAACCAGGAAGCTACAGTTCCTTCTTCCATTGTATCGCTCAAACGCGGCATGTTTATTACTTCTGCCATAACTTACTTATAGTTTAGTTTGTATAAATGGATAATCTTCTTGCTCATAAACCGCATCATACATTACGTTAAGTTCTGGGAATGGAGATTCTTCTGCAAACTTCTCACACTCGGTAACCAAATCTTTAACGCGTTTGTCAATTTTCTTGATATCAGCTTCTGAAGCATATTTGTTTTCCAAGATGATATCCTTAACCTGAGTAATAGGGTCTATTTTCTTGTACTCTTCTACTTCTTCCTTAGTTCTATAATGCTGAGCATCACTCATAGAGTGTCCTCTATAACGGTAGGTTTTCAACTCCAAGAAAGTTGGTCCTTCACCTCGACGTGCTCTTTGGATAGCCTCATCGAAAGCTTCGGCAACTTTAACCGGGTTCATTCCGTCTACTGGACCAGAAGGCATTTCGTACCCTAATCCTAACTTCCAAACGTCTGTATGGTTTGCAGTACGCTCAACCGAAGTTCCCATAGCATATCCATTGTTTTCACATACAAATACTACCGGTAATTTCCATAGCATTGCCAAGTTGAATGTTTCGTGCAAAGAACCTTGACGTGCCGCACCATCACCAAAACAGCAAATGGTTACCGCATCGCTTCCTTTGTACTTGTCACCAAAAGCCATACCAGCTCCTAATGGAATTTGACCTCCTACAATACCGTGACCTCCATAAAAACCGAACTCTTTAGAGAAAATATGCATAGAACCTCCAAGACCTTTCGAGGTCCCTGTAGCTTTACCATACAACTCAGCCATGACCCGTCTAGGATCTTCTCCCATCCCGATAGGCTGTACGTGGTTACGATAAGCAGTGATCATTTTATCCTTAGACAGGTCCATAGCGTGTAAAGCTCCTGCCAAAATTGCTTCTTGACCATTGTATAAGTGAAGAAATCCTCTTACTTTTTGTTGAATATATACTGCAGCAAGCTTATCTTCAAACTTTCTCCAGAACAACATGTCCTCATACCATTTCAGGTAAACTTCTTTTGTTATTTTTTGCATTTGGCGTTAATTTAATAAACGGAATAACAAAAATACTACATTAGTTATTAATGAAAAACCGTATTTCATAAAAATTTACCGAAAACGTTATAGCTGGGATTTATCAAATATCAAAGGCAAGAGATTTGATAACGAGTGAGATCTTACCACTTTTCCACTTTCTCCCATAAAGTACATTTCAATAGGTGTTTTCTGACGGATTTCATACTCAGAAATGGCTTGTCTACAAGCACCACAAGGAGGAATTGGATTTAAAGTTGGTTTTAACTGTGAAGCGGCCGTAATGGCCATTTTTAAAATCTTAGCGTTTGGGAATTGGGCACCAGCATAATAAATAGCTGTTCTTTCGGCACAAAGCCCAGAGGGATACGAGGCATTTTCCTGGTTACTTCCTGTTAGCACTTCGTTATTGTCTAACAAAAGTGCCACGCCAACATGAAACTGCGAATAAGGAGCATAAGCCTTTTGCCTCGCCTCTACAGCTCTTTCCATGAGCTCTTGGACTTCTTCAGGTGTTTCCAAAATAGTTTCATACACCTGAAAAACGGACTCAATTTTAACCTCTTTCATATAGTAAGTTATCTTTTAAAGGTAAAAAAATATCCCCACAAATTGATTTCATAGATCACAATAATAAAATGAGAGCAGAGCAAACAAAAAAAGCACCATTCCAAAGAATAGTGCTTTATATTATAATGAATGGAAAATCATTAATATTCCATATACTCGCCATCTCCAAAATTGAAGGATAATGAGAAACGCAAGGTTCCTTCCAATGGACTTTGCACTTTTGACGCTGAGAACAAATAAGACATATCTATGTTTACCATAGAATATTTAAACCCTGCACCAAGTGCAAAAAACTGTCTCGCTCCCTTAACTTCACTTTCGTGGAAATATCCAGCTCTAAAGGCAAAAGCTTCTTGATAACGGTACTCGGCACCAAGGGCCCAAGTTATTTCCTGCATTTCTTCTTTGAAACCACCTGGGGCATCTCCAAACGATTGGAACATTCCTTTAAAGAAACTTACATCGTCATCTTTTCCATCTACAATTATGTCAGTACTGATTGGACTGTTTGGATAACCCACCAATTCATCTTCTCCATCATCATACTCACCATTTCCGTTATTATCTATATACTCGTATTCATTACCTCTAATTGGAGGCGTTGGCACCAATAACTTTGTAACCTCACCCGTGATAGACAAAGTATTATAATTATCGAAAATAAAATCGAAACCTCCCCCTAAACGCAAGGTTGTAGGGATAAAGTTTTCTCTACCAGCATCGTCATACTTAATAGTAGGCCCAATATTTTGAATAGCAAAACCTCCTCTCCAACGTCCATTGAAATCACTGTAAGCCTGTTCTTCAGATTGATAGTACCCCGCAATATCCACACCTATTGAACTTGCGGCTGAAGCATTAGCGTCTACAGCCTGTATTCTTAAATCAGAACGCAAATAACGCATGGCAACCGCCATTGAGAATTGATCTGCCAATCTAAGTGAGTAGGACACATCCAAAGTCAATTCGTTTGGCTTTTCAATTAAGGCCTGAGAAAATTCGTCCTGAACCAATTCAATCTCACCCAAGCTGAAATATTTAAAACTGGCCGCAAAGGCACTACTTTCATTAATTCTATTGAAATAAGTGATATTCCCTAAAAAGATATCATTTACCAACTTACTCAAATACGGTGTATAACTAACCCCAAAACCTGATTTCGTTTCTGAAAATGCATATTTAGAAGGGTTCCATTGCTGCGAATAAGTATCTACTCCAGTTGCCACTCCCATATCTCCCAAAGAACCCGCACGAGCGTCTGAAGCAATCAATAAAAAAGGAACTCCAGTAGTAATTACCCTAGAATCATTGGCGTCTGGTATTACCACAGTATTTTCTTGAGCTCTTGAAATATTGAAAGACGTTAATGTGATAAGTATTAAAAAGTATTTTTTCATGTTATTAATTAAAATTCTTCTGTATTGGTGCTTACAAGCACTCGCAAATATAAATGTTTATTAGAGTATCACAAGCTTTTGGATTTTCTCAACCTGCTTATTTAATAAGCTTGATCTTACTTTTAATTTATAGACATACACGCCTTTTCCTATTTTTTCTCCAAAATCATCCCTTCCATCCCAAGTGATACTTCTTGATAATGATGAAGCTCCTTCATTACAACATCCTCCATCGGCATTGGTTTGACCATTAATGGTTCTTACCAATTTACCAGAAACGGTATATATTTGTATAGAAACGTCCAAATTATCAGAACTATTGTGGTTGAACCAAAATTCGGTATAATCCACAAATGGGTTTGGATAATTCAACACGTTCTTAATCACTAATTCTTGGTCCTTATCATGCACCACAAACTGTAACTCTGAAGTCGCCGAATTATTATAGACATCCCACGCTTTTAGTGTTAAAGTGTGTAAACCAGCCTCTAAGTTACGAAATGGATAAGAAACTTCCCCATTTTGGTAGTCGTCAATATTGGCTGTATAATAATCATTTAACACAATTGGATTGGTTTCGTCTCCATCAATAATAGCTACTATATCATGACCTATTCCACTGGCAGTGTTAATTCCATTATCATCCTGCAACTTCGCCAAAAATGTAGGCGATTCATTGGTAATCCCTCCCGACACAAAATTGGTGTCGTTCATATACAAATTGATGACAGGACCAATATTATCTTCTTCAGCATCTTCATTAATGCCTCCTACCTGAATATCAAAACTCGCTCCAGCCTGATCCTGTAAAGGATTTTCAGTTTTAGCATAGAAACTCACTTTTCCATTTCCTACTGGAATACCAATATCCCTAGGAACCACAAATTCAAAATTAAATTGACCATTTGTTAAGGTTGCTTGGCCCTTAAAAAGAATTTCCCCCAAAGTCTCAAAGTCCATTTTAATAACTCCATTGCTATCTGAAGTTCCATCGTTCCCTAAGGTTTGCCTTTGGATATTTTTATCGAAAACAGTAGCCGTCAACACTCCATTATAATTAGTCATTACATTCCCTAGCTCATCCACAACTTCTCCTGAAAGCTTTACTTTTCCCAAAGCCTGCAACACATCAGTTTCTCCTCCAACAGGAACATCATTTATTTTTGTCAACCGAATATCTGGTCGTGGCATTGCTAATTTTAAAGCTGGATCACCAATAGAGAAAACCATGAACTTTTGCGCATTACTGGAAACTCCGGAAGAATTTTTAGTCAATCTCAAAGCCTCCGCAATGGATACATGGGGGTTATCTCCAAACTCAAAAAGATATTCTCCAAGTTTATTGTTGAAGGAAACCCCAACACTCACAAAAATTTGGCGGGTGGTAGTAATTAAAGCAATAGAACCTCCCTCCTTGTTCCAGTATGTATATTCTCCAGCCGTTGGCCGTTGTGGGTCATCAAACTTAGTATATTCGCATGTAACGGTTACGCAACAATTATATTTACAGGTATTTTGTAATTCCTGGGAATCTACCTTTGAAAAAATACGCTCAGAAGCCCAGCCATCTTCGCCTCCATGTCCAAAATAATTCACTACCAAAGCTCCTGCTTCAATAGCATTAATGATGGCCTCTTCTGCCTGTGGATATGTTTTGCCCCCTGCCGAAGCTTCTTGTTGATAGGCATCACAAAATATTTTGACCACATTAATCGACGGATGCTCACCTGTGGCCATATCTCCAATGGCATTGGATGTTTCTTGAAGGGTACTCTCCCAGGCGTCATCAACATCATCTGCAATAAGTACAAAATTATTTCTCCAATTTCCAAAGGAACTTGATTTATGATAGGATTCGATCTTGTCCACCATTTCGGTAGCACGCTGTGGGGTTTCTGCCAAGATCCTTCCCACGGCAATATCCAATAATTCGGAAGTGGCCATGTTCCCTTCATTTAGATCCATCATCCCATAAAAATCATCAGAAACAAATGAAGATGTTAAACTAAAACTATTGTAAGACAACCATGGCGGCACCATATTGGTATTTCCCGATAACCGATCCTTGTAATCATAGGACCCGTCTCCAAACAAACATAGATATTTTACTCTATTTTCAGGACTACTAGCATTCTGGTATACATAACGCATTAAATTGCGGATTGCACTGATGTCCTGATTTCCTGAACTGAATTCAGCATAAAGCTCATTTAAAGTCACCACTTTTACAACCAAGCCATATTGATCTCTGTTGATTTGGGCTAAACGCTCAGCCTGCGATGCAAAAATATTAGGAGCAACAATGACATAATCTATATCTTCAAAATCGCCTTGGCTATTTTTTAAAATAGTTCCCTTAATGTTTTGATTGGCAATAGAGGTATTGCTTTCTCTTAAAGGTTGGTAATAATCGGAAGGTGTTACAGCCAAATAGGTTCGGGAAGTCCCTGCTTGAGCTTTAAAACTAAACTCCGAACTACTTTCTTCGTTTTCCACACTTGCAACTTCATATTTATTGGTGATATCCCAAATTTGAGAAACAGCAGTACTATTTGATAATTGATACTCAACAACGCCTCCTACATTAGACACACTATTGTTTTTGAAACGTAATTGCGTTCCTTCAAACCTTAACTCCCTTGTGGCCTCTACCGAAATAAAATCAAGATAACCGTAGGATGAAGGATTACCATTACTATTGTATGTTAACTCGAATACCAATTCAGAAGAACTCAACGAAACATTTCCATCATAGTTACCACCACTTGCGTAATTAGGACTATTAATGGCCGCATAATTAAAATTGGTTAATGCATTACCATTCAGTTTTACCGCCATGGATGTTTGAACTTCAGACACAGCCGCAGTGTATACTCTTACCTTAGCCTGCTCCGTAGATACCAAGTTTGGAAAACTAAACGTAAACTCCTTTTGATTTTCTATCCCAAAGCGATCACCGAACCAACGTCTACCAATTTTGGCCAAATTGTAATCATCTACTTCGTGAAATTGATAATCCTGAAAAGTGTCAATAATTAATTCTGCTTCTGCTTCTGGTTGAGATAGTGTTTGGATCCTTTTACCCTCTCCACTACTTATATTGACATAATAATATGCCTTATCTGTATATGCATTGATATTTGTAGTACTTTCTTCATTGTATCCGGTTGGACCTTCGGCATACATTAATATATAGTCTCCATTATCAAACACCCCATCTTCTTCTCCAACAAACTGTATTGCATTTTCGGTTAAATCAAAAGGATACTCCATATTGTTCGCCATTGGTAACATCGCTCCTCCGTTTCCATATATTTTAATAGTTCTAGGATCAACATTGGTATTAGCCCCCAATTCATTCAGAAAACTCTTGGACAACTTAAACACTCCACTTTTGTCAACATAAAATCTATACCAGTCTCCATTTGCAAGAACGGAATTCACAATTTCAGGAACATCCATTGTACTAAGTCCATTCCTATAGGCAGAGCTACTTAAATTATACTCTACGGTGAAATTGTTGATTTTTTTATAGATGCCTTGGTCTTCGACAATAGGACTTACCTCAATTTGAACACCCAACAAACCACGAGCGTTTGTGTTGAAAGCTTTAACTTTCGATTCCGAAGGAATAGTATTTAATGGTAAATCCTTTAAGTCAGCTTTAGATATGGTGCTGTAACTAATATTGGTTAAACGAACTGAACTCTCATCAATCCTAGACACATTTTCCAATGCCGACACAAACACAAGTCCTCTTTCGGTATCATATACATAATTAGAATCATTAAAAGCAGGTAACGTTATTTTTGAAATAGAAGTTTCCAGAACTTTCGATCCATTCCATTCAATTTGGAATTGCTGTTGTTGGGAAAACCCCACAAATGATATTAAAAGAACAAGAATGTGTATAGTTTTTTTCATAATCAGTTAACGAGTGGATAACATATATAGTATAAGTCCCTAAATTTTTCCTCAAAATTACAACAATAATTAAATTGACCTACCGTTATTTAAAGACAAAATACATCGATAAACCGTAAAAAATCCGATGTAATGCTCAAAAAAAAGGATGAAATACAGTTTTTATCGGTAAATTTTTAAAAAAAAGGTTGTTAATTTGCCGTTAATTACTATATTGCGTCTCTAAAATTAATTTAGCTTACTTAAAAGTATGGATATGAAAAACGTTTTAAATCTAAGGATACTGTTAGCCCTAACGCTATCTTTAGCATTGTTTAGTTGTAACAAATCTTCCTCGTCGAAGAATAATTCGAGAGCCACTGGCTGGACGATTAATGACAGAGAAGGAGGGTTCCAATACAACACAAGCTTTAAAGAACAAGAAACTGCGCCTGGATTAGTTTTCATTGAAGGTGGAACTTTTACCATGGGTAAAGTGCAAGACGATGTGATGCACGATTGGAACAATGCTCCAAATCAGCAACACGTTCAGTCTTTCTACATGGATGAAACGGAAGTAACCAACATGATGTACTTAGAGTATTTAGATTGGATCAAGAGAGTTTACCCTCCAGACGATCCAAACTTTAAGTTAATTTACGAAGGTGCCCTTCCGGACACTCTAGTATGGAGAAATCGTTTAGGATATAGCGAAATGATGACAGAAAACTATCTACGTCACCCAGGTTATGGTGAATATCCTGTAGTAGGAGTTAGCTGGATTCAAGCTGTAGAATTTGCAAATTGGAGAACAGATCGTGTTAACGAAATGTACTTACAAGATGCAGGTTACCTTAAAAGAGATTCTCACTTAACAGATGTTTCTGCCGAAAGTAACTTTAACACCGATACTTATATCAATGCTCCAACTCAAACTTTTGGAGGGAACGAAGAGGTATTAAGAGGAGGAAACATTAGACCAATGACTGATGCTGAAGGAAACGAAATCAACGTTTACGCGAGCAGAGAAACAGGTGTAATCTCTCCAAAATACCGTCTACCTTCTGAAGCTGAGTGGGAATATGCAGCTTTAGGTATGAGCGAATTGAGAAGCTACAATGTTTATAGAGGAAGAAAGAAATATCCTTGGACTGGTGCTTACACTAGATCTGGAAAGAGAAAATCAAGAGGTGATCAATTAGCTAACTTCAAGCAAGGAAAAGGAGATTACGGTGGAATCGCTGGATGGTCTGACGACGGTGCAGATATCACTGCTAAAGTAATGTCTTACGCTCCTAACGATTACGGATTATATGACATGGCTGGTAACGTTGCCGAGTGGGTAGCTGACGTTTACAGACCAATCGTTGATGATGAATTCAATGATTTTAACTACTACCGTGGAAATGTTTATACTAAAAACGCTATCGGAGAAGACGGAACAGTTAAAATTGTAACTCCAGACGAGATTGTTTATGACACTTTAAGTAATGGTAAAATTGTTGCAAGAAACCTTCCTGGTGAAATCCTACAGGTTCCTGTTGATGACAACGAAACTTACTTAAGAACAAACTTTGACACTAGTGATAACAGAAACTTTAGAGATGGTGACGTAAGATCATCTCGTTATTACCAAGACAATTTTGACGAGAGTGAAGAAGAAGGTGAAGGGAAAACTTCAACTAGTAAAATGTACAACTCTCCAAAGCACCACATCGAAAGAGACTCTGCTGGAGCTTTAATCAAAGAGTACGACAAGTCTAACGCTAGAACTTCTTTGATCAACGATAATGTAAGAGTTTACAAAGGTGGATCTTGGAAAGATAGAGACTACTGGTTAGACCCTGCACAACGTAGATATTTCCCTCAGGACATGGCTACAGATTATATCGGATTCAGATGTGCAATGTCTAGAGTTGGATCTAAATCTAAAATGAAAAACAAAACAAAGAACTAATCATATCTTAGTTATAAATCTAAAAAGTCCTAACATTGCTGTTAGGACTTTTTTATTACATTTAATTCATGAATATAGAACATTTATATAAGGCTTTTTTGGAGTGCACTTCGGTTACAACCGACACCAGAAAAGTCACAGCCAATGCCATTTTCTTCGCTTTAAAGGGCGACAACTTCAATGGCAATACATTTGCGCAACAAGCCCTTGAAAATGGCGCCAAATACGCTGTAATTGATGAGAAGGAATTCGCAACCAACTCCCAAATGATTTTGGTGAAAGATGTGCTGGCAGCTTTACAAGAATTAGCTTCCTATCACCGTAAAAAATTACAACTTCCCATCATTGCCTTAACGGGTAGTAATGGCAAGACGACCACCAAGGAATTGATTAACGCTGTCCTGTCAACCCAATTTAGAACTTCTGCTACCAAGGGTAACCTGAACAACCATATTGGAGTTCCTTTGACTCTTTTGGAGATGACACAAGAAACAGAAATCGGCATTGTTGAAATGGGCGCCAACCATCATAAAGAAATAGCCTTTTTATGCTCTATTGCACAACCAGATTATGGTTTAATTACAAATTTTGGCAAAGCACATTTAGAAGGCTTCGGAAGTTTGGAAGGCGTTATAACAGCCAAATCGGAATTGTACGATTATTTGAAAGCCCATAATAAAACAGTTTTCATCAATGCAAACGATGCAACACAACTAAAACAAATAGGCAGTTACAAGCCAGTTTTTACTTTTGGGGAAGGGAGCGCTACACATGCCAATATCAAACTAACCAATGCTCAATCTGAGGTTACTGTTAATTTTGATGGAATAGAAATAACATCACACCTTACCGGACTCTACAATTTTAATAACATCAGTAGTGCCATAGCTATTGGTTCCTACTTTGAAGTTTCAACGGCAAACATAAAAAAAGGGATTGAAAACTATATACCAAGCAATAACAGATCCCAATTTTTAGAGAAAGATAGCAACAAGATTATATTGGATGCCTACAATGCTAATCCAACTAGCATGAAGGCCGCCCTGGAGAATTTTATTCAATATACTACCGATTTGCACAAAACCGTATTCTTAGGCGACATGTTTGAATTGGGAAGCACTTCTGCAGAAGAACACCAAGTAATCTTAAACTATCTGGAATCGCATTTTAACGGCTCTATTTACATTATTGGAAAACAATTTTACAATACCACAGCAAACGGAAAGAACACCTTAAAATTTGACTTATTTGAAGACTTGAAGAAGCATTTGTCCACCACTACCCTTGAAAATGAATTTATCCTGATAAAAGGATCAAGAGGAATGGCCTTGGAACGGATTTTGGAATTGTTGTAAATAAAAAAAGCTTCTCATTAAGAGAAGCTTTTTTTGTGGGCGCGAAGGGATTCGAACCCCTGACCCCTTGGGTGTAAACCAAGTGCTCTGAACCAACTGAGCTACGCGCCCTTCGTAATTGGACTGCAAATATAGTCTAGTTTTTCATATCTCAAAAACTTTTTTGAAATATTTTTTAAATTATTTCAGCGACCACAAAAGTGCTTCCGCCGACATAAATCATATCAGTTTTATCGGCTTTCTCTTTTGCATTTTTTAAGGCTTCATTTACACTGGAATAGGCCTCTCCAACAAAATCATGATTTAAAAATTCGTCCTTCAAAACACGAGCGTCCAATCCTCTTGGCATATCGGGCTTGCAGAAATAATAAGTCGCATTTTTTGGCATTAACTCAAAAATTGGCTCGAGCGATTTATCATTGACAACTCCAAAAACTATATGAAGTTGTTTATATGCTTCCTTAGATAATTGTTCAACGATATATTTAAGCCCTTCTTTATTGTGAGCCGTATCGCAGACAATTTTTGGGTTTTCTCCAAGAATCTGCCAACGTCCTTTCAATCCAGTATTCGCAGACACCCCTTTTAAACCTGACTGAATTGCTTCTTTTGAAATGTAGTATTCATCCTTTGGCAACAATTGAATAGCCTGCAACACCGTTTTGATGTTCTTCCGCTGATACAGTCCTTTTAAATCACTCTGATAAACAGAGCCTATTTCTTGATCCGCAAAATGAATTTCGGCGTCCTCTTCCCTAGCCTTATCCTTAAATACAGCTTCGGTTTCTTCTTGGGTTTCACCAATCACTATAGGAACATTCCTTTTGATAATGCCTGCTTTTTCTTTGGCTATAGACGCAAGATCATTCCCCAAAAATTGGGTATGGTCCAAACCAATATTGGTTATCACCGAAACCAAAGGCGTAATAATATTAGTAGAATCCAGTCTTCCTCCCAACCCTACCTCAATGATAGCGATATCCACTTTGGATTTGGCAAAATAATCGAATGCCATCCCAACCGTCATTTCAAAAAAGGAAAGATGATGGTTTTGAAAAAAAGATTGGTGATTCACTATAAAATCTACAACGAAATCTTCGGGAATTTCTTCGCCATTAATTTTGATACGCTCTCTAAAATCCTTTAAATGTGGTGAAGTATATAGACCGACTTTATAACCCGCTTCTTGAAGTATAGAAGCCAACATGTGGCTGGTAGACCCTTTTCCATTGGTACCAGCCACGTGTATGCTTTTAAAATGATTTTCAGGATGATTTAGCTCTGAAGCCAGCAACAAGGTATTGCTCAAATCCTTCTTATAGGCAGATGTACCTAAATTTTGATACATAGGTAACTGCTTAAACATCCAGTTCACAGTTTCCTGATAATTCATATGTCTACTGGGTTACATCAAAATTAATGCTCACAAATCCAACTTGTCTCGCAGGTGCCTTTGGATCTGCAGGCCATTTATGCGATAAGGCAATTTTTTTAGCTGGTTCCAACAAACAAGGATGCGTATTTGTAGTACCTCTAATACCGGGTTCTGCAGCAACTACATTACCGCTTCTATCCACCTCGATACGTACAACCACCAATCCATATTCATTACAGTCCTGTCTAAATATTTGTTTACTAGGTGTTCCTCGACCTCCCAAACCATAGCCTACGCCACCTTTACCTGGTCCACTACCTCCAAAATAGCTTGGGGCATAAGGATCTCCATCCAATTGACCTTTATCTCCAGGTTTTCCATCTGGACCTTCACCTCCAGTTGCTGTTCCTTTGGAATTGCTAACACCACCAATCAATGCATCAAGTGCCTGTTTCTTTTTAGCCTCTTCTTGCCTTTTCTTCTCTTCTTCCAAACGCTTTTTCTCGGCTGCTTCACGTTTTTGACGTTCAACACGTTCGGCTTCAGCTTTAGCTTTGGCATCAGCTTCCTTTTTCTTTTTGATGGCAATGGTTTCGGCACTATCCTCAGTAAGCATGTCTTCTGCCTTGGAAGCCGCTTCAGCAACTTCCTTAGGTTGCGGCTGCACAGTTTCTTCTGGCTTCACTTCCTCCACAGGTGTTTCCACAGTTTCCTTAGGTGGCGCCAAAGGTTTTGTGGGCTGTACATCACCACTACCCACGGCAGAATTTCCAAAATTAACGGCTACACCGTATTCTTCTGGGGGATCCAAATATTTATGGCCAACTACAAATAACAACAATATCAAAATCACCGTAATCAATGCGGTAATCTTGGCCGAGTTGCGCTCATATTTGGTCTCAAAATATTTCATATTAATTATTCGGTTTTACAGCTAAAATAACCTTGAATTTGTTTCTATTGGCAATGTCCATAACCTTAACCACATTGTCTACAGGTACAGATTTCTCTGCACGTAACACAACCGTTGGTTTATCCTGTCCAGCTAGTGCAGAAACCAATTGGGTTTCCAACACACTTTCTCCCACCAATTTTTGGTCTATATAATATCTCAAATCTTTAGTAATGCTAACAGCTACCGATTTCTTGTTTTCGGTTTTTCCACTCGCTTTTGGCAATAAAATGTCAATGGCATTCGTGGTTACCAAGGTAGATGCCAACATGAAAAAGATCAATAACAGAAATACAATATCCGTCATAGACGACATATTGAATTCTGGCGTGACTTTATTTCTTCCTCTTAAATTCATTAGATAGGCTCATTTAAGTGATCCAAGAACTCTAAAGAATTTGCTTCCATTTGGTACACAACCTTATCGGTTTTTACCACTAAATGGTTGTAAGCAATGTATCCAACAATACCAACAATTAACCCCGCAACGGTTGTAGTCATGGCGGTGTACAATCCATCGGCCAATAATTTAATATCAATTTGACCTCCTGAATTGGCAATTTCGAAAATGGATAAAATCATCCCGATTACTGTTCCAAGGAATCCGATCATTGGGGCTGCACCGGATATTGTTGCTAGAACACTTACATTTTTCTCTAGGCTATAAACTTCCAATCTTCCTGCACTTTCAATGGCAGTATTGATATCTTCCAAAGGTTTTCCAATACGGGTAATCCCTTTATTGATCAATCTAGAAACTGGAGTATTTACTTGGGCACATAACATTTGGGCTGAATCAATTTTTCCATTACTAACATGGTCTTTAATTTGATTCATGAAATTGGCATCTATTTTGGAGGCATCTTTGATGGCGAATAAACGTTCAAAATAAATGTAAACGGCTAATACCAATAGGACAAGTAAAATTCCGATAATCACTATTCCGGCTGTTCCACCGCTAAAGATCAATTCAATAATCGAAAGTGTTTTTTCAACTGGTTGTTCCTCAGTAAGCAATTCTGCACCTTCTTGTAGGTTAAAAGATAACATCATATTGTAAATTTTGAGATTTAGTGTTAATTATTGTTTTAACGTTCGTTTTGTAACTAAAGTATATGTTATAGTAAAGTTCTTGTTACCATAAATGCTGCCGCTCCTACCAAGAACCCGATAAGTGCTAACCAAGAGATTTTTTTCACGTACCAGAAAAAGTCAATCTTCTCCATTCCCATGGCAACTACACCGGCTGCAGAACCAATGATCAACATACTTCCTCCGGTTCCTGCTGAATAGGCAATAAAATGCCAAAGTTCATTATCCATAGGCTCAGAGAACATTCCCAAACTGGCAGCCACCAACGGTACGTTATCAATAACGGCTGAACCAACACCGATAAGCAATACCACCAAATCGGAAACGCCTTCGTGATGCAACTCAGTACCCAACATAGGCATAGTATGCTGCAAAGATTGTGCAAAACCGAACAAGATTCCTAAAGATTCCATAGCAGCTACTGCCAATAAAATCCCTAAGAAGAATAGAATACTTGGCATTTCAATTCTCGATAAAGAATGGTGAACCGGACTGTGATGTCCTTGGAAGGCTTCGTCATCAGACCCCGAATCCATTAATGTAAATTTGGTATTGCTATAGATTTCAGCAAAAATTGCTACCACGCCCAAAGCCAACATCATCCCAACATAAGGAGGCAAATGCGTTACTTGCTTAAATACCGGAACGGAAACAATTCCACCTAAACCTAAGTAAAACATAGTACCACTAAATTTAGACTTCGGTCCATCATCGTCAGATTCTTCATTTTCGATTTTACCTTTGAATGCAGGCAAAAACGATGCGATAAATGTTGGTACCAACATGCACAACAATGAAGGCACAAACAGATATGCGAACAAATGTCCTGCAGAAACTTTTTTACCAATCCAAAGCATGGTTGTTGTAACGTCCCCAATTGGTGACCAGGCACCTCCGGCATTTGCAGCAATAATAATTAAACCGGCAAACCAGATACGTGTGTTTCTATCCTGAATCAATTTCTGCAAAATGGAAATCAATACAATTGTAGCAGTTAAGTTGTCAATGATTGCTGATAAGGCGAAAGCCATTAAAGAGAAGATCCATAACATGGTCTTTTTGTTCTTGGTCTTGATAAACCCTTTAATGGTTGCGAAGCCATCAAAGTAATCTATAATTTCCACAATGGTCATGGCCCCCAACAAGAACACCAATATTTCAGCCGTTTTCCCTAAATGGTGAAGTAGGGTTTCTTCCATTAAGTGCATTTTTTCCTCATGCTCAAGCATTCCAAAATTTTCCATTAAGGTATGCTGAGCAGAATCAAACCATTGCGGGAAGGCATCAATACCCAAGGCAATCAAAGCCCAACTAATGGCCATCATGACCAAAGCTGGGATTAACTTATCAATTTTTAAATTATGTTCTAAGGTTATGGCCAAATAGCCTACTACAAATACTAATACTATTATAGTTTCCATAAGTTAAGTTTATATAAGTTGGCTCAATGCAATTTCAAAAGCAGTAGCACTTATACCGGTTTTTGTATTGTTTTTACTATGTACGTTTTTAATAGCTTCTTTAATAATATTAGAAGTATCTCCAAAAATGGCATCGTCTGTCATTTGCACACGTTGCTCCATAAAATAAGCAAATACTCTAGCCATTCCACAGTTGGAAATAAAGTCAGGAATCAAACTTACTTTACTATCGGTATACTCCATGATTGGTCCAAAGAAAATTTCCTTGTCGGCAAAAGGCACATTGGCTCCACATGAAATCACTTCCAACCCGTTATCGATCATTTGATCAATTTGCTCTTTGGTTACCAATCTTGAGGCGGCACATGGTGTAAAGATTTCAGTTTTTAAGCCCCATACCCTTTCATTCATTTCGGCAAATGGAATCAAGTTTTCGGCTGCTAGATTGTTTCCTTTTTTATTAAGGTATAATTCTGTGATTTCTTCAAATGAAAATCCTTCTTCCTTAATCAACCCTCCAACAACATCAATAATCCCAACCACTTTGGCTCCCATTTGAGATAAATAGAATGCAGCAGCGGCACCAACATTTCCAAAACCTTGTACTACGGCACGTTTTCCTACCACAGACTCATTTTTGATATCATAGAAATGTTTTACAGCTTCTGCAACACCATATCCAGTAATCATGTCTGCAACAGTATATTTTCTTCGTACATCTGGAGAATACACAGGGTTTTCGATAACCTTGATTACCCCATGTCTCAATTGCCCAATACGGTTGATTTTATCTGCAATGGTTGGCTTGAAATGGCCTTCAAAAACCCCTTCTTGTGGATGCCACACACCACTCTCTTCCGTAATAGGAATTACCTCGTGGATTTCATCTACATTCAAATCCCCTCCTGTTCCGTAATAACTTTTCAATAGTGGCGATACGGCTTTATACCAACGTTCTAAAACGCCTTTTTTTCTAGGATCCTGAGGATCGAAATTAATCCCCGACTTGGCGCCTCCAATGGCTGGTCCAGACACAGTGAATTTCACTTCCATAGTTTTGGCAAGTGACAACACCTCGTTCATGTCTAAGCCTTTTCTCATTCTAGTTCCCCCACCTGCAGCACCTCCTCTTAGGGAGTTGATTACTGTCCAGCCTTCGGCTTCTGTTTCGGGGTCTTTCCAATTAAATATTATTTCTGGTTCTTTTGCTTCGTACTTTTGAAGTAAATCTTTCATGTAATGCTATTAATCTCTATTGTATATAATTTGTATCATTCGTGTTTCTTTTAAAAATGATACAATTTCTCGTCGTTTTTCTTGCGCAACAAATATAAAAAACTAAAAATCCTTAAATATCAATTTTAAAATTATTTTACGGATAATACACTTGACCTGAGCTATGGTCATGCCTTGCGCCCGTTACACTGGCCAGACAGTTGGGCTGATTCTCTAGTTTTAGGACTCCCAAAAATCCAAATATAAGGGCTTCCTTATACTCGATAATCGCAGGATTGGGAATGATTATTTTTGCTTCAGTTTTTGATTGAATCCTTTCTATTAAAAATGAATTATAGGCACCTCCACCAGTTGTTAAAACTGTACCTCTAGATTTTGAAGTAAACTCTTTTGCAATTTGAATGGCCGCATGTTCAATAAAAGTACGAAGCACATCCTTTATAGGAAGCTGGGCTGCATCTATCAATGGAAGTATGGAGGTTTCTACCCATTCCAATCCTAAAGATTTCGGGAAACTCTTTTGATAAAATTCAAGCGAATTCAACCGTTCCAAAAGCCCTTCATCCAAATTACCAGAACGGGCAATTTTACCTTCATCGTCATAATCCAAACCCAATTGTCTTACATAATGGTTCAAAACAATATTTACTGGACTAATATCATAGGCAATTCTGTTTCCTTCAATATCTGTTGAAATATTGGCGAAACCACCCAAATTAAGACAAAAGTCATATTCCGAAAATAATAGAGCATCCCCAATAGGAACCAACGGTGCCCCTTGTCCTCCCAATTCCACATCCTGAACTCGAAAATCACACACTACCTTCTGTTGCAACAATTCTGAAATGATAGGCAAATTTCCTATTTGATAAGTCAATCCCTCACTTGGTTGGTGCAAGGCTGTATGCCCATGAGAGCACACCGCATCCAAAGAGGCTATTTGATATTTAGACATAAATTGACCTATTAATCCTACCAAATATTGGGTGTAATCTTGGTCAATTTGTGCCAACTCCGCTTTGGTAAAGTCCACCAAACGCTTCAATTTAGCTTCCCAATCCTTGGAATATGCCACTGTTTCAGCATGATGGATCTTATAACTCCATTTATCATCAAAACGAAAAGTAGCCCAAATCAAGTCGACCCCATCTAATGAGGTTCCGGACATCACTCCTATAATTTCATAGTGGTCTTTTGTCATATATGTAAAAATAATTACCCTTATTGAAAAAATCGTAGCAAAATACTATATTTGCTCACATTTTTTAATAATTCAACAATTTATTTTTCATGATAGATTTTAAGCTTACCGAAGAACATTTAATGATTCGCGATGCTGCCCGTGATTTTGCTCAAACAGAATTGCTTCCGGGCGTGATAGAACGTGACAACAAACAGGAATTTCCTGATGAGTTGGTCAAAAAAATGGGAGACCTAGGATTTTTAGGAATCATGGTAGATCCTAAATATGGAGGAAGCGGAATGGATGCCATTTCATATGTATTGATTATGGAAGAGCTGTCTAAAATAGACGCTTCTGCTTCTGTAATGGTATCTGTGAACAATTCTTTGGTGTGTTATGGCCTTGAAGCCTATGGTTCTGAAGCCCAAAAAGAAAAATACCTTACCAAATTGGCTACAGGAGAAAATCTTGGGGCGTTTTGTTTAAGTGAGCCAGAAGCTGGTAGTGATGCAACGTCTCAAGCCACTACTGCTATCGATAAGGGCGACCACTACTTATTGAACGGTACAAAAAACTGGATTACCAATGGTGGTCGTGCCGATGTTTATTTGGTAATTGCCCAAACCGATCGTGAAAAAGGACACAGAGGAATCAATGCTTTTATTGTTGAAAAAGGCATGGAGGGGTTCCACATTGGTCCTAAAGAAGACAAATTGGGTATTAGAGGAAGTGACACGCACACACTGCAATTCAATGATGTAAAAGTTCCAAAAGAAAACAGAATTGGAGAAGATGGTTTCGGATTCAAGTTTGCCATGAAAACCTTATCTGGAGGGCGTATCGGGATTGCTTCCCAAGCTTTAGGGATTGCATCAGGGGCTTATGAATTGGCCTTGAAATATTCCAAAGAAAGAAAAGCCTTTGGAACTGAAATTTGCAACCACCAAGCTATTGCTTTTAAATTGGCCGATATGGCTACTGAAATTGAAGCTGCGCGTATGTTGGTATTCAGAGCTGCCTGGGACAAAGACCAAGGAAATAACTATGACATGTCTAGTGCCATGGCAAAATTATATGCTTCAAAAGTGGCAATGGAACAAACTGTTGAAGCTGTTCAAATTCACGGTGGAAATGGATTTGTAAAAGAATACCACGTAGAGCGTTTGATGCGTGATGCTAAAATCACCCAGATTTACGAAGGAACTTCAGAAATCCAAAAAATTGTAATTTCTAGAGGTGTCTTGAGAGACTAATCCAAACAATACATACAGAAAAAGTCCAACCTAATGGTTGGACTTTTTTATTGATAAAAACTCTTCTTATTATTTTACCAAACTGTTGATGTAAACTTCAATATTGGTATAAACTTCATCTAAACTCCATAACGAAGCATCATTTACCTGAGAATTGAGCCCTTGGTCTTGTTCCCAACTATCGGGCATACCATCTAAGTCTGCATCTTGTAATGGCGGATTTGTTTTTAATTCTGGCCACCCCCCAACTTGTGCTTGCGAATCGATAATGCCATTTCCAACAGAAGCGGTACCAATTTTGGTATCATTCACAATGCGTTCATCAACAGCATCCCGACTCAAACTGGCCCCTGCATGCTGTAATACCAATTGATAGGCATCCTCTGCCGATTGGGTTTCCACATTTTGATCGATAGGAAACATCTCTTTCGCTTTAGCCTTTTCAACATCGTCACATTGTACTCCTCCACTCCAATTGTTTTTGGTGATTTCAGGAAAACCTTCTATGTAGTTTCCGTCTACGAAAAACTTTCCATAGGGTTCATAGGGGTTTACAATTCTATCTTTTTTGGATTTTGGTGTTGCAGGACCAAATTTGAAATAATTGTTTACCATATTATAAGTACCTCGTTCACCTCCATAAATATTATTTTCTCCCCAATTATAGATTACGTTATTTCGAAAATCCACAAATTCGTCCGAAAGGTTTTCCGTTGTAGGAGAGCCACTAAAACGAGGGGTTCTACTATTGTTGCTAGCAATCAAGTTATGGTGAAAAGACACCTTGGCTCCTCCCCAAATGCCTCCATACCCATGGTTTCCTTTTTCATGGACAGAATGGTTTAAGGCCTCGGAAACAATACACCATTGCATAGTAAAATTGTGGTTTTGGTAAAAAGAAGCCACTTCATCGGTAGCCCAACTCATGGAGCAATGATCTAGGATGATATCTCTACGATCTCTTCCCCCAATAGCATCATCTTGAACTTTGTTGACATCCCCCAACCGAAAACGCAAATACCTCAAAATAACATTATCGGTTTTAATGGCTACAGAATATCCCGCAATAGTGATGCCGTCACCAGGAGCTGTTTGGCCAGCAATGGTTACATTACTATTCTTAATTTCCAGCTTTGACTCCAATTGAATGGTTCCTGAAACATCAAATACAATAATCCTGGCTCCTTTTTCCTTGATTGCAGCACGTAAACTTCCTTCGCCTTGATCTTCAAGATTTGTAACCTTAATGACTTTTCCACCTCTTCCTCCTGTGGTAAAGCGTCCAAATCCTTCGGCTGTTGGAAATGCCAAATTTTGGGATATTCCCATAAAAGGCATAAGCAACCCTATTTTTATAAGGTTGCTTAGCACAAAAGTTTTTGGTGTTATGTTTTTAAATACTTTTTGTAGTCTCAAATTGTAATTATTCTTTTAAAACTTTGAACTGTTGTTCTTGATTTCCGTTTTTATAGTTCACAATATACAAACCTGCAGCCAATTCGCTCATGTCAATTTCAGTTCTCTCCAAATTTCCTTGGGTTTCGATAGATTTCACCAATTTTCCAGAAAGGTTAAATACCTTTATTTGAGAATCACCCCTTGAGTTTGGATGGTTTACATATAAAAGATCTTTTGTAGGTACTGGTCCAACCCAAGCACTATTTGTTGCAAAAGAATCTACACTCAACACTTCTGCTGGCAATGCCATTTCTGAAGGAGAATAGGCTCCAGAAGTTTCCCATACCACCCAGTCAATAGAGGCTCCATACTCATTCTCTGTGGAAGACCCATCTCCAAAACGGAAATGACTATTGCTACTTGCGGAGGAAGCAGGTGTTACTGTCATTACAGGAGTCTCACTTTCATCAATATAAAGATTAGCTTGTTCAGAAGTCATTGTAAATCGATACGTATGCCACTCATCCAAATCAACACCTAATTCGGTGGTTTCTCCTTCTCCATTCCTAACGCGGGCTACATTACTCAAATCATTATAACTTTTATCAAATGATATACGTGTACGCACATCATTATAGTGCATATCGATATCCATAGGCACATCATAATTAGGATTCCCTTTTACCCTCATGACCACTGTTAAATTGTCTACAGTAACACCATTGTTGGCAAAATTCATTCTCCAATAAAATGAAGTCCCAGGACATTCCATTTCCAATAAATTGTTTGTAGCATCATCAGGATCTTCAACTATTTCGTTAGTATAGCTGGTCCCTTGACTTGACTCTTGAAAAGGAGGATCAAACACGTCGGGCATTACATCGGCTTGGTAAATAACCCAGCCAGCATCAAAAAACATTGGGGAGCTCTTAAATGACATCAATCCAACAACAGGAATGGCAATCATAGCAAGTTTAAGTAATTGTTTTTTCATAATGTTAGTTTTTAAATTAAATATATAATCCATCAAAAGAGAACCTTTCCCTTTCTCAAAAATTACCAACTCTTTAAACTATTCAGGGCTTTATTCAATATCTATACTTTTATAAATTATCCTTTAACAATTCTGAATTGCTGCTGCTTTTGAGCATCTTTATATTGTAACACGTAAAATCCATTGGCCAATGCTGCTAGATCCAAACGTGTGAGTGTACTCATTTCTTCCACTTTTACAGACATCACAATTACACCAGACAAATTGTAAACATCTACAGTTCCATTTTTATCCGCAGAGGAATGTTGCAATACCAAATAATCCCTAACTGGATTAGGATACAACTTAAACAACTGCTCCTCCAGATCCAATACACCAAGAGACTCCGTTTGAAAGAAATCAATAACATCTGCTCCAGCATAAAGGGGAATCAATTCTTCAACAACATCGGCGGGAAATGCTTCATAGTCGTAATAGGAAGAGGGTTCAAAAATTCCTTCAGGATTCAATTCATCAAATTTTACCGAACGTCCTCCTGGGTTCAACATCTCTGGATTGATTTGTGAGGTGATGACAGGAAGTTCACTATCATCATAAACATTTCCTACTTGCTTCAATGCAGTTGCAGGGTAATTTCCCGTTTTTGAGGTAAAGGTGTTATCGGTATTCACACCATAAACAGCTTGAAAATCGGAAACCGTTCTATCGGCGTACATTGGCCAACGCGTATTGAGATAGAAATTATTTTCGGCATATACCTGCGATTGATTGGACGCCGCAATACCGTAAAGCGTGATCCCTTCCACCAAATTGTTCAACACGTGTACCTCTCCAAAACGCACTCTTGGGTTTCTGGAATTACTATTGAAATAATGGTTGGCATAAAGGGTCACTTTCAATTTCCCCAAATCTTCCGATCCATTGCTATCGGAATGCCCAATAAGATTGGTCTTCCAACTATTTCTCAAAATATTCCAAGATAAGGTGATATAACTTGCTCCTCCCTTAACGTCAATACCGCCATCAGGATGATCTTGATCTTCTGGTCTTGTATCAGGATGTCCAACTGTACAGTGGTCTACCCATATGTGGTGGGTTTCCGGCTCTCCAATATTGATCCCGTCATCATAATAATCATAAAACGTCAGGTTGCGAATCAACACATTCCAAGAACGCTTAATGTTTAATCCAAACTTCAAAACCACATTTTGTTCACCAATAATAGTTAAATCTCCTTGCTCTTGAACTGTCAACATATGATTTCCCCACGCTGAAGAATCGGAAGTGCCTTCTTCGTAAACCCCTTCTGTAAAAACAATGACTTCTGGCGTTGCGGTAACGCCATTGGTTCCCGAAAGTCCTTTGTAGGCCCTATTTCTATAGTATAAATGCCAAGCCAGCATGTCAAAATCTTCAGGACCATTCACCCAAAGCGTATCGGCCGCTCCTTGACCACCACTTACAGGACCATTAAAATTGAAATCGTAATTTTGATATTCAGTACCTGTATCAACGGAAGCAAATCCCACAGGAATCTCAAAATCCAATTCCACATCTGCTGAAAAATTAGCCGTCACACTTTTGGAACCATCCATAGTAAGGGTTTCTACCAATTCATTGCCGCTTAAGTCTCCGGCCCATCCAGTAAAGGTAGCATCCCAAATAGGCTCCGCAGTAAGCGTTACGACCGTTCCTTCTTCATAAATACCGCCTTCCGGACTTAAAGTTACACTTCCAATTCCTGTAACTGCCACATCCAAACTGTAAAAAGGCAATTCCTCAGAAACAGTAATCGTCCAAGTTTTTGTGCTGTTGTCTTGGGCCGTCACGGTATATTCAACTGGACCAGAAAAATCACGAGGAGTATCTGCCGAAGGTGTTATGTCTGCAAAGGGTGAAATTGTCAACGTCGTTGGAACAAGGTTGGTAACATCCACAGATTCTGGCACGGTCACCTCAATCGTTCCCGCTTCACTGTCAATGATGGTTTCTCCTATTTGATTTTCGACCAATGTGAAAGCGGTAATGTCCTTTTCACTAGACACCACTTCGGAAACACTAATCAACCATTCTTTAATGGTATTACCATCTTGTGACGTTACTGTATAACTAACATTATTTCCCACAGAAAAATCTCTCGCTGTGTCTACCGAAGGTGAAATAGTTGCCGAAGGAGATATTTCTATTGATTCAGGAATAGCTGAAGTTAAATCCATTCCAATAGGAACTGATACACTAATAGTATTGGCATCTGTATCGATTATTTCTTCACCTACCTGACCAGGCAAGTTAAACGTAAGAATGTTCGCTTCTGAAAACAAATAGGCACTAGATTCTATATATAAATCATGAATATGTACTTGCCCACCGCTAGGAGCATTTTCCAAACGAATGGAAGTAGTCCCAGGTGTTTGAAGTGCGGGAAAAAGATCTGTAAGCTCATATAGTCCAGTTCCCGACTGCACCACAGAAACATCTCCTGCAATTATATAATCTTCCGAACCCAAATGTTGGTACTTTACTGTAACAGTTCTTGGTGTGCTTCCTGAAGATTTCATTTTAACCAAAAACACCCCACAACTAGACACATCGGCTTGCAAAAAACCTCCAGTACTTACCACAAGACGTCCCTCAGAACATTCAGTACAATTGTTAACTGGACCTCCAGTTGAAATAGTACCATCCGACGTAATACCTTCGGGCATATCGATGGCTTGAAAATTAAAATCAATTAAGGTTTCTTGAGAATAACTGACTTGGGTTGCCAATAGCAACAACACTAATAGGGAAAGTAGTTTTTTAACCATTAGGTATGTATTAAATGATTATAGTTGGTTACTTGCATTCCATTTACTACGATTTGGGTGGCTTAGCTTAATTCAGTTAAACTCCTATCCAGTAACTCGATAAAACAACAGATAATGTTGTAATCGATTACACTAAAGTAAAAATTAATTATCATATCCACAAAAAAACTAACAGATTTTTACTGATATACACTATTTACCTCCCGATGCTTAATAGATAAGCAAACAGAACCTTTATACAACTGGAATTCCAAAGAATATGAGGCAATCAAACACCTTGTCAAACAGAAAGTACTGTGAAATAGTTGAACTTTTTAATCGATTACATCTTTAAGTATTGTTAATAAAGTATAACCCAAACTCCCAGGAAGTTGAAGACGAGACTTAACGATAACCCTATAACTCATATTAGAACATAGGACAATGACCTTGAATACGATTAACGTGAAAATATAGAGTATTCCCCTTAACCCCACTTAAAATAAGTTAACAGAGGCCATTTTATCAGTAAAATAATTTATGCGCCATAAATGGTAAAGTACCCAAAAACAAAAAGCCCCCAGCAAATGATGCTGGGGGCTTCAAAAAAGGCGACGACCTACTCTCCCACGGATGCAGTACCATCGGCGCTAACGGGCTTAACTTCTCTGTTCGGAAAGGTAAGAGGTGAGCCCCGTCGCTATAACCGCCTTAAATCGTCTGTCCATTTCTGGACCAATATCTTAACACACTGGAAACATATCCATGAAAATTCAATTTTTAAC